>JAAYWS010000158.1 GCA_012516575.1 Actinomycetaceae bacterium
AGTTTTTTTGCCGGGCGGGTGAGAATGTGATCAAAAAATACTGGCTTTAACTCATCATAGATCGTCGAAGTCGTCGTTGGTATCATCGGCCACCGCCTTCTTCCGCTGGGCGGCGGTCAGGCCTAAAGACTTCAGGAGCTGGTTTAAAACCTGTGTAATTTTTGTTACTTCTATCGCCAGGGGGTTTTTTACCAGGTTTTTGGCCCCGAACTTGTTCGTGTGCTCTGTCATCAGCCCTGTTTCGCGTAGTTCCTTAACCATCTCCCGATAAAGGTCGTATGTTTCGCAGTAAAGGTTAATCAGCTCATCGTCTGACGGGTGGTAGATGTCGCCCAGGTACGTTTTCAACTTTTCGGCCAGCTTGTTGATCGCCATCACAAAGGCCCCCTTTCATAAAAAATTGGCTTGTGTGTGAAGGAAGGACAGCCTCCGGTTTATAGTAAAGGGGCTCCCGTATCAAGGGTAGGGGGGCATATCTACTCCCGCCAGCGCCCCTTGGTGTGCTCTGTCACTGTTCCTTTGTTCACTCCATACATCGCTGCTATGGTCTGGACGGTGACGCCACGGCGCCTCATACCCACCCATACAGCTGCGCGCTCTGCTCGCCGCCGCTGGTCTATGCCCTGCAGCGCCCTATTGACAGCGCTGCGCCTCACGCCGTAGCGCTCCTGTATGGCATCCCTCGACAGCCCGTTTTCGTAGTCGTCAATCATATTTTGGTAGCGTTCTTTTGCTTCTTTCAGCCGGCTTGTTCCAACTACTCTTTTAACGGTCCCTTCGCTGCAATTAACCATTCTTGCAATTTCTGCTGCATATTTTCCTTTTTCCCATAGCTCTTTTATTTCAGCATCTCTCTTTTTCTTTTCATCGTCCGTTAAATTAATGAGCGCTGCGTTTAATTCCGGCAGCACCCATTCCCAGTTTTTAACCTGCATTATTTTATGGATTGCATGATAGCTGACACTATATCTTTCGGCCAGCTCTGAGCATCCGGCGCCATCAAGCAGTAGTGTCTTAACGTCCCTGACTTCCGGTTCAGTCAGCTTGTTGTTACTCCCCCTGCTGCTTAAAGACATAGCCCGCCTTGTTTTGGCTCCCACTTTTTTGCCATACATCGGGTTGTTTTTGCCGCGCTTTCTTTGGCTGATAAGGGGCGATATTTTCTCTCCAGTGTTCCCGCCGCTTTCGATGTTGTAACCATTCTGGTTATACATGGACTGCAGCTTTTTGATGTAATGGCGTTCTCTTTCGTCAAGCATATGCGGCTGACAAGGTTCAAGCACTTTAAACCTGAAGTTCTCCAGCCCGTGTTTTTTAATGGCCTTCGCTATCATCGACGTATCAGCATCGCATGCTCTTCGATGGGCTGACCATCTCACGGGGATGTTCCGGCTCTGCCCCACATAGACCCTGCCGTTCTTTTCGTTGGTAATGCAATAAATGCCACATTTCATTTTCCTGCACCTCTCCTGTGCTTTTTTCTCCGTTTTTAAGCATGAGAAAGAGGCGGTGGAGAGTTCCGCCTCTTGTCGGGCTGCAGTTCCCTATTCTCATCGGTTCAACCCTTGATCACTCTGGCCCGCCTCGGTGCTGGTCTGGCGGTCAGGTTGTCCCCGGCGTGTATCCGGTTATGGCAGGCGTCACACAGCGACAGCAGGTTGTCCAGCTCCAGCCCCAGGTCAGGAAACGTATCAAGCGGCTTGATATGGTGGACCAGAGCAGCGGCACGCAGGCGCCCCCGCTTCAGGCAATGCTGGCACAGGTGATGATCCCGCGCTAAAGCAACGGCCCTGACCTTTCGCCAGGGCTTGCTTAAATAAAACGGATCCGGCTTCTTGTATTTGTATTTCACATCTTGGTATTCCCTGTTTCTATCTCGGCCCGCACCCGATCCATCTCCGCCTTGATTTTCCGCTTCATGCTTTCCACCTCGGCCCGGTTGTTTTCGGCCATGAGTTTTCGCTGCTCGGCCTGGAGGTCTTTAACTTTGCTGCTGAGGTAGTAAGCAATGTATTCCCGCTTGCA
>JAAYWS010000042.1 GCA_012516575.1 Actinomycetaceae bacterium
GCCGGCAGGTCTGCCCTGCCGGCTCCACTTTGGTTCCGTATCAGCTACGGTTCGTATTAACTGTTAACAGTCACATCCTAGAAGGATGTGCCGTAACCGTAGCCGGAATTGTCATAGTCATCGAAAGCACCATACCCGTAAATGTCATCGAGCGGTTCGCCCAAGCCCATAAAGGAGTTGAGCTGCTCGTATTCAGAACGGGCGGCCGGGGTTGGCTCCACGCGCAGATTGCGCAGGGATTCCAAACCGGTACCAGCCGGGATGAGCTTGCCAAGGATGACGTTTTCCTTCAAGCCGGTCAACGGATCAACCTTAGAATTCAGCGCTGCTTCGGTCAGAACCTTCGTGGTCTCCTGGAAGGATGCAGCCGAAAGCCACGAATCCGTAGCCAGCGAGGCCTTGGTAATACCCATCAGCTCGGGACGGCCCGATGCCGGACGTCCACCTGCCGCCAAAGTTGCCCGGTTTTCCTTCTCGAATTTTGCCACGTCCACCAGTTCACCTGGAAGCAGGCGTGTATCGCCCGAATCGAGGACGGTAACGCGGCGGAGCATCTGACGAACAATAACCTCGATGTGCTTATCGTGAATTTCTACGCCCTGCGAACGGTAAACGTTCTGGACTTCCGAAACGAGGTGTAGCTGCGCAGCCCGGCGGCCCGAAATCCGCAGTACCTTCTTCGGATCAATCCAGCCTTCTACCAACTGCTGGCCAACGGTCACATGTGCGCCTTCTTCAACCAGCATCTTGGCACGCTTAGCAACAAGGTAGCTCAGGTCTTCATCGCCGTCATCGCGCTTAATCGTCAGGCGACGCGAGCGCTCCAGCTCTTCCACTTCGAGCTTGCCAGCAGCTTCCGCAATCGGAGCCTCACCCTTGGGTGTACGTGCTTCGAACAGTTCCTGAACACGCGGCAGGCCCTGGGTGATGTCCTCGGCCGAAGCCGCACCACCCGTGTGGAAGGTACGCATGGTGAGCTGGGTGCCCGGTTCGCCAATGGACTGTGCCGAAACAATACCCACAGCTTCACCAATATCAACCAGCTTGCCGGTTGCCAGCGAACGACCGTAGCACATTGCACAGGTGCCAACCCGCGAATCACAGGTAAGTACCGAACGAACCGTGATCTCGCGGATACCCGCATCCATCAGGCTCTCTAGCGCAACGTCACCGATATCGGTGCCAGCTTCAACAATTACATTGCCATCGGCGTCAACCGCGTCCTTAGCGAGGGTGCGCGCGTATACCGACGTGTCGATATCGTCCGACCGGACGTCAAAGCCGTTATCGTCAGCAACAACAATCTGCTTAACCAGACCGCGCGACGTACCACAGTCACGTTCGCCAACGATAACATCCTGTGCCACGTCAACCAGACGACGGGTAAGGTAACCCGACTCGGCAGTACGCAGCGCAGTGTCTGCCAGACCCTTACGAGCACCGTGGGTTGCGGTGAAGTATTCCAGAGCCGTCAAGCCTTCACGATAATTCGAGGTGATCGGACGTGGAATAATCTCGCCCTTCGGATCCGCCACGAGGCCACGCATACCGGCAACCTGACGAATCTGCATCCAGTTACCACGCGCTCCGGAGCTCACCATAAGGTTCACGTTATTTTCGTCGTCGAAGTTCTGCCGCATTTCTTCGGCAACTTCGTCGGTTACTTCCGTCCACAGGGCAACGAGGTCCTTACGACGATCCTCGTCGCGAATATTACCTTCTTGGAATTCCTGTTCAATCTTGGCAGCACGCTTTTCCGCAGCGGCCAAAATCTCCGGCTTGTTCGACGGCGGGACAACGTCGGATACCGCAATAGTCACGCCCGAACGGCCACCCCAGAAGAAGCCCATATCTTTCAGGGCGTCCAGCGATACGCCAACTTCAACCTTCGGGTAGCGCTCAGCAAGCTCGTTGACGATAACGCCAAGAACCTTCTTGTCAACATTCTCATTGACGTACGGGAATGACGCCGGCAGAGCATCATTGAACAGTGCCCGTCCCAAGGTGGTGTCAAGAATAACTGCGTCGCCTTCGGTGTAACCCTCAGCTGCTGCCCACTTGCGCGGGAGCACGATTTCATCACCTTGGAAACGAATCTTAATCTTGGCGTTCAGATCCAGTTCACCCAGATCATAGGCCATCTGTGCTTCCGCAACCGAAGCGAAGTGGCGGCCTTCGCCTTCCTTGTTATCGCGGGCAATCGTCAGGTGGTACAGGCCAATAATCATGTCCTGTGCCGGCACGGTAACCGGACGTCCGTCGGAAGGCTTGAGAATATTATTCGCCGACAGCATGAGGATACGAGCCTCTGCCTGAGCTTCAACCGAGAGCGGCAGATGAACTGCCATCTGGTCACCGTCGAAGTCCGCGTTGAAGGCGGCACAGACGAGCGGGTGCAGGCGAATAGCTTTACCTTCGATAAGCTTCGGCTCGAAAGCCTGAATACCGAGGCGGTGCAGAGTTGGTGCGCGGTTCAGTAGCACCGGATGCTCACGAATAACTTCTTCCAGCACGTCGAAAACTTCGTCATGCTGACGTTCAATCAGACGCTTGGCAGCCTTAATGTTCTTAGCAATATCCTGGTCAACCAGACGCTTTTGCACGAACGGCTTGAACAGTTCCAGAGCCATGGTCTTAGGCAGACCACACTGGTGTAGCTTCAACGTCGGGCCAACAACAATAACCGAACGACCTGAGTAGTCCACGCGCTTGCCGAGCAGGTTCTGACGGAAGCGGCCCTGCTTGCCCTTAAGCATGTCGGAAATCGACTTCAACGGACGGTTACCTGCACCTTGAACCGGGCGACCGCGTCGTCCGTTATCAAACAGTGCGTCCACAGCCTCCTGCAACATCCGCTTTTCGTTGTTAACCATAATCTCCGGCGCATTGAGATCAATCATGCGCTGCAAACGGTTATTGCGGTTAATAACGCGGCGGTACAGATCGTTCAGATCCGAGGTAGCGAAACGGCCACCGTCAAGCTGAACCATCGGACGCAGATCCGGCGGAATAACCGGGAGCGCGTCGAGCACCATAGCTTCCGGCTTAGTACCGGAATGCAGGAATGCGTTAACAACCTTAATACGCTTGAGCGCACGGGTCTTACGCTGGGCAGTACCGGTTTCGATCTGTTCAACGAGCGCATCATGCTCTGCTTGCAGGTCGAAGGTCCGCAGACGACGCTGGATGGCTTCCGCACCGCGGTAAGCCTCAAAGTAGTCACCCCAGCGCAGTGCCATTTCACGGTAGGTGTCCTCGTCACCTTCAAGGTCGCCGACCTTGAGTTTGAGGAACTTATCCCACGTTTCTTCCAGACGCTTCAGATCATTATCGTACTCGCGGCGAACGCGCGCAGTATCGTTGGTGAGCGTGCGCTTGAGACGGGAGATAGCAGTAGCATCCTCACCAGCAGCTTCGGCTGCCGCGAGTGCTTCTTCTTCCTTCTTCAGCGACTTCTCTACCGCAACATCGCGATCCTTTTCCAGACTTTCCCGCTCGAGTTCGTATTCGGCGGTCAGGTTGGACAGATCATTGTGGCGACGCTCTTCATCGACATGGGTAACCATGTATGCCGCGAAGTAAATAACCTTTTCCAAGTCCTTCGGGGCAATGTCGAGCAGGTATCCAAGACGTGAAGGTACACCCTTGAAGTACCAAATATGGGTGACCGGAGCAGCCAGATTAATATGGCCCATACGCTCGCGGCGCACCTTCGAACGCGTGACCTTTACGCCACAACGCTCACACACAATGTCCTTGAATCGGGGACGCTTGTACTTTCCACAAGCACATTCCCAATCGCGGGTAGGACCGAAGATCTGTTCACAGAACAGTCCGTCCTTTTCCGGCTTGAGTGTCCGGTAGTTAATAGTTTCGGGTTTCGTAACAGGCCCCTGGCTCCAATTACGAACGTCGTCGGACGTTGCCAGGGAGATATGCAGCTGATCGAAAAGATTGACGTCGAGCAAGGTTCCTACTTCCTCATTCTTTACGCCGATTTTATGGCCAATACAGTGAGGCAGGCGCGGGCGCTCAGTGCCCGCCTCACCGGTTTAAGAGTTTTAGAGATCAGATCCGGTCTGAAGGCCTTCTAGACCCGTATTCAGTCCCACGGACTGCGGAGAGCGGAAGGCATCATCATCGGAATCTTGGAGGCTAATCGGATTACCTGCGGCATCCAAAGCTTCGACGTTCAAGCACAGGGAACGCATTTCCTGGACCAGAACCTTGAAGGACTCCGGAAGGCCCGGTTCGGGGACGTTATCGCCCTTCACGATTGCCTCGTAGACCTTGACACGACCAACGGTGTCGTCGGACTTGATGGTCAGCATTTCTTGGAGGGTATGTGCCGCGCCATAAGCTTCCAGCGCCCACACTTCCATTTCTCCAAAACGCTGGCCGCCGAACTGTGCTTTACCACCGAGCGGCTGCTGGGTAACCATCGAGTACGGACCGGTTGAACGGGCGTGGATCTTGTCATCAACAAGGTGATGGAGCTTGAGTAGGTACATGTACCCTACCGAAACCGGCTCCGGGAACGGATCGCCGGTACGGCCGTCAAACAGCCGCGCCTTGCCAGAGGAATCAATCAGCTGGTCGCCGTCACGATTCGGCTTGGTTACCCCAAGCAAACCGGTCAGTTCTTCCGGTTCCAGACCGTCAAATACCGGCGTAGCTACCCGCGAGTTCGGATCCGCTTCTACCGCATTTTCAGGCAGGTTCAAAGCCCACTCTTCACCATTCGCACGGGCTTCGTTGGCATCCCAGCCCTGGGAAGCAACCCAACCCAAATGCAATTCGAATACCTGACCGAGGTTCATACGCGAAGGTACGCCGAGCGGGTTGAGCACGATATCGATCGGAGTGCCGTCTTCCATGAAGGGCATGTCTTCAATCGGCAGAATCCGGGAGATAACACCCTTGTTTCCGTGACGGCCAGCCATCTTGTCACCAATGGTGATCTTACGACGCTGGGCCACATGGACACGAACGGTCTGGCGAACATCGGCTGCCAGCTCATCATGGTTATCTGCGGAGAATTCTTTAACTCCGATAACAATGCCGGACTCACCGTGCGGAACACGCAACGAGGTGTCACGAACTTCCTTGGCCTTCTCACCGAAAATAGCGCGGAGCAGACGCTCTTCCGAGGTCAGTTCCGTTTCGCCCTTCGGAGTAATCTTGCCGACCAGAATATCGCCAGCGGAAACTTCCGCACCGATTCGGATAATGCCACGCTCATCAAGGTGAGCCAGCATATCTTCGGAAACGTTTGGAATATCGCGGGTGATTTCTTCCGGACCAAGCTTGGTATCCCGAGCATCAACCTCATGCTCTTCGATATGAATCGACGTCAGCAGATCCTCAGACTGGCACCGCTGCGAGACGATAATAGCGTCCTCGTAGTTGTAGCCGTTCCACGCCATAAAAGCGACCAGCAGGTTCTGCCCCAGAGCCAGTTCGCCGCCCGCAGTAGCTGGGCCGTCCGCAATCAGCGATCCGGCTTCTACCCGATCGCCTTCAGCAACGCGCACAATCTGGTTGGTGCAGTTGCCCGGGTTGGAACGCTCGAACTTTGCCAGCTTGTAGATCCGCTCTTCGCCAGAGTCTTCTTCCACGTGAACCACATCAGCGGACACGTAGGTGACGACGCCGCCAGCCTTAGCAATAGTGACGTCACCGGCGTCGATCGCGGCACGCGATTCAATACCAGTGCCAACAAAAGGCGCAACCGGACGGATCAGCGGAACAGCCTGACGCTGCATGTTCGCACCCATAAGTGCACGGTTAGCGTCGTCATGCTCAAGGAACGGAATCGCGGCGGTACCCACCGACACCATCTGCCGCGCCGAAACGTCCATGTATCCGACTTCATCAGCCGGAATCAGAGCCGGCTCGCCACCGGGCAAACGGACGAGAACTTCGTCTTCAAGGAACTTGCCGTCCTCACCAATCGGAGCCGACGCCTGTGCCACGTTGTAGCGATCTTCGTCTGCAGCGTCAAGGTAGTCGATTTCGCCGGTGACGACGCCGTCAACAACCTTGCGATACGGAGTTTCGATGAACCCGAAAGAGTTGACGCGACCATAGGTTGCCAGCGAGCCGATCAGACCAATGTTCGGGCCTTCTGGCGTTTCAATCGGACACATGCGGCCGTAGTGCGATGGGTGCACGTCGCGCACTTCCATCGAAGCACGGTCACGGGACAGGCCGCCCGGGCCGAGTGCCGAAAGACGACGCTTGTGCGTCAGGCCAGCCAGCGGATTATTCTGATCCATAAACTGCGACAGCTGGGAAGTTCCGAAGAACTCCTTAATCGCAGCTACGATCGGACGAATATTAATCAGGGACGACGGCGTAATTGCTTCGGCTTCCTGAGTGGTCATGCGCTCGCGTACCATCCGGTCAAGACGCGCTAGACCAGTGCGGACCTGGTTTTGGATCAGTTCACCAACCGCACGGATACGACGATTGCCAAAATGGTCAATATCGTCGAACTCTACCGGTACCGACTTGCCACCTTCAGCGGTAACAACTTCGGACTCGTTTGCGTGCAAAGCGAGCAGGTAACGCAGGGTTGCGGTGACATCTTCGAGCTGAAGCTGACGCTTCGAAGCCTCCACATTGGTACCCAGCTTCTTATTGACCTTGTAACGGCCAACCTTCGCCATATCGTAGCGCTTAGGGTTGTGGTAGAAATTGTTGATCAGCGCACGGCCAGCTTCGGCCGTGGGCGGCTCACCCGGACGGAGCTTACGGTAAAGATCCTGCAGGGCAGTTTCTTGGGTATCTACCGCATCCTTTTCGAGAGTATCGAGCAGGATCGGGAAGTCTTGGAATTCTTCGATGATTTCCGAAGAGGTCATTCCCAAGGCCTTGAGGAACACCGTAGCCGACTGCTTACGCTTGCGGTCCACGCGCACGCCAACGAAATCACGCTTGTCGATTTCGAACTCCAGCCAAGCACCGCGCGAAGGAATAATCTTGGTGTTGTAAATGTACTTATCGGAGGTCTTATCGGCAGTACGCTCGAAGTAGACTCCCGGAGAACGTACCAGCTGCGAAACAACCACACGTTCGGTGCCGTTGATAATAAAAGTGCCTTGCGGCGTCATCAACGGGAAATCACCGATAAAGGTAGTCTGCGATTTAATTTCGCCGGTCTCATAGTTCTGGAATTCAGCCGTGACGTAGAGCGAGGCGGAATAGGTAAGATCCTTTTCCTTGCACTCAGCTACCGAGTTTTTCGGCTCTTCCAAGTGCGGGTTCGACAGAATAAGTCCCATCGTCCCGGCAGTATTTTCAATCGGGGAAATCTCATCAAAGATTTCTTCCAGACCTGATTTCTCTCCCTCGGAAGCGGTTGCCCGCCATTCATCCGAGCCAATGAGCCAGCCGTAGCTGGAGGTCTGCAGACCGAGCAGATCCGGAACGGGCAACGGTTCCTTGATCTTTGCAAAAGAAACACGGTCAGTCACAAGTTTGCCATCCACAACAGTGGGCGTATAGGTGCGCGAAGCAGCCAAAGGGTGATCCTTCCCTGGGTCCGGTAAGGTAAACGTGTTGCTTATTTCCCCGTTTTAGGCCTTTGACCTGCGAAAACACTTATTTTTCCAAGAAAAATGGCAGGAGAATACAAGCTACACAAGTTTCTAATTTACCGATTCGGCGTGCAGAAGTCCACCCCCTACCAGTGTGGAAGGGGTCACGACGCCTATTAGAGCTGTGAATCCTCGAAGGTGACGGGAAGTCGTGCACCCGAGCTTCATCGATATCACAGCAATGTATAGCGAATAACTTCGCCGCTAGTACTGTCCCACATTTTCGCCGCTTAGGCAAGAGGCACGCCGTTTTACCTGCTCAATCAGGTGAAAAGCCCGCGATAATAAACCCCGCGATGCGTGTGCATCGCGGGGTTTATTATGCTCTAGTAACTACCCGGGCTTCAGGCTTATTGCCGAACGCAGGCTCATTCCCGGGCGTCAGGCTTGCAACCCGGTTCGTCTACCACGGTTCAGCCGTCAACGGCTTATCCGTTTAGACGTCTCCGCCAATCATCAGATCACCACCCGGAATAGAATCAATCAAATTCCGGGTGTATTCCATCTTCGGGTTGGCAAAAAGATCGTCGGTAGGTCCGTACTCAACCACCTTGCCGTCTTGCATAACGACGACGTCGTCAGCCACTTGGCGAACAACCGCCAGATCGTGGGTGATGAACAAGTAGCTCAGATTCATCCGAGCTTGAATATCGTTAAGCAGACGCAAGATCTGGTTTTGCACCAAAACGTCAAGCGCGGATACCGCTTCATCCAAAACCAAGGCTTCCGGCTTCAGTGCCAAGGCTCGAGCAATAGCCACACGCTGGCGCTGACCACCCGAAAGTTCGTTCGGGTAACGGCGCATAGCCGAACGTGGTAGCGCAACAAGATCAAGAAGTTCAGCAACGCGGGCTTCACGTTCCTTCTTCGTGCCGATCTTGTGCACTCGCAACGGTTCTTCAATCACGGAGTACACCGAGAACATTGGGTCAAGGGAACCATACGGGTTTTGGAAAACCACTTGGAGCTTACGACGGAAGTCAAACCGTTCCGCCTTGTTCATCTTCGTAACGTCCTTGCCGCCGAAAATGACCTCCGATTTGCTACCCTCATCGGCGTCGAGCAAACCCAGCAAAATATTTGCCGCCGTCGTCTTGCCTGAGCCGGACTCGCCCACAACCGCAAGCGTGGTACCTTTACGAACCTTGAAGGAAACGTCGTCGAGCGCCTTGAAGGTCCGGCCTTTGCCTCCACGGACTTTAAAAGTCTTCGTCAAATGCTTGACTTCAACCGCGATTTCTGTGGATGTTCTGCCTGCTCCGCTTCCGGTCATCTCCTCGTCAGTATGCGCAATACCAGCCTGATGTGCCGACTCGATCCGCCGTGATGCTAACGACGGCGCAGCAGCAACCAGACGCTGGGTGTACGGATGACGCGGGTTGCGCAAAATCTCGAGCGCCGGGCCCGATTCGACAACGCGTCCGCGATGCATAACAACAAGATGCGATGCACGCTCGGCTGCTAGACCGAGATCGTGAGTAATGAAAAGAACGGCAGTGCCGAGCTCTTCAGTCAGCGATTCGAGATGGTCCAGAATACGGCGTTGCACGGTCACATCAAGTGCCGAGGTGGGCTCGTCTGCGATCAACAGTTTCGGACGGGCCGCCAGACCAATCGCGATCAACGCACGCTGACGCATACCACCCGAGAACTCGTGCGGATACTGTTTAGCAACACGCTCAACATCTGGCAGGCCAGCTTCCGCAAGCAATTCGTTCACCCGCTGAATCCGGTCCTTCTTGTCCCCCACGTTGTTCGCGTCGAGTGCTTCCTTAACCTGATGTCCGATCTTCCACACTGGGTTGAGATTGGACATCGGATCTTGCGGAATCAAGCCGATCTGCGAACCACGGATAGCTTCGTATCCCTTACGGTCCAGGCCGACCAGTTCTTTGCCTTCGAGCTTGATCGAGCCGCCAGTGACCTTGCCGGTGCCCGGAAGCAGATTAATAATCGCATTGGCCATCGTGGATTTACCAGAACCTGATTCGCCCACGATAGCAACGGCTTGGCCCGGGTAAATAGTTAGGTCAGCTTTGCGTACAGCCGGAACCATACCGGTGGAGGATTCGAATGCTACTTCCAAATCCTTGATCTCAAGGAGCGGCTTAGGAATCTTAGTTTGTTCAGTCATGACTATCACCGCTTCCGCATCTTCGGATCGAGAGCGTCTCGAACAACGTCGCCCATCATAATGAAGCTCAATACGGTCAGTGCTAGAGCACCAGCCGGATAGAACAAGACGGAGGGCTGGATACGCAGCGAGACTTGGGCGCGCGCAATATCGCCACCCCAAGACACCACATCAGATGGCAATCCCACACCGAGGAAGGACAGGGTTGCTTCGGAAACAATGAATGATCCCAGAGCAACGGTGGCGTAGACGATAATCGGAGCCGCCGAGTTAGGCAGAATATGGCGCAGAATAATCTTCCACTTGGTTTCACCCAGCGCATGGGCTGCCGTGACGAATTCTTCGTTCTTCGTTTGCATCACCGCGCCACGCGTTATTCGGGCAATAGAAGGCCAGCCGAATATCGCAAGAACCAGAACCACGGTGAGAATCGTGCGATTATCGCGGAACATCTGCATAACGACAATACCGGCAAGCAGGAACGGAACAGCGAAAACGATGTCGGTCACGCGCGAGAGCAGGGAGTCAATCCAGCCGCCAAAATAGCCGGCGAGGGTACCGAAAGTAGCACCGATAAAGACGACGGTGACGGTAGTTAGGATACCGACAATCACTGATGCTCGAGCACCGTAAACGGTACGCGAATAGATATCGCAACCCTGGCGGTCAAAGCCAAAGGGATGTCCTGACGACGGCAGTTCCATTGATCGCGATAGTTCACAGAACTTTGGATCAACCGAGGTGAACAGTTGCGGGAATGCGGCCATGGCGACGGCGAGCAAAATAATCGTAGCTGCTACCCAGAACAGCACACGCTTGCGCAAATACTTCCACGCTTCTCCCCACATGGAGGACGGAGCAGAATCGTCGGCAACGGCGTCGACCGCGCCGAGACCAGTTTCGTCCGTATCTGAGACGAAATGTTCCTGACCCGGATAAATAATATTCGTTTTCTTATTCATCGTTGTCTTCTCCTTCCTCACTCGTAGCGGATCCGCGGATCAAGCAGGGCGTACAAGAGGTCCACAAGCAGGTTGGCCACAATGTAGACGATGACGAGCACGGTAGTGAACGAAACCACGGTTGCCGGTTCGCCCTTAATAATGGCTTGGTAAATATTTCCGCCGACGCCGTTGATCGCGAAAATACCTTCGGTCACGATTGCGCCGCCCATTAGCGCGCCCAGATCTGCGCCAAGGAAAGTGGCCACTGGGATCAGCGAATTGCGAAGCACATGGTTGGTCATTACCTTCGAGCGCGGCATGCCCTTGGCGTATGCGGTACGCACGTGATCTGCCAGCAACGTTTCCGATACTGATTGGCGGGTCAAGCGCACGACATAGGCGAAAGATACGGCTCCCAACACAATCGCGGGCATTAATAGTGCGGTAAATGACGTATCTGAACCCGCCGTCGTCGGCAACCATCCAAGTTTCACACCGACTATGAACTGCAGTACGAAACCAATAACGAAGGTCGGAACTGCAATAACCAGCATGGATGCGACTAGTACCGTAGCGTCGAAGAAGCCACCACGCTTGAAACCTGCGATCGTACCGAAAACAATGCCGAATATCGCTTCAAAGGCCAAGGCCATAAACGCTAGCTTGATGGTCACCGGGAACGCCGAAGCCATCACTTCGGTCACTTCACGTCCGGAAAACGTCAGGCCAAAGTCGAAAGTCAGTACGCCTTTCAGGTAAAGCAGGTACTGGACGATGAATGGTTGGTCGAGGTTGTAGCGCGCTCTCATCGCGTTTGCTGCAGCTTCGGATAAGCCGCGGTCTCCGCCGAGTGCCTGAATCGGATCACCTGGCATGAGGAACACCAGTGCGTAAATAAGAAATGTCGCACCGATTAATACCGGGATCATCTGCAGGAGTCGACGCCCGACATAACGCAACATCGGAGCCTCCTTGAATCAATAGATAACGGGCAAAACAACAATGCCCACAAAAACCTCATTTTATACACGAATGTGGCCCGGAGACATTCATTTCCGGGCCACAAACGTGTTTATTAGTTAGTAGTTAGTCACTTTTGAACACTAACTACTTGGTGATCTCGTGCAGGATTGGCTTGGAGTTCCAGCCGAACTGAACGTTTTCAACACCTTCAGCCGAACCGCCGACAACGTTGGAGTACCACAGTGGGAAGGCCGGAAGCTCCTTGAGGAGAATCTCCTGAGCCTGATCGTAGTACTGCTGTGCGTCAGCCGGATCCTCAACGTTCATCGCATCCTTGAGCAGCTGATCGAACTCGGCGTTCGAGTAGTCGCCGTCATTTGCACTGGCGCCGGTGGCGTACAGCGGTGCGAGGAAGTTGTAAGCGGACGGGTAGTCTGCCTGCCATCCGGTACGGAAAGCGGTGGTAATGGTGCGGTTGGTGACTTCGTCACGCAGGGACTTGAAGTCCGGGTAAGGTGCGCCCGAAGCGTCAATGCCAAGGTTGTTCTTGAGCTGGTTAGCAACTGCGTCAACCCATGCCTGGTGTCCGCCGTCAGAGTTGTAGCCGATCTGGAAGGTGCCGGTCCACGGGTTGATAGCGTCAGCTTCGGCCCACAGTTCAGCAGCCTTCTCCGGGTTGTACTGGAGCACTTCGTTACCAGCAAGGTTCTCGTTGTGGCCCGGGATAACCGGTGCAACGAAGTCCGAAGCCGGGGTACGGGTGCCTTGGAAGATGGTCTCGGTGATTTCTTCACGGTTAATAGCCATGGAAATCGCCTGACGACGCAGGTCGCCTTCTTCACCCGAGAAGTGCTCGAGCGACTCTGGAATAGTGAAGGACTGGAAGATAGCCGACGGTTCGTTCACCGCACGGTCGCCCAGCTCTGCTTCGAAGGTGCCGAATGCCGAATCCGGAATAGCGTCGAGAACATCGAGCTGGCCGGAGAGCAGATCGTTGTAAGCAGCGTCCTGCTGGCTGTAGAACTTCATCAGGATGCCACCATTTTGCGGCTGACGGTCACCGGTGTAGTCCGGGTTCGGGACGAGCTCAATCTGAACGTTATGCTCCCACGAGCCTTCCTTAACCATGTACGGGCCGTTGCCGATCGGGTTTGCACCGAATGCTGCAACAGTTTCCGGATCGCCAATACCTGCTTCTGGGAGCGGGTAGAAGGCCGAGTAGCCTAGACGCAGTGGGAAGTCAGCTTCTGCCTGCTTAAGCTCAACAGTGAAGGTCAGGTCGTCAACAACAACGAGGCCCGACATCGGAACATCGCCAACGCCACCAGCTTCAACTGCAGCTTCTGCGGCAGCGAGCGATTCGTCGTAGCCAGCGATTCCCTCGAAGAAGTAGGAGTTGAGCATATTGTGCTCAACGGCTTGGTTCCAAGCGTTAACGAAGGATTCTGCATTTACTGGCGAGCCGTCAGTAAAGACTTGATCAGCCTTCAGGGTAATCGTGTAGGTCTGGTTATCCTCGGTCTCAATGGACTCAGCCATTTCGAGCTGCGGATTGCCCTCAGCATCGTAGTACTGCAGACCAGCGTAAATATTGTCGACAATGAGGCCGCCGCCGGTCTCATTGGTATTAGCCGGAATCAGTGGATTCTGCGGCTCGGTGTTGTTAACGCTGATAACTGCGTCCGACGCGCCTGCACTGTCGCCACCCTTGCTGTCGCCGCTCTCCGAAGAGGAGCAAGCGGACAGGGCGAGCGCTGTAGCAGCGAGCGCAGCAGTGAAAATGCGTAGCTTCTTCACGTGTCTCCTATCTCAATGGATATTAAATTTCACTATGCTAAACGTCTAAACGGATGAATAACCGCTTAACATGCAAGTGAATTGCATATGAATGCGCAGATCTCTCGATGAAGAGATTCTTGGGGTTGATAATACCGGACTTTCGACTTATATCGGAACTCAGCGCATTGCTGTTACCTAAACGTAATACGCTAGTTGCAGAAACTGGGGTTGCGTGGGGCGTGCAGAAGCTGTTTGTTGGTGCGCAACAGGCAGTTTCTGGCCGAATTGCCGCGCGACAGCCGCTCGCAGGTGTGCAACAAGCAGTTTTCAACCGAATTGCCGCGCGAAAGCCGCTCGCAGGTGCGCAACCGGCAGTTTCCGGCCGAATTGGCGCGCGGAATTAGGGAATATCGTGTTATCCGCAGATAGTCTGCGGATAGTTCGATTTTCCCTAATTTGAAAAACGACTCCGGTATTTTCAGCCCTAAAATCGGCACCTCCGGGGGGTCAGCCGATAAAACGTCGCCAAGGCAGCTTCAAGTACCTAAAGGCATCGCTGAGAGCATCCGGAGTGCTCAAAACACTGAAAAAGCTTCGTTTGCCATTGAGTTGTGAACTTCAGCCGTTGAGTTGTGCGTTTCAGGTGGTTGTTTTTGCCAACCGCCA
>JAAYWS010000043.1 GCA_012516575.1 Actinomycetaceae bacterium
AACGGACAAGCTCAAAGACCAAGCAAAGCAGAAACATTCACGTCAATAAACGTAAGACTCTTCATGAGGGTTTCGTGATGACAAACAGGAGAGCAGAACACTCCGATAGCTCATCCAAAACCCTCACCCCTTTCCCAACACCACTACACGCACAACTATGAAGAGCCGTTTAAGCGCCACGTCGCGAAAGTGCCACGCTGATTAAACGATCACGCAGATAATTAAGCACTTCGAACGCTATTGCGCCGACAATCATCGCTACTACCACCACGATGACTTTAGGTGGATAGTGCCTTCCGTGAGTCCAAAAATACACGTAGGGAGCCACGAACGTCACGATCGTCACTACAAGCCCTAAGAATCGAATGAGCGGACGTCGATCAGTAATAAAAGCTAAAACTCCCCAAGTGTAAGGGATGGCTGTTGCAATGTCCATTGTCCACAACAGCAGGATGCTACCGTGGAAATGCTTAACGAAAGTAAGCGGTAAAGCACGCAATGCGGAGTATAGGAATACTACGGTGTACGCCCAGAACTTTGGACTTCGCAGCGAGCGATAGATCCATGACGAGGGGATTAGATCAGTTCCACATGCCTGTAAAGCCGCGTAGTTTCGTGAACTGATTGAAACCGAGTCCACTCCGTTAAACGCGAGATTGAGGAATTGTTGTTGTTCATGGGTTCCTTGCGCCCATGTTTGACACCATGTTGACGGGTTAATAGCAACCGGAATGTGGGGCAAGGTAAAAGCGAGTTCTACGATGTCGACGCTAAGTTGATCGGTGAAAAGAAACGGCTGATTATCGTAGGCGTCTCGAATTGAAGGGGTTCGGCCAGGAATGAAAGTCGGACCGATAGGTTTAAGGATAGGTTCACCTTTGAGGTCAGCTCCGAAAAAAGATTGTAATGGGTGCAGGCAATCGGCTGGAATAAAACCAACCCATAAATGTTGCCGAGCGGAAACACTAGACCGGATCTGTAAGCGCAGAGAAGCATGAAATTCGGAGCTAATATCGTCGAAATCCAAGGACTTTGGGGGCGTGTCAAGGGACAATGGGGTAGCAGCTGGGTTTAAGGAAACAGCGGGGTTTAAGGAAGCATCTGAAGCCGGTGGATTTGTACAGTCCTGTGTTGCAAACCCGGAGTGACTTTTAATATCCCATGCGATAAGAGTGAGTAACTCAGATACGGACACGTGCTTTGGTGAAAGGTTGCCGAGACGGTCAATTTTTGAATGGTCTTTTACGAGCTCTGGATCAATTTCTAAATCTTTCAGCACAGGGATACTGAGAAGAGAGTGTTTTGTCAGAATGCTCAAACTGTTGAGATTAGCGGCTGTGTCTGAAGCAATAAGCTAGCTGTCAGGATTCTTTACGCAAAACCGTTAACCGTCCCCCTTTCTTTGCACTAGGTTACCGGGTCGAGCGGTATCACGATAGCTGTATGGCGGAATGGGTCGGGTTATTTTTGACTCAAATGTGCGATTAATCGGAATAGGCAAAATAAGCGGGTCCCACACCAATAGGTGCGGGACCCGCTTGCTTAACTTAACAACCGAATCAGACGGTTAACAACTGAATCAGAAGGTCAAGCCGTAACCGAGGGTGTACTTGTTGCCATCGGCGTCGACATAAGCGTAGGTCATGCCTTCAGGCATGTACTTGTCCTTGTCGTAGCCCGGGACGTCGTTCGGCGAGATGCACTTGAAGTTTTCATCAACTGCGATCACGGCCTCGGATGCCGGGACGGTGATTGGCATGCGGCCTTGCGGCTTGAAGTTGCCAGCCATCACGTCAGCCTGTGCATCGTAGAAGGTCGAGAAGCTGGCGATAACACCGTCAGCCAACGGTTCGACGTCGTCGATAATCCACGGCAACGAGAAGTTCACCGAAACAACAGTCTTCTTACCAGCCTCGCGGGCATCCTTGAGCAGGCCACGGAAGCGATCCAAACCATGGATGGTGGTTTCGGTGTAGTCCGAACCGTCAAGTGCCTTCAGAGGCTTGTTCTCACACACAGTGAGCTCGAGCAGACCCGGGGTTGCGTTGAAATAGTCACCAGACTGCGGGTCAAGCAACAAGAACACAACGTCAGCCGCTGCCGGATCGTTGACTACTTCGAGGCCGTCAACCGTAGCGATTTCTTCACGAGCCTGCGCAGTCTTCTTCTCACACCATTCTGGGGACTTGTGGAAGACCTCGACGTAAATCTTCGAGTTCTTCGCCAGCGGGAAGCAATCATTCGAGTTCTTGAGCACGACGACCGACTTGCGGTGAACCTCAGCCGCCTTCTCCCAACCCGGGGAAGTCTCGACGATTTCGTCAGCAGCCTCAGCATCCACGTAGGTCTTCGCGTCAAACAGGCCCAGCTGGAACATCTCAACAAGCAGACGCTCGCAGGCTTCGTCGATCCGCTCCATCGAGATCCAGTTATTCTCAACCGCGAGCTTCAGGTCAGCAACATTGTTGGTGTCCGCGATCATGTCAGTGCCGGCGTTAACTGCCTTGGCGTAACGCTGCGGACGGGTGTAGTCCTCAACGCCCCAGCACATATTGTCGGTAATACCCGAATCCGAATTGATGTAGCCCTTGAAGCCCATCTTGCCGCGCAGTACGTGCTCAATCAGGTAGGTGTTAAATGCGAAACCGACTTCTTCGTATGGGACTTCTTCACCCTCGATCGACTGGACAACCGAACGGGTAATCGACGGTGCCGAGTAGTACGGCATGAACGAGGAAGCCTCAATTGCCGCATAGAAGCCAGGCATATGGTACTTCTCAAGGCTGCCCGGGGTGGGGTAGCAGTTCCACTTGCCTTCCTTGTAGTGCGGGTCGAAACCGTTGTCGCGCGGGCCACCGCCCGGGTAGTGCTTAACCGTGAGCGCCAGCGAATCTTCACCGAGCTCATCGCCCTGGCATCCCTTCACAAGGCGACCCATAATATCGGCGATGAGATCCGGGGACTCGCCGAAAGTACCGTAAATGCGCTGCCAGCGCGGATCGGTCACACAGTCGGCCATGTACATGTAACCCTTACGAATACCGGAAGCCACCCACTCACGGCGCACCGCAGCCGCGAAATCGTCAACCAGCGTCGCTTCCTTGCCAAGGCGAATGTCGCCAAGAGCCGCAGCCGCGATACCCAAGGTCGACGGGAAGGTGGAGAACGTGCCCATCGCGTCGTTCATGCCGAAAACGTATTCGCCGTTCTCATTACGCGAGTTAGACGTTGCCAAGCAAGGGATCCCTAAACGGGTACCTTCCGCAACCTCGTTCATAGCGTTATTCCACTTAGCTAGCTTGCTCGGGGAGAAGTTGTCACGCAGGATGAAGTGGCGAATATTGAGCTTCTCGATAGTCTCAGAAGTCGGGTACACCTTCTGCATCGCAAAAATACTCGTGCCAGCTTCTTGGACTTCCTGATCTAAAGCCCCATCATGAGAAGTCTTGCCGCCTTCGGGAACATTGTAGCCAGTACGACGAGTGTTGATCACCATCAGGCCAACCTTCTCGTCCAGATTCATCTTGGAAACTAGATCAGCCGCGCGTTCTTCAGGGCTCAACCGCCAGTCCTCATACGGGTCTAACACGCCATTGTCATTCAAATCCTTGAAAACAAAGCCTTCGACCTCGAGTAACTTCTTAGAACGAACCTCTAACTTAGGTTGCTTCATTGCAAAACCTCTCTCATCTATGCGAGTTTCAAAACCCTACAACCAGGCCGTAACGCCTGGGCATCGTACCGTTTATTTGTACGTTTGCCAGTTGACTGGCACGGTTTGATTATAAGCAATGACGACGCCGCTCGGGCTAGAACGCCATTTGTTGCAGGATGTTGCTGTGTCGTTTTATTACGTGACTGGTTTGGACTCTTATTGTCCTAGTTGCTTTTCACCACACTGGTTTAATCGCCATTTGGCAACAGCTTCGCCCAGCGCCACCCGCGCAAGGCGTTGACCACCGCGAGGGCCTCGGCTCGGTGGACTTCGTCCACGGTCACCGGCCGCTCACTGACCACGCCTCGTTCTATCAGCACGGCACGTCCCACCCCGGGTAGTAAGCCGTCCTTGATTGGCGCGGTCACCCAGCGTCCATCAATAAGTGCCACCACGTTAGTAACCGTGCCCTCGGTGATCTGCCCGTGTTCGTTGGTTAACAGCACTTCGTCGGCGTGAGGGTGGCGGTTTTTCGCATCTACCAGCATCTGGCGCATGCTCGTTTTGTGTTGCCGGCGCCAATCTCGTGAATCGACGGCGTGATCATCGATTTCTATTCGAATCGCGTGGTTCAGCTCGTCAGCATCGGGCTTGGACGGCGGCACGTCAGGTAACCGATGATAAGACGGTGCTGGCCCCGTCGTCACGTCGATCTGACCGTCACGTTGCAAAGTTAATCGTACCTTGCACGTGTTGTTAGGAGTTGTAGCGCTAGATACGGCTCCGGAAATCGCTGCGCGCACAGCCGCGTCGTCGTAGCTAAATCCGCAATAGTCGGCCGAATCCGCCAGCCGCGCAAGGTGGTGGTCTAGGTGTTGTACCGCGCCCTGATGTGCGCGCATCGTTTCAATCAAGTGGAATCGTTGGGGGCTCGTGTCGAGCACCGCCGTCTTCGTTTGAAGTTCGAGCCACTCAGCCGCAGGGTCGGATTGGTAGGTAATACCGCCGCCCGCACCGTATGTTGCCACGCCCGACTCACGGTCGACGAGAACCGTACGAATCGGCACATTGAATTGCGCCCGGTACGGAACCAGCGACTGCCCTAGCGGCGTCATCAGTCCCACAGCTCCGCAATACACGCCGCGAGCAGAGCCTTCGACGTCAGCGATGATCTGCATAGTGCTGGCCTTGGGCGCCCCCGTCACGGAAGCGCAGGGAAATAACGAACGAAATATGTCTACTAGCCCGGTTTCGGCGCGTAACTCGCCCGTCACGGTAGAGGTAAGTTGGATCACCGTGGGGTACCGTTCGGCGGTCAACAGCTCGGTGACATGCACGCTTCCTGGCGCCGAAACGCGTTGCAGTTCGTTGCGTACCGAATCAGCGATCATCATATTCTCGGCCCGCTCTTTCTCACTGCCGAGCAAGTAGTCAATGGCTTGCGCATCTTCAGCGGTCGAACGTCCGCGACGCGCGGTGCCTTTCATCGGACGCATCGTTAAGATGTCCTTTTTTTCGCGGCTGCCCCATTCCACGAACAGCTCGGGACTGGCGCCGATCACGGTGAACCGGTCGGTGTGTAGAAAAGCGTTGTAGCGTCCGTTTTGTGCAGCCGCGAGTCGCGCGTAGGCGCTCTGCAGGCTTGCTAGGCCCGACGCCTTCATCGGGGCAGTAGCCCGGCAGGTGAGGTTCACTTGATCGGTGTTACCCGCGGCAATGGCGTCGCGCACGCGGCGCACACCGCGCGCATGCTCGTTACTGTCCCATTCGTAGGTCCACTCGCCAAAGATTTGCTGAGCTTGTGAGTCTGGGAGGGTCACACCGTCAAGATCGCCCGCTGGCGTGACCGGTGGGACAATGTGAGCCTCGCGTGCAAATCCAAACCAGACCAGCGGAAGTCCCTCCATAGGCGGCAATGTTTGCAACGCTGGGTCCAGCCCCGAAGCCGCCTCGTACGCCACATACCCGAAGGCCCACTCACCGGCGTCGGTTCGTGCCTGAACTTCTTCGAGTACAGGAACAACGTCGTCGGCATGCCAAGCCGTGACGACCTGATCGGCAACAATCTGGACAGCCCTTCCGGCCTGCAAATCATCAAACCGGCCCCACCAACGCTCGCTCATAGTATCGAATTGTGCCATATTCGAGCTTAGGTGACGATTAGCAGACAGAAGTTAAGGCGCAGTGCACTAGTAGCAGGAGAGTCACCAGCTTTGAACATGATTGCCTTGAATGTTTGTCGGGCTCTCCTGAGCGCATGGCTCAGGGCGAGCGTGTCACACACCTAGGGCTGCTAGTGGGAACGTGACAGTTCCGTCGGGGAGCGACACAACTGGGCCGTCCATGGTGATGATTGCTTTGAAAGCGAGTTCGCCGGTGCGAGAAGAATCAATGGTCTCTACTACGGACGCCAACGATGTTTGTGCGGCAGGGATCTGGCGTTGGCCGATTTTTACTTCGACCGCACCCCAGCGTCCGTCGGGTAGTTGAACAATCGCATCAATTTCGCGGCCGCTTGAATCCCGGTAGTGGAAGATATGGGCGCCCAGTGCCTCCCCAAAAACCCGCAAATGCTGCGTTACTTGCGATTCAAAGAAGAAACCAGCCGCGTTCAGGTCTTTCAAAAGCGCATCCGTTGAACCACCGAGCGCGGCAACTGCGAAAGCCGGGTCAGCAAAGTGATATTTCGGGGAGGTTCGGACGACTGCCCTCGAGCGAAGATGTGGAACCCATGCGTTCTGTTTTTCCACAACGAAGAGGCGTCCAAGAGCGTTTAGGTAAGCACGGGCAGTTTCGCTTTTCACGTTTCCGCTAACACTCATGTCCGTTGCGATTGTGCGGAAAGTGACTTCCGTGGCAATATTCCTCGCCAACGAACAAATCGTTGCCCGCATTCGGTCGGGGTCACGGCTCGGCTCGCCATCCAAGCGGGCGACGTCACTGGAAATAACGTCGTCCACGTAGTCGCGAAGATGTGATTGTGCCTGCGCTGTCGATAAGTCGTGGTCGGATGGCCAGCCACCATGTACCAACTGGTCGATTCCATCGGGAACAGAAACAAACGAATCCAGTTGTGGCTCGATCTTGGTGCCCTCGAAAAGACTTTCAAGAGACACTCGCTTATTCTCGGGAAAACGCTCCGTCAACGTCATCGGGCGCATCCGGATAGTGCTAATCCGGTGTGCGCCGGAGTGCCTGCGGGCATCTTCCGCCGGTACCGAAGACCCTGTGAGAATAAATTGTCCGCGCGCTTGCCGGGCATCAATCTCTCGGCGAACCACATTCCACAAATTTGGTTCCAACTGCCATTCATCAATCAGCCGTGGCGTATCTCCAGTGAGGAGCAATGCCGGGTCGATTGCTAGTGCGGCATCAATTGCGGGTAGCCCGGAGTCCAAAGCTACCTCCGATTTTGAGTGACGGCGGCCCGTTTCAGTTTTACCGCATGCGCGGACGCCTTCCAGCAAGACTCCGCCAGAATAACCCAGTGTTTTTGTCACCACTTCATCCACGACGCGATTCAGATACACGATTGCCTCCGTCCTCCTAGCAACCCAATGTACCTTACAAGGGATGTTTTGTCGCTGCTTTAGGGGGTGTTATAGTGGCTTGGTAGGGTGAACATTATTGATGGTTTAGGGGGTGTTTTGTTGGCTGGCGGAGTTACTCCGTCCGGGACAAAATTGCTTCGTACAGAAAGTCGTTGAGAAGCCCAATTCTCTGGGAACGTGTCGAAAAACAGGCCGAATTCCGACACGTCATACCAACATGCTTCAGCCGTGTATGAGAAAGAGCCGCCTTCCACATTTAGGCGGCTCTTTCATTAAGCGAGAAATATTCGGATTTGAATGGTTAGGTCCAGCACAGCAGAAAGTCCACGGTTTCTCACGAAAAGCCTCCCGAAAAATCACGCTGTGAAAGACCCTATATTTCTTTCAGGTCGGTGCGGGCTCCGCGTCCGGGCCGGGCCGCGTTCCATTCGTCGATGGTTTGCGGTAGCCAGCCTGCCGCGTTGCCTACGTATGCATCTGGCTCCGGTGTGAGTCCTTTTTGAAGATAAGAGCGGAATGTTCCGGGCTTAATCCCCAAATGTTCAGCTGCTTGAGATGTTGACAGGTAGTAGGTAGTCATTATTCTGGCTTTCGAGCTCGGTATAGCTTCGCTAGTTTGATTAGGGCTAAGCCGAAGATCGATGCGCCGGCTAGAAGCATACCTATCTGTCCTAGTAGGCCGTGAGGTCTTGTGGCGATGCCGAGCAGTAGTATGGTGAGTGCGGTCCCGAGGATTACTTTCGTGTTCATTTTCGTTTCAAACTGCTAGAGTGTAGGGGAAGCTCGCCCTCTGGTTGAGGGGTGCTTCCTGAGGAAGTTTTATTTGTGTTTCTTCTTCTTTTTTCTTCTTGGAGGGCTTGAGCGTTTCTACAGCTTTGAGGATTGCCAGTATGAACGTTCCAAGTCCTCCGAGAAGTATTTCGATATCTTCTAGCATTTCATCTCCTTTCTTTTGCTCCCAGATCTTGTGCGGATAATTTAAGCACACTCAACATCTGCACTATAGTTAAGTTGTTAAGTAAAGTAATTCAAAGCAATTTTGTCGTGGCTACACCAATGACTACACTGGGCAAGAAAATACCCCAGACAAGAAAATACCCCACCGGTTCGGGTGGGGTTTTCGCTGTTATTGTTAGTAAAAATCATGAGAGCGAGCGACGGGAATCGAACCCGCGTCATCTGCTTGGAAGGCAGAGGCTTTACCATTAAGCTACGCTCGCATTGTTAGCTGTGAATAACAGTCAACGCATTGATATTAGCAAGGAATACCTGCGTAATGACAAATCGGTTACGGTGATGTGGCGCTCACTGTGTTTTCAGCGACTGTGCAGATGTGCCGGTGGACTCTCTACCGAGCCGAGCTAGCGGGGTTTTCGGCAAGTAGCGGTGTCTGCGGCCGTTCCGGCGGACCCTCGTTATCTAGTGTGGCGCTTACCGCATTAAAAAATTGGTTAAAACGAGCTAAGTCGCATAAACTTTTAGGGCACGGGGTATGGCGCAGCTTGGTAGCGCGTCCGCTTTGGGAGCGGAAGGCCGTGGGTTCAAATCCCGCTACCCCGACTTCGATTCTCGCGAAATCAACATTGATTCCGCGAGAATTTTGTTTTCGGCTTCTTTTTATTCTTTAATCTGCCTGTTGGGGCCTGTTTGGGCGCCTGCTGGGGCCTGTTGGTGTGTCTGCTGGGGCCTGTTGGGGCTTGTTTGGGCGCCTGCTGGGGCCTGTTGAGCAGAAGTTCGTGATTTGCTCCGGGGGTTTTGGCTTTTAACCCGGGTTTTTGCTTACAAGACAGTTCATGTTGCTGGAGTTGGGCTTTCGCGAGCAGAAATGAGCCCAGAAACCCACTTCCGCCTCCCCAAATTAGGGAAAATCGAACTATCCGCAGATAG
>JAAYWS010000044.1 GCA_012516575.1 Actinomycetaceae bacterium
AAGTCCGTTTTCAGCTTCCCAAATTAGGGAAAATCGAACTATCCGCAGATAGTCTTCGGATAGTTCGATTTTCCCTAATTTCAAATTGTTCTACCCCTGAAACAGCCCTAAAAACAGCAGCCCAGACGCCTCCTAGGAAACGGAAGGCTCAAAAACAACTACACTCTCTTCTGCGGAAGGCCCCTCTAGTTCTAGTCAATGCGCTTTAGATCAAACCACTGCACTTTTGACCCAACCAATGTGACTTTAGGCCCAGAGCGATCAAAGTGTTTTATTATTCAACATTTATAAATAGAATCATTCCATGAAAGAAGGATTATCAGGCTCGAACTTAAAGCGCTATGCCACGCTACTTTTAGGTTTAACAATCTTGGCCTTCGGCATCGCTTTTACGATTAAATCCGGGCTGGGTACTTCACCTATTTCGTCATTCCCACACGTAGTTGATCTGGTTTCCCCACTGTCGGTCGGGATGGCAACCATCTTGATGCATTTTATTGCCCTTGGACTACAGATCCTCATTTGGGGACGGCGCTTTAAACTCATCCAACTCCTGCAAATTCCACTCGGAATCGCCTTCGGAGTATTGCTCGACGGTGCCGTATGGGTGCTCGCTTTTGACGTACCCACAAATTATTTCTTGCAATGGCTACTTGTTTTATTAGGCGCGGTATTGACCGGGCTTGGCGTTGCCGTACAGATTTCCGCCAAGACCGTTCCCCTAGCCGCTGAAGGCCTCGTACTGGCAGTAAGCGAACGCTGGAATATCGAGTTTGGCAGGGTCAAAGTTGTTAATGACATAGTTTCAGTACTGCTCGCAATCGTAACCTCGCTGATCGCGAGCGGGACGATTCAAGGCGTACGCGAAGGCACGGTTGCGGCGTCGTTACTCGTTGGCCTTGTGGCCGGGCCGACGTTACGTTGGCTCCGGCGTCGTCACGAACAATAGTTACGCCACCCAGTCACCTCCGAAGGTTTCTGTGCGGCATAAGTAAACTGATCCTATGCCTATTTCTTCGCGAATCATGCACACTGCCCGGGCAGTACCTACGTCACCTGCAACACGCACTTATTCTTCTGCGCAAACTTCGGGGTACGCCGTTATCGACCTCGAAACCACCGGGTTTTCGCATCGAAAAGGCGACCGGATTGTTGAGATTGGCGTAGTGAAGTTGGATCCGGAAGGCAATATCGTCGGCGAATGGGAGACACTGGTTAATCCTAGGCGTGACGTGGGAGCAAGCCATATTCATGGGATTACCGCCTCTGATGTGGTGGGCGCGCCGGTATTCGACGAGGTTGCCGATGCGCTGGCTTCCGAGTTGGCTGGCAGTGTTTTCGTTGCGCATAATGCCGGGTTTGATGCACAGTTTGTGGTTGGCGAACTGGGGTCAGCTGGACGCTTGAATACGAACTCGATTCCTTATTTAGACACGATGATGTTGGCGAAAAGCTTCTTGCGGATGCCTCGGGTCAAGCTGGATTTGGTGTGTGCTGAGCTGGGGATTGTTAATGAGCACGCGCATTGTGCGCTGGCGGATGCGCGGGCGACGGCGGAAGTTTTACAGTTCTTTTTGCGCCACACTTCTGCGCAGGGTACGACGACGTGGGCCGATGTCGTGGCAGAAAGTCGTAGCTTTTCGGGGTACCAGATTTTGGATGCGCAAGGCGCGCAGCCACGGTTGTGGTCGCGAGCGGACGCGCAGGCGACGCGACGGGCTTTACATGATGGAAGCTGGGTGTCGCGAGCGGTCGGTGACCGGGAGAACTTGGACGACGCCGATATTGCTGAATATTTTGAACTGTTGGATCGGGTGCTACTGGATCGGAAGCTAACGGTTTTGGAGCAACGGGAGCTATTGGCATTCTCGGAGCGCCATGGACTGTCAGCGGAGGGTTTAGCACGTCTACATCAACAGTATCTGGCAATTTTAGTTGCCGCAGCGAATGCGGACGGTGTTATTACCGCAGACGAAGAGGCTATTATTCGAGCCGCGTCTTCGTATTTAGGCGTGGCACCGGATCGGGTCGGCGTGGTGCCGGATGGTGTGGGTGTGACGCCGGGTCGGGTGGGCGTGACACCGGGTCGGCACGCTGGAACTGCGCCTGTAGCACCGACGACTCCCGCCGAGCCGACGACTCCAAGCTCATCTGCACCACAGTTTTCTTCGGCACTGTTTGGGTCGCAGATTGTGCTTCAACCAGGTGACCGGGTTACGGTGACCGGGCCAAAGAAATATTCCCACGATTATTGGAATGGATACTTTGGCGGTCACGGGGTGAATGTTGCTGGAATTGCAAAAGCCACGAAAGTCTTGATTGCCGGCAACCCTGATTCAATGTCTGGCAAAGCGAAGAAGGCCCGCGAGTACGGGATCCCGGTTATCGGCGAAGACGCTGTCGCTCACGTTATTAGTTTTGCTGATTAACTGGCACTGCCTTTAGTTACCATCGCCTTTCCACAATCGTTTCTTTCCAGTTAGAGCACGGCTTTCCCAGCTAGAGCGTAAATCCAACTAGAGCGTTACTTTCCCGACCAAACCGTGAATGCCACGCGCAGTTTCCGCGATGAAATCGCGTTCATGTAGAACATCGAGCCACTCTTCGGGAATCGCTGCTTGCCCATAATAAGCTCCCGCTAGTTGGCCGTAAACTGCAGCGGTCGTGTCCGTATCTCCACCGAGATTAACAGCCGCCAGTGCACCGGTAGCGAAATCCTCGGTGTTGGCAAAACACCAAAGTGCCGCTTCCAACGTATGGAGCACGTAGCCGGAGGACGAAATTTCATCACGAGGTTTGGTCCGGAAAGACCCTGCCATAATCTGCTGAATCGCTGGCGAGGTGAATCGCGGCGCCCATTCAGCGGCAGTGTCAAAGATATCTTCCTTGGTTTTCCCGTTGAGAGCTTCGACGATGAGCACCCCGTAGGCAGCGCAAGCCTCAACACACTCATTGGCTGGGTGCGTAGTCAGCGAACTTGCCGCACTAGCGCGTGCTGCGGCTTCGACGTCGTTCGCAAAAATCATGGCGGCTGGGGCAAGCCGCATAAGCGAACCGTTTCCGCAACTGTTTGGATCAATGTTTTCGCGTTCAGCGGTGCCGGTGAGTGCGTAATCGGCGATCGCCCACCAGGTCTGCCTGCCAATCCCGAAAGCTACTTCTTTCGAAGACATATAGCCTTCGTTGAACCAGCGGCTGTAACGGTCAAGCTGATCTTTGAGATCAAAACTGCCAGTTTCCACAATCGAACGCGCCATACACAAGGCCATAGACGTATCATCCGTCCACTGCCCCGGCGTGAGCTGGTGATACCCGCCCGCGGCCATGCCGGTGGTAGGAGGGTGTGCGTCCCGCTCATGGAACTCAACGGGCCCGCCCAAAGCGTCACCCGCGGCAAGGCCAAGGAGCGCGCCGGCAAAACGATCAACTGTAGGAATCTGGCTGTTCATGATTCGATCTTATCGCGGGCCTCGGACAGAAAAATTGTTCTTTTCTCTTAAGTATTCAGTTTCAGCCCAGCCTTACGAATCATGAGGATCGCACCTAGCCCCAGGACTGTGCCAACGACTCCAGAAATCGCATCGAGTGGGTCGCGTGTGTTCTCAATCGGTAAAAACAGCTCGTAGCCAGCGTTTACAGCAGCGATGACGAGGGCGGCAATAAGCAACTCGGCCCGACCGGCGTCGTACATAATCCGTACCACGCCGTACAACAACATCACGCCGCATCCAAACACAAAATTTGACGCATGCGGCTGGAACGCCGTGACGCCCGGGATCCAGTCGACGAGGTGGGCATATTCCGGGAACGAATAGCCCAATGAAAGAATCGCCATCACACCAAAAACCGCGAAGAATAGAAGCAGGCCGAAAACGTTCAGGGTGTACTTGGAAGTCTTATAAGAGGTCATTGATCCTCCGAAATCTACACATTAAACATGAACTCGACGACGTCGCCGAACAGAATTCACACACCGTCATGTTTGTTATTTCGGAGCAATAACTTCGAGGCCGACTTCTTGTGCGGCCTGCTGCAAACGCGCATCATAGGTGAGTATCGCATCTGCGTTAAGCCGAAGTGCCGCTTCTAGATGGATGGCGTCAAGCGAACGCAAATACCGCATCGGCAAAAATCCCGCGCTACGCATTATTGAACGGTCCAACGTAGCCAGTGAAACACCCTCCAAGATTTGGGTGACTAAAACCTGATCAATCTGCTCGCGAACCGCTAGTCGGCGCAACTCGGTTTCCAACAGGTCGCAGGCAACAAGATCAGCATCCGTTGCATCCAGCCACCTAATCAGTGCTTCTCGCTCAGGCTGATCCACAAGTAGCGCGGCGAGCGCCGAAGTATCTACGTAAACAACCTGGGAAGCCATTAAACACGATCCGCCCGTAGGTCATCGAGGATGTCACTTAGCGACTGTTCCGGCTTTTGGGTGGGTGCTGGTAAGTCAGCCCATCCCCCACGCCGTTTCGCTGGGCGTGTTACGGGCAACGACGCCGGTACGGCATCGAGTGGAACAATACGCCCAACCGGTTCGCCTGCGTTAGTAAGAACAAACTCTTGCCCTTCTTTAACAGCACGCAATACCCTGCCGGATTCATTGCGAAGTTCTCGCTGCGACAAGGTTTCTGGGATCGGGTCAATTACGCTCATAGCACGAGCGTAGCACGCGTGCTACGTTCGTGGAAAGATGCAATTTACGTGGAAGATCTCTACTAAACATTAAACATGAACTCGACGACGTCGCCGTCTTGCATAATGTAGTCTTTTCCTTCCATGCGGAGTTTGCCGGCGGCTTTTACCTCGTTCATCGAACCTGCCGCGAGGAGGTCCTCGAACGATACAACCTGTGCCTTAATAAAGCCACGTTCAAAGTCCGTGTGGATAACACCGGCTGCTTGCGGAGCAGTGTCGCCCTTGTGGATCGTCCATGCGCGGGCTTCCTTCGGACCGGCAGTCAGATAAGTCTGCAAGCCGAGAGTGTCAAAACCAACGCGGGCCAGCTTGGCGAGGCCGGCCTCATCTTGACCAGTCGATTCGAGAAGTTCACGGGCCTCGTCTTCTTCTAGCTCAACCAACTCAGATTCGAACTTGGCATCGAGGAAGATCGCCTCGGCTGGAGCTACCAGATCGCGCAGTTCCTTCTGCATTTCCTCATCCGCTAGGCCATCATCGTCCGTGTTGAAGACGTAGATAAAAGGTTTGGTGGTCATCAAATGGAAGGTTTTGAGGATATCTTGGTCAAGGTGACGACCTGCGGCTGAAAGAGTTTTGCCTTCTTCTAAGATTTCTAGTGCGGCCTTCGCAGTGTCGACAACCGACTTATCGATCTTCTTGCCAGTCAGCTCTTTTTGCAGGCGCGGGAGTTGCTTTTCGAGGGTCTGAATATCGGCGAGCACCAGTTCGGTAGTAATCGTTTCGATATCCGAGGCCGGATCAACCCGGCCATCAACATGGGTCACGTCCGGATCCGCAAACGCACGGGTGACCTGACAAATCGCATCAGCTTCACGAATATTGGCAAGGAACTGGTTTCCGAGGCCTTCGCCTTCCGAAGCGCCACGGACAATGCCCGCAATATCAACGAAAGAAACGGTCGCCGGGAGAATCTTTTGGGAACCAAAAATCTCGGCAAGTTTCGGTAGCCGCTCATCAGGGAGCGGAACAACACCCACGTTCGGCTCGATGGTTGCGAACGGGTAGTTCGCTGCGAGAACATTCGCGCGGGTTAATGCGTTAAAAAGAGTCGACTTGCCAACATTGGGCAGTCCTGCGATACCAATTGTTAAAGCCACGCGCTCCAGTCTAGTCGGCAAACTCGTGAGGTGGGAATTTGCCCGGGTTTGCGCGCAAACTTCACATCTGACAGGTCTTTTTGCGTCTAGCAGAAGGCAATATTGGCGAAAAACGTTTTGAAATTAGGGAAAATCGAACTATCCGCAGATAG
>JAAYWS010000004.1 GCA_012516575.1 Actinomycetaceae bacterium
CCCCGGGGGGGGCCCCACCTTTTGTGGCCCCGCACGGGTGTGAAACGGATCAGTATAGATCTATAGATCGGAGTACAAGGTGCCACAAGATGTCAAAACTGGCACACCAGATGCGGTGAGCCCATCACCTGCCGAGGGCAAGGCCCCGGCAAAGCTATGGGATCCCACTACCGGGGGTGAGCACCGCGGAGACCAAGCCTTTACGTGGCTCGCGCGTGGTGCTGGATTCCTTATTCTTGCACTACTTGCTGCTGTAGCGATTTTCTTGATGATGTCCTCGCAGCATGCATTGCTTGCAGACTCGGAGACGATTCGTCAAGAAGTATCTTTTGCGGCAGGTAAGAACTTCTGGGAGTTTGCCGCAGCAACCGTGTTCGGTACCCTGCTTGCCTCGATTATCGCCCTAGTTATTGCAGTTCCTTTCGCTATCGCGATTGCACTGTTTATTTCGCATTATTCGCCGCGCCGGCTCTCGGCAGTATTCGGCTATATCATTGACCTGCTTGCCGCAATCCCGTCGGTAGTGTTTGGTCTGTGGGGTATGTGGACTCTTGAGCCGCTAATGCGCCCGGTATTCGTGTGGTTCTCGGAGACCTTCACCCCAGTATTCGAGTTTTTTGCCGGAAAGAAAGAAATGGTAAACGGTGAACTCGTCTGGCATGACGGCCTGCCTGGTTTCACCTATCTCGCGCAAACCTTCGAATGGTGGCCGATCCAGCCAGATACGATGGCCTTCACCCCGCCTGCACGTAATATCCTCATGGGCGGCGTGATCCTTGCGATTATGATTCTGCCGATTATTACCTCGCTGGCACGCGAAGTGTTCTTGCAAACTCCGCGTTTGCAGGAAGAAGCCTCGCTGGCTCTGGGTGCTACCCGATGGGAAATGGTCAAGATGGTGGTCATCCCACACGGTCGCTCCGGTATTGTTTCGGCATCAATGCTCGGATTGGGACGAGCCCTCGGCGAAACGATGGCTTTGCTGATGGTGTTGTCCCCAGGAATGATGATTAACTTCAACATTCTCTCCCCGGGCCAACATTCGACGATTGCCTCGCAGATTGCTCTGCGCTTCCCGGAAGCTTCCGGACTTTCCTCCGACTTCCTGATCGCGCTGGGTTTGATCCTGTTCGTGATCACCTTCGTCGTCAACTTCATTGCCCGTAGTATCGTCGCCCGGTACGCCGAGTTCTCAGGAGCAAACGCATGAGTGTCGCAGATCAGAATCTCCAAGAAACTCCGGTGGTTGCTGAAGCAAAACCAGCAAGTATTCGGCGTATCCAGAAGGTACTTCCGCGCTGGTTCTCCCCGGTTGTCCTTATTATCTCCCTCGGGATCGGTGCCGGGCTACAGATCTTTGCCAAGGACGAGCCGAATTACATTGCTGCCGGTTTTATCGGCGCAATGCTGTACTTGATCGCCGTGGCGATCGCGGGCTTCGCCTATGAAGGCCGCCGCTACGGTACGGATCGTCTGGCAACGTCGGTTATTATCGGCGCCTTCGTCATGGCAGTTGTTCCGCTACTGTCGCTACTGTTCACGGTTATCGTGCATGGTTGGTCGCGGATGGTCCAGGGCGGTTACTTTACGGCCACTACTTTCGGATCATCTAATCCGGATGCGATTGTAGGTGCGGGCCATGCGATTGTGGGAACCTTGATGATCACCGGTGTAACCGCGCTGATCGCAATCCCGCTGGGCGTGATGACGGCGGTTTACCTGGTCGAGTATGGCAAGGGTAAATTCGCTAGGACGATTACTTTCCTTGTGGACGTGATGACCGGTATTCCATCGATTGTGGCTGGTTTGTTCGCAGCCGCAGCGATCCCGCTGATCAACCTTTCGCTGTTCGGACACACTGAGTTCAAGAACGGGTTTATGGGTTCGATCGCACTGGTTGTGCTGATGACGCCGATCGTGGTGCGTAATACTGAAGAGATGTTGCGCCTTGTTCCGAACGATTTGCGTGAAGCCTCCTACGCACTGGGCGTAACCAAGGCTGGAACGATTATTAAGGTAGTTCTGCGGACCTCGGCGTCGGGAATTATTTCCGGTATCGTCATCGCGGTTGCCCGCGTCATCGGTGAATCGGCTCCGCTGCTGATTACCGCCGGAACCACTGACATGTACAACACCAACCTGTTCGCTGGGCAGATGCTTACGCTACCGGTTTACGTGTACAACGAATACACCAAGGGCAACCAGGCCACTGCATGGGCAGGGGCGCTGCTGTTGATCTTGATCGTCCTCTTACTCAACCTCTTTGCCCGCTGGGTCGCGAAGCGTTTCGCTCCGAAGGGCGAATAACCCAACCAGGGTGATATTTCGCCCGACACTTTCCGAAGCCTCGGGAAGCCTCAGAATTCCTCACCGACCGGTGAGATAAGACGAAAGGAAACGCCGTGTCAGAAGGCATCAGCGTTAGAGATCTCAACATTTACTACGGTGACTTTCTCGCTGTAGAAAACGTCAACGTCGATATTGCTCCGCGTTCGATTACCGCGCTTATTGGTCCATCCGGTTGTGGTAAGTCCACCTTCTTGCGTTCGCTTAACCGCATGCACGAAGTGATTCCGGGCGCTCATGTAAAGGGCTCGGTGATTATTGACGGCGAAAATATTTACGGTCCGGGCGTTGATCCGGTGCAGGTTCGTTCGCGGGTAGGCATGGTCTTCCAGCGTCCGAATCCGTTCCCGACCATGTCGATTGCCGATAACGTGTTGGCTGGACTGAAGCTGAATAATCGTAGGTTGCCTAAGTCGCAAGCTGAAGAAATTGTGGAAACTTCGTTGCGTGGTGCGAACCTGTGGAATGAAGTGAAGGACCGGTTGGATCGTCCGGGTTCATCGCTATCGGGTGGACAGCAGCAGCGTCTGTGTATTGCCCGTGCGATTGCGGTTAAGCCGGAAGTTCTCCTCATGGACGAACCGTGTTCAGCACTGGATCCGATTTCCACGCTTGCTATTGAGGACCTTATGCAGGAACTGCAAGAGGACTACACGATTGTTATCGTGACCCACAATATGCAGCAGGCGGCACGTGTATCGCAAAAGACCGGGTTCTTTAATATCGAAGGCACGGGTAAGCCTGGTCGCCTAATCGAGTTTGACGATACCGAGGTTATCTTCTCCAATCCTGCTAAGCAGGAAACTGAAGATTACGTCTCGGGTCGCTTCGGCTGATCGAAGACAACAAAAAATGCGGGGCTGGAAAGCCCCGCATTTTTTATGAACCTGTACCGTACCGGCGTCAGATAAAGACTTGCATGACTAAGAAGACGCCGGCGGCCACCGATGCAGCAGCAGGAATCGTCAACACCCACGCTCCCAAAATATTACCGGTAACCGACCAGCGCACGGCTGACAGCCGCTTGGTAGCACCAGCACCCATAATCGCCGAGGTAATAGTTTGTGTGGTCGAAATCGGCGCTGAGAAAACGAAAGCCGTGGTGTAAAGCACCGAAGCAGCAACCGTTTCAGCGGCGAATCCTTGAGACGGATCCAAGTCAATAATCTTAGAACCGAGGGTTTTCATAATGCGCCAGCCACCGGAATAGGTGCCAAGCGAAATCGCTGCCGCAGCCGCGAACTTCACCCAGAACGGCACAACGAAAGTGTCCAGCTCGCCAACGGCAACCAAGGACAAGACGATAATACCCATCGTCTTTTGTGCGTCCTGAAGCCCGTGGCCAAGGGCCATTGCCGCTGCCGAGACCGTTTGCGCTAACCGGAAACGGCGCATCGTGGTGCGGTAGGTAAAGTTGGCAAAAACCCGCAAAATAACGCTCATGAACAAGTACGCCAAAATGAATCCCACAATCGGGGAAACAAACATTGGCAGGATAACCTTCGCGCCGATAACCGACCACTTAATGGTGACTGAAGCGGCTAAACCAGCACCAGCCAAACCGCCAATCAACGCATGCGAGGACGACGACGGTAATCCGAAGTACCACGTCGTCATATTCCATACGATCGCGCCCACAACGCCAGCGAGCACGATGAATAAGAAGGTCGGATCCCCGCACGTACCGTCCACACATATAGGTTGTTCGGGAGCCGTAACAATACCGGAGCCGATGGTTTCCGCAACACCGGTGCCAAGGAAAGCTCCAACAAAGTTCATGACAGCTGCCATGACCAAAGCGGCACGCGGGGTGAGTGCCCGGGTCGCTACGGACGTGGCAATTGCATTCGCCGCGTCATGGAAGCCGTTAGTAAAGTCAAAAATTAGCGCTATCGCGACAATCGCAATAACGAGAGCGAGAATCATAGGATCCATCAGGACTCCTTGAGCGCGATGCCCTCAACCACGGCGGCAAGTGACTCAAAGGCGTCAATTGCGGCTTCAAGCGCGTCCACAACGCACTTGGTCCGCAATACTTCTAGCGCGTTAGCTTCGTCGTCGGCAAAAATCTTACGCATCAGCTTGCGGTAGATCTTATCTGCCTGATTTTCCAGCTGATTAATTTCTATCCAATAATCTTGGGTGTGCTTGCCCATCTTGTTGATTTTTTGCATCTCCTCATTTGTGGCAACAGCACACTTGGAGACAATGTCCACCATTTCGATGGCTAACGGAGGCAGGATACCAATCCGGAACATCACCATATTGTCACCTGCTTCATCAATCAGGTCGACAATATCGTCGATGTAATTCGTCATTGCGTAAATATCTTCGCGATCATAAGGCAAAACGAAGGACTCAGCGATTTTTTCCCGCACCTCATAGGCTGCGGCGTCGGCGAGGTTTTCCACCTTGTGAAGCTGTTTGTTGAGTTCAGTACGTGAAGAACGGTCTACTGAAGCCATTTGGGAAAGAAGATCGGCTGCCGAAACGATATGTGCGGCCTGAAGGCCAATCTTTTCCAGAACAGCCCTACCTGGTGCAAATTTATTGATAGCCACGAAAGTCCTCAAACTCTAAGTGAACAAATATCAAACTCACCATACGTCATTTAGCTGTTTCACGGCATCCAGTATTCAATAATTGACATGACAAATTCCGCGAGTTACTAGGCCTTTCGTCATGTTCGAGGCCTAAAAATGGGCAAATTCTTCGACCAAAATACGTAAAAAAGAAAAATGAACAACAGGTAAACAAAAGGTGATACATATCACATGCGGTGGTGATGTTCGTGGGGGAGCTACGGCGCCTGCTTCCGGGGGTAAAACTACCGCATTTTCCTACAAAGTGAGCAAAACCGAAAATGGTTTGGAGGTGGGCTGAACAGCGAGTAGGGTACTTTTGTCCCTTGTGGGCGGCGTCACGTGGCGCTTGTCGTACGTGGCGCTTATCGTTCGCGCATACCGGATAGATAGTAGGAACCGATGGACTTCTTTGAATCGATCCAGTCCGCGCTTGACTCGGCCACTGCATGGCTGGGCGGCGTAAATGACTGGCTGTACACCTTCATTATGATCGCAATGCTGGTCGGAACCGGTGTTTATTTAACGATTCGTTCCCGGGCCCTACAAGTTCGGCATTTTGGTGCGATGATGCGCTATGTTGTGCGCTCGCGTGGGGGAGCTAAGGGCGGTATCTCCTCCTTCCAAGCCTTTGCAATGGGAATGTCAACGCGTATCGGCATCGGCAATATTACCGGTGTTGCGCTCGCGATGATTTTGGGTGGACCGGGCGCCCTGTTGTGGATGTGGCTGACGGCTTTCTTTGGAATGGCAACCGCTTTTGCAGAAGCAACCCTCGCTCAGGTCTTTAAGCAGCGCCACGGGGATGGAGCTTTCCGAGGCGGTCCGGCGTCGTACATTATGAAGGGCCTTAAATCCTGGCCGTTCGCGGCAACCTTTGCCGTGTCGATGATTTTCGCAATGATTATTGCAATGCCGATGGTGCAGTCTAATGCGATTGCTCAGGTAGTTGAGGGCTCGCATGGCATCGATCCGTGGGTCACCGGCGTCGTTATTTCGGTGTTTACCGCAGTGGTGCTTATCGGCGGCGTGCGGCGTATCGCGCAGGTTACTGAAGTGTTGGCTCCGTTGATGGCGATTTTCTATATCGTGGCCGCGATCGCCATTATTGCGCTCAACCTTGACCAGCTCCCAAATTTCTTCGTTGAAGTGTTCGCTTCGGCTTTCGGCCTCCGGGAAGCTTTTGTGGGAACCGGATCGGGATTAATTGCGGCGTTGATGAATGGTGTGCGCCGTGGTCTGTTTAGTAACGAGGCCGGTTTGGGAACCAACCCGAATGCGGCGGCTACTGCGACTGTTGCACATCCGGTCCAGCAGGCGTTACTCCAGTCCTTCGGCGTTTTTGTGGACACGATGTTGGTTTGTAGCGCCACGGGTTTCATTATTATGGTCACTGGTGCGCTTGATTTCACCACTGTCACTCCCGATGACGCCGCGAATATCACCACGAACGCGATTACTGGGTCGCTGGGTACGTGGATGGCGTGGCCGATGTCAATTATGATCTTCTTCTTCGGAGTCTCATCCTCGCTGGGTGCGTATGCGTACGGCGAAGCTAACCTCGTGTTCTTAAAAGCTCCGCACAAGGTAGAGTTGGCTTTCCGGTGGATGGCCGTGATTTTCTCGTTCGTTGGCTCGGTGCTGGCGCTTACTTTTGTGTGGGCAGTGATGGACACTGCGATGTTCGTGGTAACGATTTTGAACCTGATAGCGTTACTTGCTCTTTCCGGGTGGGTGATAGCTACTTTGCGTGATTACGAGCGGCAGTTGAAGAACGGTGTGAAAGAACCTGTGTTCCGGGCGGCCGACGCCGGTTTGCCCGGCAAGCTGGACGGCGATATTTGGGTGTAGCGCAACTCCGAGTGTAGATAAATCCTTACCATTTTGTGGTTTAAGCCACAAAAGTCGATATGACCGATATGATGAAAAGGTATCTGGGGTAACGACGAGGTAGGAGAAATCCGTGCACACTAGATCACGCACCGGTGTTTTCGGAATATTTTTAGTGCTCGCGGCGCTGTTGCTCAGTGCTTGTGGAGCGAAGATGGACTCGGTGATTACGCTTAACGACGATGCTTCTGGCACGCGCGTTTTTACCGCTACGGTTAGCTCTGACGATGTGAGCGAATACTTGGATGGAGATCCTTCGAGATTGGATAGTTTGTTTAACGACCAAACTCCCGCGGAACTCACCTATGACGGAATGAGCGAAGACGGCGACGGTTCTACGGTGTTCACGTGGACTTTGACCTTCGCTAACGAGACAGAATATCAAGACAAGCTGACCGCACTTGTGAATCTGGGGGAGAGCCCAGATCCGGTGAACGCGTCGTACAATATTTTCGATTCGGTGTTCATTACCGGTTTTGAATATGGCGACAATGTCTCGAATCAGGACATTATGGATTGGGCGGTTGGCGCTGTTGATGCTTCGGGGCTTTTAGGGGATTCGGTTGGCCGTTCGGATATGTCTGAGGAAGGCATAACGACGCTGATTTACGGCGGAGAAACCTACGAAGCTTCCGACGAATACTCCTATTACGCCGAGGTTAGCGACGTTGAAGATATGCGAGCTTCTTCGGTGCGTGTTGTAACTGCAGGTGTTGATACCGGGCAGTACACCCGTACTATTACCTACGATCTTCCCAATGAAAACTATTTGGATAATCAGGAAGCAATTGATGAGTTTTTTGAATCCGCGACTCCTCAAGGTGGCACGCTAACGAAGCCTACTGGTAGCGATACTAAGTGGGTTATCGAGTTCAGCTCGGATAAACCTGAAGACATTGTGGCGTGGACGAATGCGGCGTTACTGTCGGACGACACGGAGTTTTCGGTAACTGAAGGTGTCCGTACCGAAGGCGGTCTGGGCTTGACTTTGGAGGTCGTGGATTACTTTGACTGTGCACAGGTGTGTACCGGTGGTCCTGGCTGGACAAGCGGAACTGGCGAGATTATCTTGCCAGACGATTGGGATAATGTTGGCCAGTACGAGCCGATAAAGGAAGTTCGGGAGTTCTACCTGCCGATGACGGCTTCTAAGGTGGAACTCAATATGACGGTGGCTGAAAAGAACCCGTCAATTGAGCTTAATTATGAATTCCCAGCGGATGTGCTTGCTGATATTTCAGACAAGGTTGACGTCGAATTCGGTGAAATGTATCCGAATGCGGACGTCGATACGAGTACCAAGGATGGCGTGACGACCGTTGAAGTGCGGATGGAAAGTGACGATATCGCCGCTTTCAATTCGCTACTGAATTCTGAGTTTGACGGTTCATCGGTAACGGTTACGGAGCTTGATTCGGGGCTGTTCTCGCGTAGCGTGAGTGCTCGGGTCGATTTCCAGCTGTCTGAAGATTTCCAGATGAATGCTTCGAGCTATGAATACGAGATTAAATTCGGCGATATAGGCTCCATCGACGATGCTAAGAGCACGTTCAACCTCGAGGTTAAGGTTGACGGCAATAAGGTTTCCGGGCAGAACGACGCCAACGGCATGATCGTGTTCGAGGTGCAGGGCTCGAAGATGAAGCTTGTTGCATGGGTGATTATCGGCGTTGTGCTGTTGGCCGTGATCGGTGGGATTGTTGGGGCAGTCCTCATTATGCGTCGCAAGAAGAAGACAGGTGTTCCAGGGCAGGGGCAGCCGGGAATGGGCCAGGGACAGCCGGGAATGTATCCGCCGCAAGGTGGGCAGCAGCCGTACGGCGGCCAGCAACCGTATGGTGGCGAGCAACAGTACGGTGGCGAGCAACAGTACGGTGGCCAGCAACCGTATGGTGGTCCGCAGTATGGCCAGCCGGGGCAGCCAGGCCAAGGCCAGCCGGGGCAACCCTATGATCGTCCAGGACAGTACGGTCAGCCGGGGGCTCCACAGGGTGCTCCGCCCTCCCCGCAAGGGCAACCACAGTGGGGAGCGCCGCCACCGGGTCAGCCTAGCCAGTTCCAACCACCGAGTGAAGGTGCACAGAATCTTCCTCCGCGTCCGCCCGAACCTGGCGTAGCATCCGGTAGTGCTCCGCAGGCTGAATCGATGCCTCCGCCGCCCGCGGCAGCTGCACCGCCACCTGCGGCAGCTGCACCGCCGCCCCCAACTGCACCGGATGATTCCACAGAGGATCCGGCTAGCTAGCGGAATCGGATGGCTAGCCGAATCGGCTGACTAAATGGCCCGGCCATTTAACTGAACCGGTCAGCTAAAGTGGCCGGCCGGTAGCCGGCTTGACCGACTAAATCAACCGGATGGGCTTGTAGCAATAGCCCAGAATGGCTGAGGCTCGAAATGGCGGATTTTCACGATAGAAATCGGTGAAAATCCGCCCAGCGTATCGAACAAGAAACCCTAGGACGCCCAGGCGGTTGTGGTGACCGGGCTGTTCACCAACCGTAAAACCTTACTGACAGCAGCCGAATAGCTCACCGGTAGGCAACTACATGCTCAATTGTGAAGAGCCGCCATCCAAGAGCTAAATAATACTGTTCATTTGCATGAATTCTGGACCCGGAGACGGGTCTTGTCGGGCAGAACCCGTCATCCTTGCTGGATAGGGTGGTGATGCCCCTGAAAATCGGAGGCATCACCACCCTATCCAGCAAGGATGACAAGTAGTCCAGAAAAACCAGCCTAAAACCGCCGCAAAAACAGCAGATTAGATGCCATCAGCCGCGCTGAAGGCACTGCGATAGGTCTAAATAGCCCTGCCGGCTCTTATAACCGGAGAAATCCGCTTCTTACACCCGTGCCGAGTCTTACAACCGGAGAAATCCATTTCTTACACCCGTGCCGGCTCGTACAACCGGAACAATCCTCAATATTTAGTCTGCCGAAGCCAACAAACCGCAAAATATCAGCACCAGAAAGCCACCTCGAAGCAGGAAGCTTCAAAAGCAGCTACCTGCTTATCTGCGAAAAGCCAGATAAGAGCAGTATGTGCCGTTGAGGTTGTGAGCTTCTGGGAGGTCGTGAACTTCTGATCGTCTCTTCTTGGATGGGGGACGGAAGCTTATCGCTTCTGTTCGGGTTACACCCACTATCTCCTCGGGTTGCGTACGCTATCTGCAGGCGGTCTTCCTGCTATTTTTCAGCCCGTACCCACTATCTACCGGCTTATCTGTAGCCAAACACCTGACGATTTAAAGAAATAACCGCCCAAAGCTCACGACTCAACGACAACCGACGATTAAGCGCGAAGAGCCGGTAACTCCAATACAAAAGTCGCACCTTGGCCGATCCCTGGCGAGGAAACGGTAAGCGAACCACTGTGGTATTCGGCCAGCTTGCGTGAAATCGGCAAGCCGATTCCAGATCCGGTGTCCTGTCGAGCCCCCGTGCTGCGCGAAGCCATCTGCGGCACTCGATAAAAGCGCTCAAAAATGCGCTCCTGATCTTCCGGAGTCAAACCTTCACCCGTATCTGAAACTGTGAGAGTAACGGCATCATTATCACCCTCGCAGGTAACTGTAATTGTTCCGCCGGCAGGCGTGGCATGTCGAGCATTCGTAAGTAAATTGGTGATGATCTGAGCAATACGTTCGGGGTCGACTATAAGCTGAATATTCGGTTGTATCTGGCGGTTCAGTGTAATACCAGCATCCATAATCGATGGTGCTAAGCGAGCTGTCGAATCGTTAATCAGCTGGCTAAAGTCAACCTCTTGTAATTCGAGGCTGATACGCCCTTCTTCAACCTTTGACAGCGTACTGAGGTCGTTGGCCAGCCGGTGCAAACGGCGAGATTCGGCCGCGATAATCGTCAACTCGGCCTCGTCCATGGGTAGCACACCGTCGATCATCGCTTCGACCTGACCGTCGATAACCGTCAGCGGGGTACGCATTTCGTGTCCGACTTCGCCAAGTAATTGCATGCGACGTTGTTCGGTGTCAGCAAGCTGATTGGCCATGGTCTGAATATCTGCCCCCAAATGCGCCAACTCGGTGGTGCGCGGCAGCGGGATGCGGGCAGTGTAGTTACCGGTCGCAAGTACGCGAGTTGCCGAGCGAACAGTATTAATTGATTCCATCAAGCGCCGTGAAAGCAGAAAACCGAGAAGTGCTGCAGTGATTAGTCCAGCGACCAAACCCCAGATAAGAGAATGCACGATGGCCTCGTGTAGCTGAGCGTTAATGAGTTCGCCGGTTGTGCCACGGGGGGTAGGCAGGAGGTCGGGGGCTGACTCTGCTGAGTCGGGAAGTGTCCCGCTGGAGTCTGCCCGAGCCCCAGGAGTTCCGGATCTTCCTCCGGTGTCCTGCGCGCCGGTATTCTGCCCGCCGGTGTTCTGCCCGGCCCAGCCCTGCTGGCCGAGCTGATTAAAACGTTGTGGAGCCAGCAACAAGACAAGCGCGCCGGTGGTTAACATAGCCACCACGGCTACCAGCAGATGCGAAACCACTAGCTGTACGCTTAGCCGCCGATGCGGGGAAGTAGAAGCCGCTGGAGCTACAACAGCCGCCGGAGCAGCAACAGCTACCGGAGCTACAACAGCCGCAGACACTCGCCCGCGATCCGAACTTGCCATATTACCCGCGCCTTCCATCAACGAATTTGTATCCGACCCCGCGCACGGTCGCAATATAACGCGGTTCGGTAGAATCATCGCCGAGTGCTTTACGGATAGTCCGAATGTGTACATCCACCACCCGGTCCTCACCGTAGATTTCGCAACTTGCGCCTTGATAACCCCACACTTTTTCCAACAGTTGGTTTCGCGACCACACTCGTCCGGGACGCTCAGCCAATACGGTTAATAAATCAAAATCTAGCGCGGACAGCTCGATAACCTCGCCATCGCGGGTTACCTCATGCGCAGAACGGTCGATCAGCAAATCCCCCGCATGAATAACGTCCTCTTCCTCGACAAGGAACGAAGCGGCGTCGTCGTCCATCCGGCGAAAAGCTGCTTTCACTCGGGCGGCGATTTCGCGAACGCTGAACGGCTTGGTTACGTAGTCGTCTGCGCCCACATTCAGCCCGATCAGCTTGTCAGTTTCTTCGGCGCGCGCGGTGACGAGCATGACGTAGATGTTCGACGAGCGGCGGATTCGACTGAGCACGTCAATCCCGTCGATATCGGGCAGACCGATATCAAGTAGTACAAGGTCAATCGGCGGTGTGGCGGCAAGCAATGAGTGGGCGCTTCCGGTGAGGCCGAGGGCGGTGAGGGCCTCGGAGCCGCTGCCGGCCTCGACCACCTTGTAGCCTTCCGCCTGCAGGTACTGGGACAGAATACGGCGGATATTCGGTTCATCGTCGACAATCAGGACATTTTTTCGCATGATTCCATTCTGTCTGACAAATACGGCGATTCACAGATCTTCACAAACTCTTCACATTTGGCGTACATCATGCTTCATATTGATGGGATTAAGTATTAATCAACAGCCGAAGGACGGCTCGAGCGCCCGGGGTGGCGCACGAAAAGGAGAGCAATCATGAAGGTATCAACAAGGATTTTTGCAGGAGTAGTAGCAGCTATTATTTCGACCGGTGTGGTAGCGCCGATGGCTTCGGCGCAGACGACGACGGTCACTGACGCAGAAGCAGCTGAGATTGCGTTCATGCGCGAAGAGGAACGGTTGGCTCGCGACCTGTACCAGGCGTTCGCAGACGCGTACGACGACGCTCGGCCGTTTTCGTCGATCGTAAAGTCCGAACAGCGGCACTTTGACCGGATGGGATCGTTGCTGGAGAAGTATGGAATCGAGGATCCGTCGCAGGGCGCGGTTCCGGGTGTTTACGCTGATCAGGCGCTTCAGGATTTGTACGACCAGTGGTATGCGCAGGGTATGACGTCGATCGAAGATGCTTATCAAGTAGGTGTTGATCTGGAAGCGTTGGATATCGCAGATTTGGACGATGCAATTGCGGTGGCAACCACCGCAGACGTGGTGACTGCGTTCGAACAGTTGAAGGCTGGGTCGGAAAATCATCTGAGCGCTTATCAGCGCAACGTGGATGGAGTTGATTGTGCTGGTGATGGGACTGGCGGCTATGGGACTGGTCGGCAGGCCAGCGGACAGGCCGGTTCTCAGGGCCAGCAGGGTGGCGGCGCTGGCAATGCGCTACGTCAAGGAAATGGCTCGGGCCAGGGAACTGATTCGGGTCAGGGTGCCGGCGCGCAAGGAGCTAATGGCTATGGTCAGGGGACTGCCTCGGGTGAGGGAACTGGTTCGGGCCAAGGTCAACGGCAGGGTGCAGGCTCCGGTGAAGCGAATGGTTCCCAGAACGGTTTCCTTCAACGTCTTCAGGATTGCACGGGGGAGGGCGTACAAGATGGTTCGTGCCAGAACTAAGGCGTTGAGCTAGTACCGTTCACATAAAGGGGCTCGGAAAGATAATTTTCTTTCCGAGCCCCTTTGACGCATGGAGTTTCCAGCGTTTGAAGCACTTGGTTAATAAGTTAAAGTTAACTCTTGTGTTTAGTCGGTGCCGAGCATTACGGCGGATGCCTTAATGACTGCGTAGGCGTCCGAGCCAACGGTAAGCCCGAGGTTGTCTACCGAGTCATTCGTGACAGACGAGGTAATAACGAGTCCGGGAGCTACTTCGATCTGAACAATCGCGGTAACCGCACCCTTTTCGATGGAGACGACCTTGCCGGGGAGCTGATTGCGTGCACTGAGTTTCATATATATCCTTCCTCAACTGGATTGATTCGAACTAAATCCTATCGGAGTCGGTGCAGGGTGGTCGTACTGGTCTCTTGTACCATAAGAGAAACTAGTCAGCGCTTTCAGCTTTGGGTAACTCCATTGTTCTTTGCGGTTAACCACACTGTTATTTGGCTGTTTCAGGGTTAGAACTATTTGAAATTAGGGAAAATCGAACTATCCGAAGATAGTCTGCGGATAGTTCGATTTTCCCTAATTTGGGGAGCGGGAAACGGGCTTTGGGGAGCGAGAAACGGGCTTTGAGGAGCTGAAAGTGAAGTTTGAGAAGCTGAAGCGTGACTCTAGGGCCATTTCTGCTCGCAAAACCTGAATTCTAGATGCGAAGCATGAGAGCTGGACGCAAAATGCACTGGCTGTGGCCGTACTTGGCGGCAAAATACGCACTAGTTCACATGCGCCAGTTGGCCAAAGTCAATACGACTTTCCCGCAAGCTATCAACGAAAAACCCGAAATAAAGACGCGCTTTTTGCTACTTAACACCCAAGCCCGCGGCCGATCCTCGAACACGCTACCGATCCCCGTGCCCGCAGCCGATCCCCAAGCCCGCGGCCAACCCCCAAGCCCACAGCCAATGCCCGAGCACGCGACAGGGGTCGTAGCTTTCACCACGACCCCTGCAGAAGTCTTAGGACACCGAACCCGAGAGCGCCAGTCGGCGCGAAGGCCACTCGTAGTGGCAAATATTTGGAGCCCGGGGCTTTCGCGATTCGGTGTCTTGGTTAAAACTATAGCCCGCCACTGCGCCCTTGTCATGTGCAATAACTGCACGCTTTCCGCCCGAGTTTTTACTCCGTGCACGTTTGTGCATCTGCGGTGTTTCATATTCTCACCGCGGAAAAACACGGTATATTAGTGCAGTTTGTGGCGAAAACCGTAGTCTATGGAACAATAGACCCCGTGACCGTCGTAACTGTATCTTCAACTTCCGCGCCCGACCCGGTGCAGCGCCGCACCGCTTACGCGCGTTCCCTGATGGGAATTTACGGTGCTACCATGCTGGCACTCGGTGCCGCTTTCGGCCCCTACGTCGAGGCCGGCGCGCTACTCATACTCAGCTTTGCCTTTGTAAGCGGCTGGCCGATCGCGCTTGGCCTGACAAACACTCATGCTGCCCGGGTTACGCTCGGCCTCGTCGTTTTCGCCGCCCTCGGAGCAGCAACCTTTGGCACACTCACAACCACCACCTTTGTTGCCGTCCTGGCCATCTTTGGCGTTTTCCTTACCGAAATGTTTCGCCGAGACGGTCGGGCCCAACTGATCGAACATATTTCCGCCACGCTTGCCGGAGCGATGATCGTAGTCTCCGGTTCGTTGTGGATCCACGCCGCAGAGCTTGAACGCGGCCCGGACGTTATCATCGTCTCTGCCATCACCCTTGCCGTGGTCGCACTCATGCACGCGTTCGAAACTTCGGCCGCCCGCGTCGTCGGCTTCATTAACGGCATATTTTTCGGAGCCGGAACTGCTTTCATCGTTCAAATCAATCTCGCAACCGGCCTGATTATTGGCCTGTCCGTCGGCCTGCTGTATACGGTATCTGCCCGCGCCGTGGAAGCCCTCGAACCCGCGGGCAAGAAACATCTGGGAACCACTCGGGCGATGTTCCCGCTTTTGGCTCTTGGCATTATTGGTTATCTGCTAGCGGCATATCTCGTCTAGCCTAAGAGCATGGCTATTCGACTTCCGGAAAATTTGGCGCCCGAAAACTATCCAATGGGATGGTTGGTTGATTCGTGGCACGGCGGCGGCGTGCTCGAATACGAAGGCGTGGACGCCGCCGCCTACCTGCACGAGCTAACAATCGACGCCTCCGACGGAGGTCCCTACCTGAAAATCACCTCAAACGTCTGGCTGGCTAACGAACCAGCGGGCATCGTCGACAAAGAAGCCCCCGGCCAAGTCACCTACGACCAGCTCACCAAAGCCGAGCTGTGGTCCACGCACACCGGTTTCGTCCGCGTCAACCCCGAAAGCGAACAGCGCCCAGACGGTTCATCCGAACTGGAAGCCATGCTCGTGACCCCGGCAGGGCTCGCACACGCATGGGTGGGCTTGATAAACGGGCCACGGTTCCAACTGGTCATCGACGGCGTTATGCGTTCGGCCTCCGGCGCGCAGGTCGACGGCGCGCGAATCCTCGGCGGGTCGGTGGGCTCGGAGCTGTTTTACGCGATCGACATGGAAGCGTTTGGGTCGGATATGCGCTCGTACATGGCCGGGCGCATGTCGCGGCAGTTTGACGACGCCGTTGATCCGGTTGTTAACGACGCGGTTAGTGACGACGCGGGTGCAGGCCCCGCCGCAGGCCAGACAGCCGCGGGCCAGCCCGGTGCAGACCAACCCGCCGCAGATCAGGTGAGCCCATGACCGTCCAATCTTTTAACAACCAACTGTTTGGGAGCCTGCCCGGCGCGGTGATCCCGGAGGGGCAACGCACCGCCGCGCATTACGGCAACCCTTTCGGCGAAGAACGAAAACTTCGCAACGGCACAGCTTTTGTTGACTTGTCCGACCTCGACGTCGTCGCTTTCACTGGCGCAGACCGGGCGAAACTCCTGCACAACCTGTCCACCCGCGACTTCGAAAACCTCGCCCCCGGGGCGAGTACCGAAATGCTGGTCTTGGATCCGAACGGGCGTATCGAGCATGCGGGCGGCGCAATCGACGACGGTCAAACCACGTGGATTATCACCGATGTCGGGCGTGGAGAAGGGCTCGCGCAGTTCTTTCAAAAGATGCGTTTTATGATGCGCGTTGAAGCTGAGGTCCGTCGCGACTTGGCAGTGGTGGGCGTGATGTGTACGCCGGAGCAACTGCCCGCAGAAACCCGCGAACTAGCCCGGGTGATCTGGGAAGATCCGTGGCCGCAGACGCTCCCCGGAGGAGCTACCTATGGCCCGGTCGACGCCGAACATCCGGCCAGCGGTTCGCACCGCACGCTCCTCGTCATTGAACGCGCATCCGGCCCACAACTAGCAAAAGCGTTTAAATCCGCAGGTTTTACCCCGGCAGGCATGCTCGCTTGGGAGGCTGCGCGGATTGTGGACCGGCGTCCACGTCCGAACACTGAAATCGACGAACGCTCCCTCCCACATGAACTGGATTGGCTACGCACCGCCGTCCACCTCGACAAGGGCTGTTATCGCGGGCAGGAAACCGTGGCGAAACTGGTCAACTTGGGCCGTCCGCCGCGTCGGCTGACCTACTTATATCTAGAAGGCGCCGACGACGAGCTGCCTCCCGCCGGCACGGAAGTCATGTTCAAGGGTCGCCCGGCGGGCAAAATCACGTCGGCTGCCCGTAGCGTGGATGAAGGTCCGGTAGCACTGGCACTACTCAAACTTTCGCTGCCGATTGCCGCGGTGGTGGATGTGGGCAGTTTCATTGCCACTCAGGAAGAAATCGTGAGCGTGGGTGGGAAATCCTCGGCATCCCCGGCGCATCGGCCGGGTGCGGAACTGCGCGGACGCGGCCTTGACCCGCGCGCTGGCAGGAAGTGAACGCAATGTTTGGCATGACCTATCTGATTTACAAGGTGATTGCGGTGGCGATCGCCGCGCTTTTCATCTTTGCGCTTCTCGACATTTCCCGACGCCCGGCGCACGCCTTCGAAGGCGTAACCTTCTCCAAACGCATCTGGCTGATGATCGCCATTTTCGGCACGGTGATTTTCGGCCTCGAAGTGCTTAATATTTACCTGAACATGGGCCGTCTGCTCGAACTAGCCTTGATTTTTGCGGCCATTTATTACGTAGGCCCGATCCGCGACCGGCTGGGGCCAATTGACCGGGGAGGTTGGTAATGCGAGCAGTAGTTCAACGCGTCAAACGCGCATCGGTCACCGTTTATTCGGACGACGACGGTACCCGCGATGCGCACGTAGTAGCCGAAATCGGACCCGGGTTAGCAGTGCTGGTCGGCGTCACCCACGAAGACGGCAAAGCCCAGATCGACAAGGTCGCCCGCAAAATCGCACAACTCAAACTGCTGCGTTCCCTAGATAACTCTGATGATCCGGCGTCGCGAATTTCTGCGATCGACGCCGGCGCCCCTGTACTTCTCGTTTCTCAGTTCACGCTGTATGCGGATGTGCGTAAAGGAACTAAACCGTCGTGGTCGAAAGCGGCCCCCGGACATGTGGCGGAGCCGATATTCGACCAGTTAGTGCAGGCCGTCCGCGGGTATGGGCTAGAAGTCCAGACCGGTAGTTTCGGAGCGATGATGGATGTGGAACTGGTTAACGACGGGCCTTTTACTATTCTGATCGAGGCGTGAGGCTCTGATCGAAGCTTCAATCCGCTCACGGGCGGCTACCTCGTACGTAAGGTGACCAGTAGTCACGCCTGTGGCGAACGGATGGGCGCGAACGGCGTCGTACTCGCTAACCTAGGGATAGTTTATTATCGCCGCCCACGCACGGCGCGCATTTCCGGTACCCGGCAAAAGGAGAGAACACGTGTTTGAAAGGTTCACTGACCGTGCTCGCCGAGTTATCGTGCTTGCACAGGAAGAGGCTCGCAACCTCAAGCACAATTACCTCGGAACCGAGCATATTCTGCTCGGTCTGATTAAAGAAGGCGAAGGCGTCGCCGCGAAAGCGCTGGAAGCGCTGAACGTTTCGTTTGATACGGTGCGCGAACAGGTCGTTGACATTATTGGCGAAGGCCAAGAACAGCCCACCGGGCACATTCCATTCACTCCGCGCGCCAAAAAAGTTCTTGAATACGCGATGCGCGAGGGTTTGCAGCTTGGGCATTCTTATATTGGTACCGAGCATCTGCTGCTTGGCCTGTGTCGGGAGCAGGACGGCGTTGCGGCTCAGGTGCTGGTCAAGCTCGGTGCAGATCTGAATAAGGTACGTCAGCAGGTCACCCAGTTGCTTTCCGGTTATCAAGGTAAGGAAGCAGTTGGCGTGGGTCCGGGTGGCGCGCGCGAAGGTATTAAGGCAGGGTCCACGATCCTAGATCAGTACGGCCGTAACCTGACGCAGTCTGCGCGGGAAAACAAGCTTGATCCGGTGATTGGTCGGCATACCGAAACTCAGCGCGTGATGCAGGTGCTGTCGCGGCGAACCAAGAATAACCCGGTGTTGATTGGCGAACCGGGTGTTGGTAAAACTGCGGTGGTAGAAGGCTTGGCCCAAGCAATTGCGCGCGGCGATGTGCCTGAAACTTTGAAGGACAAGCAACTGTACTCGCTCGACATGGGATCGCTGGTGGCCGGTTCGCGCTACCGTGGTGATTTCGAAGAGCGTATGAAGAAAATTTTGAAGGAAGTCAATACGCGCGGGGACATCGTGCTGTTTATTGACGAGGTGCATACGCTGGTGGGTGCCGGTGCGGCTGAGGGTGCGCTTGATGCGGCGTCGTTGCTCAAGCCGATGATGGCCCGTGGGGAACTGCAGGTTATTGGTGCTACCACGCTAGATGAGTACCGCAAGCACATCGAAAAGGACGCGGCGCTCGAGCGGCGTTTCCAGCCGATCCAGGTTGAGCAGCCCACGGTGAAGGAAACCATTGCGATCCTTGAGGGGCTACGGGATCGGTACGAGGCTTTCCACCGCGTGACGATTACTGACGACGCGTTGGAAGCTGCGGCCACGTTGGCTGACCGTTACATTAACGACCGTTTCTTGCCAGATAAGGCGATTGACCTGATTGATGAAGCGGGCGCGCGGTTGGCGATTCACAAGATGACCGCTCCGCCGGAATTGCGTGAGCTGGACGAAGAGATCGCTGATGTGAAGCGGCTGAAGGAAGCTGCCATTGACGGGCAGGACTTCGAAAAGGCTGCCGCGCTGCGTGACAAGGAACAGCAGCTGACCAAGAAGCGCGTGGAACGGGAACGGGCGTGGAAGGAAGGCGACCTTGACGTGGTCGCGGTTGTTGATGAGGACCTCATTTCTGAGGTGCTTTCGATGGCCACCGGTATTCCGGTCTTCAAGCTCACCGAGGCCGAGTCGGCGAAGCTGTTGCGTATGGAAGCTGAGCTGCATAAGCGGGTTATTGGCCAGAACGAGGCTGTGACTGCGCTGTCGCAGGCGATTCGTCGTACGCGTGCGGGTCTGAAGGATCCGAACCGTCCGGGTGGCTCGTTCATTTTTGCTGGTCCGACCGGTGTTGGTAAAACCGAGCTGGCCAAGGCTTTGGCTGAGTTCCTGTTTGGTGATGAAGATTCGCTGATCACTTTGGACATGTCCGAGTATCAGGAGAAGCACACGGTTTCGCGCCTGTTCGGTGCGCCTCCGGGATACGTCGGCTATGACGAGGGCGGTCAGCTGACCGAGAAGGTTCGCCGCAAGCCGTTCTCTGTTGTACTGTTTGACGAGATCGAAAAGGCCCACCAGGATCTATTCAATTCGCTGCTACAGATTCTCGAAGAAGGCCGCCTGACGGATTCGCAGGGTCGGGTTGTGGACTTTAAGAACACGATCATTATTATGACGACCAACTTGGGAACGAAGGATATTGCCAAGGGCTTGGCTACCGGTTTCCAGTTCGAAGGTGATACGACCACCTCGTACGAACGGATGAAGGGCCGGGTTAGCGAGGAACTGAAGAGTCATTTCCGTCCCGAGTTCTTGAACCGTGTGGATGACGTTATTGTCTTCCCGCAGCTAAGCAAGGATGAGATCCTGCAGATTGTTGATCTGATGATTGGCAAGCTGGCGCTTCGCTTGGCAGATAAGGGCATGGCGATTGTACTGTCGGATAAGGCTAAGCAGCTGTTGGCAGATCGCGGTTACGATCCGGTGCTGGGTGCACGGCCGTTGCGCCGGGCCATCCAGCGGGACATCGAAGATGAACTGTCGGAGCGTTTGCTGTTCGGCGAGTTCAAGGCCGGCGATGTGATCGTGGTGGACGTGGATAAGGAAGCTGTTCCGAAGAAGTTCACCTTTGTAGGGCAGGATTCGGATTACCGTTTGCCGGAAGGCGTGACCCCGCAAAGTGATATGGCTCAGATTGAGGGGCTAGCACAGGCGCGGAGTGTTGGCCCGGGTGGCGGGGATGGTCCGCAAGTTTCTCCGCAGGCCCAGCCGGATAGTGGCTCGAGCCACGGCGGTCCGGGGCTGGCGTAAGGGTAGCCTGGTCCGAAATTCTAAGATATCGCCGCATCGTGGCCCTAGAGGCACGATGCGGCGATATTCTTGATTTTCGGCTCACTCAGTCCAGTTTTGCCGGCCTAACCGACTAGTTTTGCCGGCCTGACCAGTAAATCCGGCTTGCCTGACCAGTAACTCCGGCTATTTTAGGCTGGGGTGGATTACTCGTCATCCTTGCTGGATAAGGTGGCTATGCCCCCGATTTCCAGGGGCATACTCACTCTATATAGAGAGGATGATGGGTTATCTCCGGCAAGCCGGTCCTAGACTCCAAAATTTATGCAAATGAACAGCATTATTTAGCTCTTTGGCCTGTTGTGCCGAAATTTACTGTGCGAGCGTGTGGTGGCTGGCGTTGCTCTGTAAAATTTGGAGCATTCACCCTAGATATTCGCGAAGCGAGACGAACACATATGACGAAGAAAGACGCATTTTGGTTTTGGTTGGTACTGGTTGTTATCGGTACAGCGTTTGTGATTTGGCATGACTTAGACCGTGGGATCGGGGTTTTCACTGCGATCAAGTGGAACCTCGGGGACGTGGGGATGGTTCTGCTGGTTTCCGCTTTGGTTGTTGGCGGTACTGCCTTGCTTCGACGCTGGCTCGGGCGAGACTAGAAAGGCCACTCCCAAGCGCTCTCAAGATCGGGGAACCCGATCCGCACCGAACCAGTAGTCACGGTCGTATCGTAGACAACGATTCCAAGTTCGGTTTCGCCTGCGCGCAGGTCCCCAATAAGCTGATTTCCGACCGTGATGCAACCGAAAGTCGAACGCCCGGTGTCAATCAGGTTCCCGGCAGAGTCATAGATTTTCACGTTCCCAGGCAGAATGCTTGCCTCTCGCTCTTCGCCCACAAGTTCAACATCTCCGCCCTTGAACTCCACCCAGATAGCAACATAGTTGCCGCTGGAAGGGGGCAGGGGATCCTCTATCGGGCATTGGAAATTCGTATCAACCTTAATAACCCGCATAGAAAAATAGTTCAGGTCAGTCTCATAATCTTTATAGGCGCCCCAGTGGCCCATTTCTTTAACGAGATTGCCGCGCTCGTTAAAATACGATTCCCCGTACGGATCGTCAATTGCCGGATCTCCCTGCCCGTCAAACACGTCGACGCCGGTGAGAATATCGCCGGGCTCCGCGGGCATGGTAATAACCGGCTCGGGAATGTCGATAGCTGGGTACGGTTCGGGCTCCGGCTCAGGCTCTGGGGCAGTCGTGGTAGGACTCGGCTCGGGTTCTTTCGAAACACCAGCTTCAACTGTGCCAGAACATCCAGAAAGAATAAGCGTAGCGGCAAGAACTCCGAATACGATCTTTTTCTTGCTCATATTCGCTCCTGACCTGCGACTATCTCCTGCTTTCTATTTAATAATAACTTCGGGAGAATTGATGAGCTCTTCAAACGATAGGTGACAAGCCCCCAAAGACGCCGATAGTGGGCCGCGCGTATTAGGACGCATAACGAGCGAGGACCAGCGTGAACCGAGCACTCGATATTCAAGCTCGTCGGTGAGTAGCTTCTGCATCCGAGAAAGGAGCACCGCCATTGTCCCGCCAAAAACGATCACGTCTACATCCAGCAGGTTCACAATTGTAGCTACGCCACGTCCCAAACTGGTCGAGGCCTGATCAAGCGCTGCACGCACATCCAAATCACCGGCGTCAAAAGCGGCAATCAACTCGGCAGGCCTCGTCCCCGCAGGCAATCCGGCAGCCGCCAAAATCGCGTCGAAACCAGAGTATTGCTCCAGGCATCCATTCGACCCACAGGCACATTTCGGCCCGGCTGGATCCACACAAATGTGCCCAAACTCGCCGGCCCAGCCATGCCGCCCAGCCAGTAGCCGCCCGTTGAAAAACATGGCCGCACCAATACCCACATCACCCGAAATGTACGCGAAGGTATCGTCGTCGTTCATGCGTCCGGGGCGGTCATATAAAACCGCATACCCGCCGCCGTCGGCCTCGTTCATTAAACGCAACTCGGGTAGCTGCCGGCGCGGGTTCCACAGCGGTTTGAGATCGACGTTGTGCCAGCCAAGATTGGGTGCAACCCGCACGGTAGTTCCCGTGCAAATGCCGGGAATATTCAAAATTAGGCCGGTAATAAAAGCGTCATCGGGAATGTCAGCCGCGTCGACCAGGGCGGCTAACCGTTCCATTATCGCCACCGGGTCGGATTGACGGTAATTTCCGGGCACGATCTGCTGTTCCAAAATGTCCCCGGAAATATCCATGACGCACAGCGCGAGGTAGTCGATGTTTACTTCCAGCCCGATGGCAACGCAGGTGCGGCTGGATGCTTGGAGGGGCAACGACGGGCGGCCGGGCGAGGATCGCTCAGGCTCAAGCTCAATAAGGAGTCCGGCGTCGATCAGCGTGTCAACAAGGCGGGAAACGGTGGCACGGGTCAACCCGGTTTGGTCAGCAACGATGGTCCGAGAAATCGGCGTCGGCGCAGACAAAATGGTGCGTAAAACAAGGGACGTGTTGGTTAGCCGCATCGACTGGGCCTGCATGCCGGTATTCATAGGGATCGTAGATTCTTAATTTTTGACCAAGGACTGTCTCAGATAAAAGTTGATTACCTACATTTTGCCATAAACACTTGACACTGCCGGGTTTTCAGCTTAATTTAATTATGAAACAAACTAAAACCGTACTGGTGGCCGCACCGTGAAAAAACGTGCGACTTATGCGACTTTAAGGAGAGAGTCATGACGCGTAAGCCAACCCCGGAAGATAAGTTTTCCTTTGGAATTTGGACTGTTGGGTGGCTAGGAAACGATCCCTTCGGTGAGCCCACCCGCGATGCGCTCGATCCGTGGGAGTACGCCACGAAGCTCGCCGAGCTCGGCGCGTGGGGTGTCACTTTCCATGACAACGACGTTTTCCCCTTCGACGCTACCGAGGCTGAGCGTGACGCAATTGTCGGCAAGTTCAAGAAGGCTTGTGACGACGCCGGTCTGGTCATCGAAATGGTCACCACCAATACCTTCACTCACCCGATTTTCAAGGACGGCGGCCTGACGAATAATGATCGTTCGATCCGTCGTTACGGTCTGAAGAAGATTTTGCGCAACGTCGATCTGGCAGCGGAAATGGGTGCTACCACCTTTGTTATGTGGGGCGGACGTGAAGGCTCCGAATACGATTCGTCGAAGAATCTGCACGGTGCGCTCGAGCGGTACAAGGAAGGCCTAGACACGGTTGCCGCCTACATTAAGGAGAAGGGCTACAACCTGCGCATCGGCCTCGAGCCGAAGCCGAACGAGCCGCGCGGTGATATCTTCCTGCCTACCATTGGCCACGCCCTCGGCCTCATTGCTGAGCTCGAGCATGGCGATATCGTCGGTCTGAACCCGGAAACAGGTCACGAGCAGATGGCAGGTCTGAACTACAACCACGGCCTGGCCCAGGCGCTCCACGCCAATAAGCTTTTCCACATCGACCTTAACGGCCAGTCCGGCGTCAAGTACGACCAGGACAAGGTCTTCGGCCACGGCGATCTGCTCAACGCATTCTTCACCGTTGACCTGCTGGAAAATGGCTTCCCGGGCGAACCGAACGCACCGCGCTACACCGGCCCGATCCACTTCGACTACAAGCCGGGTCGTACCGAGGGCATGCAGGGTGTATGGGATTCGGCCGCTGCGAATATGGAGATTTACCTGATGCTCAAGGAGAAGGCACAGGCTTTCCGCGCCGACCCGCGCACTCAGGAGCTGATGGAGGCCGCTTCGATTTACGAGATCGCCGAGCCGACGCTGGCCCCGGGCGAATCACTGGCTGACTTCGTAGCTTCCCCGGATGAGATTGATCCGGATGAGGTTGCCAAGCGCGAGTACCACTTCGTTGAACTTCACCAGAACGCTCTGCGCCACCTGATTGGCTAGAGCGTAACCGGCGCCAGCGGCACCCCTAGATCTCTCCCCGCTGGCGCCGGTTTATTTTTGTCCGCTATTTTCACCAATCGCGCCGTGCAGGAGCGTAATCTGTACACGAACGTATTCGTGCAGGGGCGTAATCTGTACACGAACGTATTCTGTACACGAACGTATTCGTGCAGGAACGTAATCTGTGTAGGAACGTAATCTGTGCAGGAACGTAATCTGCGCGGCGCAGGGTCGGCCCTTTCGCGGGGCGGCCAACCTTCTTACAAAGGAAAACATCATGCTGGTTGCTGGAATCGATTCGTCAACGCAGTCGACGAAAGTTGTAGTAGTCGATGTCGCCACGGGCGATATTGTGCGCGAAGGCAAAGCCCCACACCCGGACGGGAGCGAGGTGCATCCGGATCACTGGTGGCAGGCGCTGAATATTGCGATGGACGACGCCGGTGGGATCGCAGATTGCGGTGCGGTGTCGATCGCTGGGCAACAGCACGGCATGGTGTGTTTGGACGACGCCGGTGAGGTGATCCGTCCGGCGTTGCTTTGGAACGATGTGCGTTCGGCACAAGCTGCGCGGGATTTGATTGCTGAAAAGTCGGTGCAATGGTGGGTTGATACCTCGGGTTCAGCGCCGGTTGCGTCGTTGACTGTGACTAAACTGCGTTGGCTGGCCGATAACGAGCCAGAAAACGCCGCCAAGATCGCCGCGGTCTGTCTGCCACATGACTGGCTGATGTGGAAGCTTTCCGGTTCAACGGATATTCGCGATCTGGTCACTGACCGCTCGGACGCTTCAGGCACCGGATACGTGGACGTGGTTAGCGGCGAGTACCGCCGCGATATTCTCGCACTTGCATTGCGGATCTCCGAGGAAGAGGCTGCGAAGATTGTCCTGCCACGGATTGCTGATACCTATGAAAAGGTCGGCACGGTGGCCGGTACCGAGATCGCTATCGGCCCGGGCTGTGGAGATAACGCGGGCGCGGCGTTGGCGTTGAATCTGGATGCGGGCAAGGCGACGTTGTCGATTGGCACCTCGGGCGTGGTCGCAGCGATTTCGCCTGAGCCGGTGAAGGATATGACCGGTGCGGTGAACGGCTTTATGAGCGCGGACGGAAACTGGCTTCCGCTCGCCTGCACGCTGAACGCTTCGCTGATCCAGGACTACATGCGCAATCTGCTTGACGTTTCTTACGACGAGCTTGATGAGCTGGCGATTGCCGGTGAGGTCGGTTCGGGCGGAATGACGATGATTCCTTTCTTCGTTGGCGAGCGCACCCCGAATCTGCCGGACGCTTCGGCGTCGATCCACAATATGCGCCCGGAAGCGATGACGCGGGAGAACCTGGCACGCCTGGCATATGAAGGCTTGGCCTGTTCGCTGACCGGTGCCATGGATTTGGTGCGTTCGACCGGGGCGCGGATTGATTCGCTCCTGCTCGTTGGCGGCGGAGCAAAGTCGGCGGCACTGCGCGATATTTTGCCGGCAGTGTTGGGCGTCCCGATTGAGGTGCCGCGCGTTGGTGAATATGTAGCATTGGGTGCGGCGCTTCAAGCTGCGCGGGTGCTCAACCCCGAGCAGCCCGCGTGGCCGATTGACATCGTTGACCGACTCGAAGTAACCCGCCGCGACACCGAAGTATACGAGCGTTACAAGGCGGTTCTGGCAGAACGGAGCTAAGAATGCTCTACACGATCAAAGCCGGTGGGGGCACGTTTCGAACCGGCGGATCTACTGATACCGGTAACGAATTGGGTGCTCGGGCATCCCACACGGTAGCAACCCAAGCAGAAATGGTCGTCTCCACCATTGGCGCGACCATTATGAGCTGGACCGTCGGCGGGGTAGACCTGATCGACGGCTACCTCGACGAAACCGAACTGCGTACTTTCGCCGGGCATCGCAGCGCGATTCTCGTTCCGTGGTCCAACCGGATACGAAACGGAGTCTGGGACGACGCCGGGGTGCTACGGAAAGTTGTCGACGCCGGCAACCATGATCCGGAAAGCCTGCACGGCTTGGTGTACGACGCCGAATTTACGGTAGCGCAGCTCAGCGATTCACGAATTGAGCTGGTTTATCAGCTTGAGGCGAGTGCTGGATATCCGTATGCGCTCGCGGTGAGCGTGACGTATGAGCTGTCGGCGAGCGGGTTGACGATGCGTTTGTCGGTTAAGAATCTGGCGGACAAACCCGCACCGATTGGTTTGGGCTGGCATCCGTACTTCTTCCGCGCGGAAGAAGATTTACCGAACCGGTTACGGGCGACAAGCCAGAACATGGAAAACCGGGCGGTGGACCAGCGGGCGGGCGAGTGGAATCTCGGGGCATCTTATTATGTGCTCACTGATGATGACGTGATTCCGCTCGACGAGCCTTTCGCGGAGTTTTATGGCTTTGCTGATGGGATTCCAGATGAGTGCGATGCGTCGTTGGTTGACGTGAATCGGAATATTGATTTTCCGGTGCGGGGTGGTCGGCTGAAAATGTGTGCTGATTTTGCAACGACGCCGCTTGGTATCGGAACCTGGCATGTTTTTGCCGGCCAAAACCTGGAGCGGGGAGCTCTTGAATCAGTTGCCGTTGAACCGTGTACTGCGATGGCTGACGCGCTGAACCGGTTGCGTGAGCATATGTTGGTTGAACCGGGTCAGGCACAGGAGATGACGGTTAATTTAGAGTACGTGCCGGAGAACTAGGCCTGCTCGAGTTAGGCTTAGCTGAGTTTGGTCAGTTCGGTTAGTTTTTGCTGATCTTGGTGAACGGGTGCATGTTTTGCTACTAGGTACGGCTACAGCGGGTACATTGTGCGTCCAGTGCCCATGCTTTACCCGCTCTTCATAGATAAGCGTGTAGTTGCTTTCGAGACTTCCTGCTTCGAGGAGGCTTTCTGATACTGGAATTTAGTGGTTTGTCGGCTTCGGCAGACTAAATATTACGGGTGGCTCCGGTTGTAAGAGCCGGCAGGGTTGTAAAAAGTGAATTTCTCCGGTTATAAGAGTCGGCAGAGCTATTTAATGCTCGGCGCAGTGCCTTCAGCACGCTAATAGCGTCTGATCTACTGTTTTTATGACGGTTTTAGGCTGGTTTTTC
>JAAYWS010000045.1 GCA_012516575.1 Actinomycetaceae bacterium
GCTTAGAACAATTTGAAATTAGGGAAAATCGAACTATCCGAAGACTATCTGCGGATAGTTCGATTTTCCCTAATTTGGAAAGCTGAAAACGGACTTTGGTAGCCGAAAGTGGGGTTTAAGGAGCCGAAAGTGAGCTTTGGGAAGCGGGAAACGGACACCCCCGGAAGCATGACTCTGGGCCCATTTCTGCTCGCAAAACCTGCATTTACGGCGTGAAGTATGAGCGCTGGACACAAGAAGCATGAGCACTAGACGCAAAATGCACTAGCTGTGGCCGTACTTGGCGGCGCCTACCCACCTCCACAAAACAAAAATCTACGCGAAAGTCGCGAGCGCCTCACGGGTACGCCGATGCTGGTCAAGCACAATTTCTGGCCCGCTCACCATCGTCTCCGTCACCACTTCACCGATTGCTTTACGTGCCGCATCCTCATAATCACTCGCCGCACGTCTAGCCTGCGCGCGCAAATTCCGCCGCGCTATCCAGTAGCAAGCCACACCGCACGCTACCGCGCCAACAGCTACCGCGATCCGCCCAACCAACGCCGCCGGGATTCCCAGCACCGCCAGCACCACTCCGACAATCGCCACGACCGCGCCCAACGCGATCAGCCCTAACGCACCGCCCCGGTTAATCACCGGAAGCTTCACATCTTGCACCGCACTTCCTACCGAACGGCGAATCCGCTCCGGCGCAGCAATTCCACCCGTAGCCGCCTCTTGCCAAATCGCTGGCAAACCATCACGCACATGGCTCAGCCACGCGTCGCGAATCCCGACCACCATCGAATTCCCCGGATGCTCCGGTTGCACGAGCGCCGTCGTCGTCAGCGACTGCCCAGCATTATTAATCGACTCGACCACCGCGGGCACACCGGTTGCAGAAATAAAACGTTCCACAACGTCGTCGTACGCTTCACCGTTCACATCGGATTCACGCTCGCCCACGTTATACCGAAGCCGCCCGGCGATCGCATCAAGTTCGTTCGCAGCGGTTTGCGCGGTAGCCGACGGGCCTTGCACCACGCGATACAGATGTTCGCGCACTTCCTCAATCCCCTCGCCGTTCAGCGCCGAGGTCGTCATCACTGGAATACCGCCCAAACCATCAGCTTCGAGCAGCCTATGCAGGTCTGCGAGCAAAATCTCCCGACCATCCTCCGGAACCGTATCGATCTGGTTGAGCACGATAACCATCGAGTCGGCCCGGCGTTCCAGCTCACGCAAATAGTTATGATGCAGGACTTGGTCGGCGTATTTTTGCGGGTCAAGCACCCAGACCAGCAGGTCCACCATCGGGATCAGCCGTTCGACCTGCACCGAATGTCCTACCCGCACCGAATCGTGGTCCGGCAGGTCCAGTAAAACCAGCCCGTCAAGAGGATCTTCCCCGTCCGTGAGTATCGAATCGTGTTCAATCCGCCGGGTGGGATCAACTTCTAAATAGTCGAGCAACGCATCCGCATCCACCCGGTACGTGCACGCGGCCGCGCGTTCCGTAGTGGGCCGGATTTCACCGGCGTCGGCAAACTGCAAGCCAGTTATCGCATTAAACAAGGTCGATTTTCCAGACCCGGTACCGCCCACAAGCGCCACCACAGTCAGGTCCGTTCCCAACCGCATACGTTCTTGCGCGCGGCGGAGATCGTCTTGGGCACGCGCAGCGACGAAAGGATCAAAATAGCGGCCGCCCGCACCCACTGCCGCTTGCAAGCGCAGCAACCGGTCACGTACCGCCGCTGAACCTTCAGCGCGTGTTACCTCGTCAATGCTCAATTCTTCTCCTTAAGAATGTGCTAAAAATTCGCTGGCACGCAAGCGCAGGTCCGACGAATCCCCCACGTGTACCGCACCCGCCGCATTCGCATACACGTCCGCGAGCGCATTAAGCGCCCCGCGTACCCGTTCAGATAGCGCAGTGCGTGCTTCTTCGACCACGTTTTCTAGTCCAATACTACGCGCAGTGGTATTCGCCCCCGCAATGCCCCCAGCCGCAATACCCACAAGCGCGGCGATTCCTGCCGGTCCCAGCCACGGATTGGGCGAGACTTTCTTACAAATCTGAGCAACATCCGCTTTCCAACCTTGTACGGCGTCGTCAATTATCGCGTCCGTATCAGCGTTTGCGTTGGCAGTAGCGAGCAGCTCGGTGGTGTCGACGACGTCGTTCTTCCACGCTTCTTCAACCGCGGCTTGGCCGGTGAGCACGCCTTGCGTGACGGCAACGCGGACGGCGGAGTGGATGGATTCGAAAATCGAGGTGGTGGCGTTGTCGCGACGCGTGGTGTTGCGCTCGAAAATGTGCGGTTTACGTCCGGCGACGAGCCCCGCAAGCGGCCCGCCGGTGGAAGCGAAAGCCAGCCACGACGCCGTTGGGGCGCCTTGGCCGAAACGTCCGTGAGCGATATTGGTGGCGAGTTTGTCGAGCGGAGCGTGGACGGCTTCGCGGGCTTTGTCTTTAAGATCAAGGAGTGCGTGCTCTTGGCTTTCGAGCGCGTCGGCGAGGCGAAGCAAGTTTTCGCGTAGGGCGGGCAGGGTGGCCTGCGTGGTGCGTTCAACCAGCGAGTTGCCCACTTTGGTTGCCGAAATAACCTCGAGCCAGTGCCGGATTTCGGCGACGTACTTATCTTCAAGTAAACCGGAGTGCGCCCCGGCGTCGGGAACAATGAACAGTGGGCTTTCAGCGATGCCGACTTGTGCCATGCGTTTAAGTAGGTCGGTGCGGACTGTGGCGGCGGCGCGCTGTGGCACCCGGTCGAGCACAACCGCGCTGGTGATTCCGCGTTGGTGTGCCATTTCGAGGGTGTTCCATGCCAGTGCGTCCCCGTAACGGGAGGCGGTGGTGACGAACATCCACAGGTCAGCCGCGTCGAGGAGGCGGGCGGAGAGTTCGCGGTTTTCAGCTTCGACAGAGTCGAGGTCTGGGGCGTCAACGAGGGCGACGCCGGGGATTGCGGTATCAAGGACCTGGTAGGTTCCGAAATCCTTCAGGGCGTGGTTGCTCATGGCGGCTTCGTCGGACGGGTGTAGCACGATTACCGGAGTGCGCGTGGTTGGGCGAAGTACCGACGCCGGTGAGATTTCTTGGCCGACTAGCGAGTTAACGAGTGTCGATTTGCCCGCGCCGGAGGACCCACCGAAGACGATAATCGCGGGAAGTACATTGGATTCTAGGTGTGGCAAGATGCGAGCTTGGAGCTGGGTAAGAAGTTGGCGGCGTGATTCGCGCAGCTCAATCGAACCGGGCATATCAAGGGGCAGATCGGCGTTTTCTAAGGCACTTATGGTGCGACGGACCAGACCTGCTAAATTGGTTCGAGAAGATGAAATAGAAGTCACGTCTTCTATTGTCCCCTATTTCGACGAATATGCGCCGACCAACATATGTGAATTGGCGTGATTGTAAGGTTTACCGGTAGATTAGCCTAGGCCCTAGCGGTCGGTGCCGCTTGTGGCCAACCCAGCCGTTCGCGGCCAACCCAGCCGTTCGCGGCCGTGCCCTCATAGCTCAGCGGATAGAGCAGTGGCCTTCTAAGCCATGTGTCGCAGGTTCGAGTCCTGCTGGGGGCGCTTTTTATTACCTACTATCTGTAGTAGTGCCAGATTATCCGCGGCTACACTCCACAATCCCGTCTCGTCGTTCCAAAAATCCGTCTCACGTGAGTATCGTGCGCTATAGGGCACGATACTAAACCGTATGCGTAACGAAGGGCTGCAGTGTCAACGCGAAGCGCCACAACTCCAGCCCCAAGGACTACAAGCGCCTTGAAAACAGGAACTAAGGACGCCCCTCCCACCAACCGCTATGATGGAGATCACAGAGTTGTTTGGGGTGATACACAGTGACGTGGACAAGCAGTATTACGCACCGGATTCTTGTTGCTGTAATTACCGTTGTTCTTGCCGTCGGCTGGTCGGCATTAGGCCTGTCCACAAACACCCAAGCCCAAGAAGAACTAGACCCGTTAAGCGTAAGTTTTACTTCTTATTGCTACAACGATCATTTCTCTGGCTCTACACTGTTCAAGCTGACCATTACAGGAGTGGAAGTCACCGAAGACTGGACCACGTATGAGTCAATTGGTCCCGCCTCCACTGGCTTCAATATCGAGGGTCGAACTATCTCTGACACGGTGACAATAACAGGTTCCATGACCTTAACGCTTGATTCCGGCTATCTACTCAATGCTACGATGAGGCACCACCCGAACGAAGGAGAATCCCAAGAATGGGACTCTGGCCGCATCGATGCACCATTCGAGTACACAATGAGCTTTTCGGAAACAATTTTCATTGATCCTCCCGACCCGAATGTCGCTAGCGAAGACCCCTCTGTTTCGTACGACGAGGTAGTAGCAAACGTATGGGTAACGGCTGGGTCAGCTGCAAGGCACAACGTTTCTTTACCCCCAGCCCCCGGACCTGATTATCAGACCGATGGGTGTGCGATGAGCTATTTCGGCCGATTCTATGTCTACCCTGAAGCCACAGACGCATCGCCTGATCCTGCTACCCCACCTACTGATGGGGCAGAGTCCGTGGAAGAAACAGAACCAGCCGTCCAACCTGAAGAGCCCGAAGGCAAAGGCATCGATTGGGGCGTGGCGATCGGTTCGCTAGCCGCGGTTGCTGCGGTGGCAGCAAGTTTATTGGCCCGTCCGGGAACGACGCCGGACACTATACGTTATATTCTGCAGGTCGGAGCTAGTGAACTAATTGTTGACGAGCAAGGCACTTGCCTACCCATTTCGGTGTGGGCAATTGATGCACATGGCGTACGGACCCCAGCTTCGGGCGCAGTGGTGCAAGCGCGAGTTTCTGGACCGTTCAGCACCAGTCCGCTCGTACCCGGACCGCACACAGAAACTGTCGTTACTTGTACTGGTAATGACGCCGGTACCGGCTTCCTCGATATTTCAGCTACCGCTGGCGGGATAGTGATGACTCACCGGGTGATGCTTAAAGCCGCGACCGGTCCCACCTTGCAACTAATCCCCGAGCGCGACCCAGTGCTCCGTCCGGGAGCGAAAGGCGTCTATGATCCGCTGAACGTCAATGCGCGCGCAGTCAATGAAAACAACCAACTACTGCCCGGCAAGGTTAGTACCGTGTGGACCTCACACCCTGAGCTGTTCGAATGCGACCATAAGCCCAATAACAAGGGCACCACAGATGTCACGATCCGTTATACCCCGCAGGAGAAGCAGCCCTACGACGTGATGGAATGTTGGCTCGGCGTGACTTGGGTCAGCGCGGACGAAAAAACCACAGCAACCGAATACCTCAATTTCGAACTGTTCTTACCGCAATACACGATCGCGTGGCGTCATATTGCCGATGGCACAACGGTCTCTCGTCAAATCGTTGAACTGCCGGCTTTCCTAGAACGCACCGCATTAATCCGGGCTTCACTGGTTTCCGCTGACGGCAGCGAAACCCCCGAAGCAGATTTCAGTTTCTCAACTACCGAATTACTCACCGGCACGATGGTCGATTCAGACGAGGCCGAATTCGCCATCGCCACACCAGATGGTCTTATCCCGCCGGTTGAGACCACTATTGAGGTCAAAGCCTGGCCAGCCGGCACCGTGATTAACGGCATCGGTCACGAAGTTGCCCCAAACACCCCAATGATTGCCGTAACGCAGATCCCGGTCACTATCGTTGAGCCACAGGTGCGTGTTGACAAGGTCAAACCGGAAGCTCCAATTGCGGCGAACGGTAGCACCGCCGATCTGGAGTTGCTCTTACGTTACCCGGACACCAAGGATCTACTGCCCTATAGAGGGCCAGCTCGGGTGGAGGTGCTCGCCGCGCAAGAACGGTCCACCACCACGCTACAACCATCTGAGTTCGTATTATCCGAGCACGACGCCGGCACGATACGCGCCGAGTTAACC
>JAAYWS010000144.1 GCA_012516575.1 Actinomycetaceae bacterium
AATCTTATCACCTGAACACCTTTTAAAGCTTCCATTTGCCAATGATAGTAACAGCCTTGATAAAAGTTTTTACAGCGAACTACTATATATTATCGGTTTGACAGAGGTTAAAGAAAAGAGCAAAAGACTTATTCAAAGAAGCAAGGCAGGTGAACGAAATTCTGGCAGTATTTTGGAAGATGCTATTGTACAAATTGATAGCCTGGATAAAATATCTCGATTGGACCAGCCAGAAAAATACGGAACAACTAAAGAAGAAAGGTTTTTCAATGTTGCCCTTGAGCTTACCATCACCTGGATAAACAGAATATTGTTTTTAAAATTATTGGAAGCGCAATTACTTACCTACCACAAAGGTGATGAATCATATTCGTTTCTAAAAATTGAAAGAGTTAAAAATTATGATGACTTAAACAGTCTGTTTTTCCAGGTGTTGGCTAAAAAACATGACGAACGTAATGCAAATGTTAGAAGAATGTTTGAGAAAATCCCTTACCTGAATTCCTCGCTTTTCGAGATGACAGAATTAGAACATATATGCTTCTCGATTACCCAGTTGAATAACAATTCTGAAATGCCAATCTATCAACAGACTGTTTTAAAAACAGACACGGGTAAAAAGCGTAGTGGTGTAATCCCAACGCTGGAATATCTATTTGAATTCCTAAGCGCTTATGATTTTAGTAGTGAAGGATCAGAGGAAATACAGGAAGAAAACAAAACGCTTATAAATGCATCTGTTTTAGGATTGATATTCGAAAAAATTAACGGTTATAAAGATGGTTCATTTTTTACGCCTGGCTTTATTACCATGTACATGAGTCGTGAAACTATACGCAAAGCGGTTGTTCAGAAGTTTAATGAAGTAAAGAACTGGAATTGTGAAAACCTTACAGACCTTTATGACAAAATTGATAACCGAAATGAAGCTAATGAGATAATTAATAGTCTTAGAATTTGCGATCCAGCGGTTGGATCAGGGCATTTTCTGGTATCAGCTCTGAATGAAATTCTTGCTGTTAAAAACGATCTTAAAATCCTGCAAGACCGTCAAGGAAGACGCCTGAAGGAGTATCAGGTTGAAGTTGAAAACGATGAACTTATCGTAACGGACGAAGATGGTGAATTGTTTGAATACAAACCGAATAATAAAGAGAGTCAACGAGTTCAAGAAACACTGTTTCATGAAAAGCAGACAATTATAGAAAACTGTCTTTTTGGGGTAGATATAAATCCTAACTCGGTAAAAATCTGCCGTTTGCGATTGTGGATCGAGCTTCTAAAAAATGCTTATTACAAAAACAATACCGAGCTTGAAACACTTCCAAATATCGATATCAACATAAAAACTGGAAACTCTCTCATAAATCGATTTAGCCTAGATTCAGATGTTAAAAAGGCATTAAGAAACAGCAAATGGACTATTGATGGTTATAAGGTTGCAGTATCGGCCTATCGCAACGCCCAGAACAGAGAACACAAAAAAGACATGTTACGAATTATTGATGATATTAAAAAAGATTTTCGGATGGAGTGTACTTTCAATGACCCCAAGAAGAAGAAACTAAGAAACTTGGGAGGTGATTTATACACCCTGACAAAACAAAAAAGGATCTTTGAATTCACACCACAAGAAAAGAAGGAATGGGAAAACAAGGTTAAGAAAATTACAAACGAGATTGAAAAGCTTGAAAAAGAGATAGAAGAATTAGAAACAAGTAAAATTTTTGATAATGCATTTGAATGGCGTTTTGAATTTCCAGAAGCGCTGAATGATGACGGTGGTTTTGTGGGATTTGATGTGGTGATTGGTAATCCGCCATATATTCAATTGCAAAGCAATGGTGGACAACTGGCGAATCTGTATAAAAACCAGAATTATGAGACCTTTGACCGCAGCAGCGATATTTATAGCCTATTTTACGAAAAAGGCATAAACTTGTTGAAACCAAAAGGACATTTGACTTTTATAACGTCTAATAAATGGATGCGCGCCGCATACGGTAAAAGCACTCGCGCGTTTTTTTGCAAACATAAACCCATCACGTTGATCGATTTGGGAAGTGATGTTTTTGAAACGGCTACGGTAGATACCAATATCCTGATTATGCAAA
>JAAYWS010000142.1 GCA_012516575.1 Actinomycetaceae bacterium
CCATGATCGCCCGAACATGTTCCAGCGGCAATGGATTGCCCGTCCCGCAATTATGTGCTTTGACAAATCTGACCTGATAGGGTTCGAATTGATCGATGGAAATACCGACATCCTTCAAATCACCACAACCGACGTTCGTGCCGTAAATTTTTATTTCAGGATGTTCGACAAGCTGCTTTTCCAACCCTTCCCTGAACTCTTTCAGCATTGTCCATAACGATTCCGGATAGTCCACGTGCACACCATTTCTGGCAATGGCAATAACTGCTTCAGGCGTCAAACCTTTTCCCGTCAATAAAATCTTCTCGTTTCCTTCCATGATGACTCCCCAATTTATTCGGGCGAACAGACCATTAACCCGACAGTTCCGATTAATCCATACTTTCTTTTGACATGGTCTTCAGCATTTCTCGAAGAACCAATCGTGATGAGACTCTGCGCGTCAGCTCTTCCAAACTGATAGCGCCTTCTTTATACAAATCCTGCAGACTTCTGTCCAATGTCTGCATCCCTTCTTGGCGACTGGTTTCCATAATTGAGCGCGTCTGATGGGTCTTCCCATCCCGTATATGTGCACCGACCGCACCATTTTTGACCAGTATCTCCGTTGCCAACACTCTACCTCTCCCGTCAGCTCGTGGAATCAGTTGCTGAGCGATGACGGCGATCAGCGAAAACGCCAACTGGGTTCTGATTTGCATCTGTTGATGAGGTGGAAAGACGTCAATGATGCGGTCAATCGACTGCACCGCGTCGTTGGTGTGAAGGGTCGCGATGACCAAATGCCCGGTTTCCGCTGCAGTCAACGCCGCGGCAATGGTTTCTTGATCCCGCATTTCGCCGATTAAAATCACATCCGGGTCTTCCCTGAGAACATATTTTAACGCGTTTTTAAATGAATGTGTGTCCGAATACACTTCGCGCTGATCGATAATGGACATTTTGTTTACATGAATAAATTCAATAGGATCTTCAATCGTGACAATATGACAACGTCGATTATTATTGATGATATCCAGCATAGCCGCCATCGTTGTCGATTTACCGGAACCGGTCGGCCCAGTCAACAATACCAACCCGTTCTGCCGCAAAGCGAATTCCTTGACAATCAGCGGCAAACCCAGATCATCTAGATTGGGTATATAGCTAGGTATCAACCTGAACGCACCGGCAACCGCACCGCGTTGATAGTACATGTTCACCCGAAAACGCATGTTGTCGCTGGTGCTCAATGAAAAATCTAGTTCTCGATTGCGTTCCAGCATTTCCTGCTGAGTTTCATTTAAAAGACTCCATAAAAGCTTTTTAGTATGCGTCGCATCGAGCTTGATATTCAGAGCCGGATGCAGGTCACCGTCAACCCGCACCATTGGCGGAGCATTCGCGGTGATCAGCAAATCGCTGGCGCCGACACTGTCGGCATATTCAAACAACGCCTTCATATTCAGTTTGGCGCCCATCACGTCAAGATTGAGTTTTTTCATGATAATAAAATGCTAGCCTCCCCAAAACCGTTTTCGTCATCTTCTTTCGATACTTTACGAATGCGCGTGTCGATGGAATCGATACCCGTGAACATTCCCTGCATGTTCAGTCGAAGTTCATCAGGATTCGGGGAAACCCGTAAGGCGATTTCCGGATCGACTTTATCTTCTTTGACCAATTGCAATAGTGACTGGTTAAATGTGCACATACCTTGATCGATATTTCGTTTCATCACATCATAAATTTCCGAAAACCGACCTTCCGAAATAATTTTACGAA
>JAAYWS010000161.1 GCA_012516575.1 Actinomycetaceae bacterium
CGTGCCAGCCACAGCGGATCCGCCAGCCGCTGCGTCAGCGTCGCCACCGTCACCGGCGGCCCCTCCGGCACCCGACCGCACCCCGCCGCCACCCCCAGCAGCCCCGCCAAACACAACCTCCTGTAAATTTGCTTCATTTTCACCTCACCTCTTTGTACTATGCCGGTTTGCTTTCCACAAATGAACCTTTTTCCCCATCCCATCCCAACGACACAGGCGCGGGCATGATCATTTCCCGCACCCCTTACCGCGTCTCCTTTTTCGGCGGCGGGACCGACTATCCCGCCTGGTATCGCGACCACGGCGGCGCTGTGCTCTCCGCCGCCATCGCCCGCTACTGCTATATCACCTGCCGCTGGCTCCCGCCCTTCTTCGCCCACAAGTCCCGCATCGTCTATTCCATCATCGAAGACGTCATGCGCGCCGAGGACATCCAGCACCCCGCCGTCCGCGAATCTCTCCTCTACCTGGGCATCCGCGACGGCCTCGAAATCCACCACGATGGCGACCTGCCTAAGATGACCGGCCTCGGCACCTCCTCCTCCTTCACCGTCGGCCTGCTCCACGCCCTCCACGCCCTGCGCGGTGAATTCCGCTCCAAGATGCAGCTCGCCGAAGAGGCGATCCACGTCGAGCGCGACCGCTGCGGCGATCGCGTCGGCTCGCAGGACCAGGCCAGCGCGGCCTTTGGCGGCCTCAACCACATCCGCTTCGCCGCCGACGATTCCATTGCCGTTGCGCCCGTCTCCCTCTCCGCCGAACGCATGGCGGCCTTTCAGAATTCGCTCCTCCTTTTCTTTACCGGCTTCTCCCGCTTCTCCTCCGAGGTCGTCGCCGAGCAGCTCCAGAACCTCCCGAAGAAAAGCAAGGAGCTCAGCGAGATGGCCGCCATGGTCGACCAGGGCCTCCGTATCCTGACCGAGAGCCGCGACCTCGACGACTTCGGCCGCCTGCTTCACGAGAGCTGGCTGCTCAAGCGCTCGCTCAGTTCCCGCGTCAGCACCCCCGAAATCGACGCCATGTATGAGATCGCCCGCAAGGCCGGCGCCACCGGCGGCAAAATCACCGGCGCCGGCGGCGGCGGCTTCCTGCTCCTCTTCGTCGATCCCGACCGTCAACCCGCCGTCCGCCAGGCGCTTTCCCATCTGCTGCATGTTCCTTTCAATCTGGATCATGCCGGTTCGCAGGTCATCTTTTCCAACCCCACCCCCCTGGAGTCCACACCATGAGCTTTACCCTGCCCTTGATGGAAAACAACATCACCGCTGAAGATCGCCAGGCCGTCATTGACTTTCTGCAAGGCGATCCCATTCTGACTCAGTCGGCCAATGTCCGTGCGTTTGAGAAGGAATGGTCCGAGTGGCTGGGCGTACGCCACAGCGTGTTCGTCAACTCCGGCGCCTCGGCGAATTTCATCACGATGGCCGCGCTCCGCCATCTGTACGGTCCCGGCGAAGTCATCGTCCCCACTCTGACCTGGGTGTCCGACATCTCCTCCGTTCTGGCTGCCGGCCACACCCCCGTCTTCATGGATGTTGACCCCCGCACCCTTGCCATGGATCCCCAGCAGGTGCTCGCCTCCCTGAACAATAACACGCGCGCCGTGTTCCTCACCCATTGCCAGGGGTTCGATGGGCTGGATGACGCCATGCTCCAGAAACTGGAACAGCGCAAGATTCCGCTGATCGAAGATGTCTGTGAATCGCACGGGGCCACCCACCACGGCAGGAAAGCCGGCACCTTCGGCCTCGCCTCCAACTTTTCGTTCTACTTCGCCCACCACATGAGCACCATCGAAGGCGGCATGGTCTGCACCGATGATGAAGATCTCTATCAAACGGCCCGAATGCTCCGCAGCCACGGAATGGTCCGCGAAGCCGACAACCCCGCCATCCGCTCCGAATGGGAAAACGCCTCGCCGGACCTGAACCCCAAATTCATCTTCGCCTATCCCAGCGGCAACTACCGCAGCACCGAGATCAATGCGGTCATCGGCCGCTCCCAGCTTCCGCGCCTCGACGCCAACAACCGGAAGCGCACAGAGAACTTTCAGCTCTTCCTCTCGCTCCTCGACCCCGAGCTCTACTGGACCGATTTCCTCGTTGAAGGCTCCGTCAACTATGCCTTTCCGCTCGTGATGAACCGCCCCGGCGAAGCCCTCCGCGACCGCCTCATGGTCGCCATGGACAAAAACGGCATCGAACACCGCCGCGGCAGCGCCGGCGGCGGCAACCAGCTCCGCCAGCCCTATCTCAAGGGCATCGCCCCCCCCAAGGCCGACATCCCCCGTCTCTTCCCGGTTATCGACCACATCCACTTCTACGGCTTCTATATCGGTAACTACCCCACCCTCGACGAAGCCCGCATCCGGTGGCTTTGCGGCATCCTCAATTCCGTCCGCTAATTCCTCCGGACCGCCCCGACAAGGGAACTTGCAGCTGCAAGATCAGGCGAGAGAAAACAAGGGACAGGAGGCCACGGTTTTTATCTGAAACTCATGAAATCAGGCCGTTTGGGGGTCTCAAATCGCGAGCAAACGTGGCGCAGAGGCGGTTCAGAGCATCGAGTCGATGAGGGCGCAGTGAGCCTGCGCTGCCGTCTGAGGGTTGAAGCATTCGGCTGCGCGGGCGGCTCCCGCCAGTCCGATTTTCGCAGCGGCAGTCGGGTCATCCACCGCCCGCTCCAGGGCATGGATAAAGGAGTCTTCATCATCCGGGGTGAACAGAAATCCATCGATACCGTCGCGGACAATTTCCGCCATACCAGGAAGTCCGGTCGCCACCACCGGCCGACCGGTGGAAAGACCATTGTAGAGCGCGCTGGGAATGATGCCTTGATTATCCGGCGAGTTGCGCCGGTGGGCCAGCACGGCATCCATCGCATTCAGCCAGCGATTCACATCTTGTTTGGTCGGAAGCCATCCGGTCATATGAACGGCAGATTCGAGCCCCCGCTTGGCGATTTCCTTTCGGCACCAGGTCTCCCCGCCAGCCCCGCCGATAATCACCAGTCGCCAATCGGGATGCTTTTTCATTACGGGTGTCCACCAGTCAAGCAGCTGATCATATCCCTTGCCGCCGCGGATGATGCCAAAGATGGCAAAATATTTCAGATTCTCATCCAGCCCTAACTCCGTCTTAGTGGGTCTGGGTGACAACGGACAGAATACGCCTGGGTTTTGCGGCGCATTGATCACGGCCACCCGCGAGGGGTCCAGCCCTTTCGCCACCAGCAACTGCCCCTCGGCCCTGGTGCTGACCGTGGCCTTCACCGAGTGCCGGTTCCAGCTCCGAACTTCGCGCGCCTCCATCCAATCAGCCAGCTGCCGCCCCCACTTTCTGTGACCCAGCAGGATGGACCACCACCAGTCGCTGGTTTCGATGATCGTTGGAATGCCGGTCTTCGCCACACACCCCGGAATGAACGGCAGCGTTTCCTTGCAAATGATGAGAGCAGGATTCAGGGCTCGGATTTTTTTAAGTAATCCTCCCATCCCCCAATACCATCGCACTGTTTTGAACCACTTGTCCCGGCCGTTGGTTTGATCCACGGTGAAGGGCTGTTCAAGCACGCGCATTTTGGACCGCAGCGCCTCATCCCGCTTTTCATCAGCCAGCCCCATGCAGGCATAGACCAGTTCGAAGTCCGGAGCCAGTGCATCGGCCAAAGCCGGCAGCGCCGGCCACTGAAAAGCTTCGATCTCCGGTGGATACCGGTGGAGATAGACAACAATGGGTTTCTCTTTGCTCATTTCGGCCCTCATGCTACCCTGGCCACATGAATTTGACCAGTGCCCGTATGCTGATTCTAGGCGGTGAAACCCTCGCCGGGGCCGCCCTGGAAGCCGAAGTCCTCCGTCGTGGACTTCAGGTCTCCACCCTCTCTGCTGCGGAGACCGCCGACTGGGCCGATGTGGCGGCCATTGAGTCTGCCATCACCACCGTCCGGCCTGATATGGCCTTCGTTGTTGCAGGGGAATCCGGTGGAATCGCCCTGAATCGCGCCCATCCTGCCCGCCTGCTGGAATCGAACCTGCGCGTCGTGCTGAATGTCATCGGCACCGCCGCGCGACTACGAGTGCCCCGCCTGCTCTATCTGGGCAGTTCCTGCTGCTATCCCCGCGATGCCGCGCAGCCCCTTGAAGTCAGCAGTCTGATGACCGGCCCCTTTGAGCCGACCAACGCCGCGTATTCCGTTGCCAAGCTCGCGGGTCTGCTGGAATGTGAAGCCGTCCGACAGGAACACGGCCTCGCTTATTTTGCGGCGATTCCCTCTACGCTGTATGGCCCGGAAGACCATTTCGATCCCGAGCATGCGCATGTCGCCTCTGCCCTCCTCGTCCGAATGCATGAGGCCAAGGTGCAAAACACCCCCTCGATCTCTGTCTGGGGTACCGGCACCCCGCGCCGTGATTTCCTGTTCTCCCGCGACCTGGCGGATGCCTGCCTGTTCCTTGCAGAAAAATACGAAAATGCTGCCCCCATCCATGTGGGTCCGGATGCCGACCTGTCCATCCAGGAAGTGGCCGAAGCCATTCAGGCGGTGGTTGGCTATGAAGGCGCGCTGGAATTCGACCCCTCGAAACCCGATGGCGCACCGCTCAAACGCCTGGATGCATCACCCCTGCGCGAGATGGGCTGGACGCCCAGCGTCTCGTTTGCAGACGGATTGAAAGAGACCTACGCGGCGTTTCTCAGCCGTTGATCAGTTCACGGACGCGATCAGCTAAAGCGGTCGGCGCCAGACCATTGGCCGCCAGCAGTTCCTCGCGCGGACCGATTTCAAACCGGTAATGCGGCGTGAGTCCGGCGTGGGCCCACTTGGCCTTCGGCAGATGGGGAGCCAACTGCATGTTAAGCAGTCCATCCATGCCGCCGCGACCGATAAAGCCTTCTTCCATTGTTAGAATGGCGCGACACGAGGCCAACTCGGCAGCCAGGGCCGACAATTCGGGCGAGGCCAGATTCATCAGGTCCACCGACCGTACCGGAATTCCACCGGCTTCCAGCTCATCGCGAACCGCCACCGCCAGATGGCTCATATATCCCGTGGAAATCACGGCGGTCATCGCACCCGGTGTTCCACGCAGACGGAATCCCCGCTGCAGATCTTCTGTCGTAGGTGCAGGTTCCAGCTCCGGCAGCGGATGGCCGTCCATCCGCACATAGCGAACGCCCTGGGTGTCCAGCGCCTGATGAGCCATCAAGCCCGCAGTCGCGGAATCGGCGGGCGACCAGACCCCGATGTTCGGCAGGGCGCGCATCAACGCGATGTCTTCCAGCGCCTGATGCGTCGGACCGGACACCTGATAGCTGTAACCGGCACCCACCCCCACCAGGGTCACATTCAGCGGGCGGACCTGCGACAGCATCGCCAGATTCACTCGGATCTGTTCCAGGCAGCGCATCGTGATGAACGGCGCAATCGCATAGGCCACGACGCGGTAGCCCTCCAGGGAAAGTCCTGTCGACACGTTCACCAGGTTCTGTTCTGAAATACCCACATTGATGAACCGATCCGGGAAGGCCTGCTGCAAATCATCCAGCACCGGCGAGCCGAAGTCGGCGGTCAGAAAGAAGATGTCCTCTTCTTTCTCCATCCGGTCTTTGATCGATTGGAGAAAGGCATCGCGCATTCTGCTTTTCGGAAGGCTCATTCCACACCTCCCGTGATTTCCTGGATATACTCTGCCGTGAGCGTCCGGATGTGACACAGTGGGTCCTCCTCTAAGGAAGGAACCCCTTTGCCTTTGATGGTGTTGGAAATGATGGCCCGCGGCCCGTTGAAATCCGAGGCCATCACGCGGCCGATCACCTCACAGAGCGCACCGGTGTCATGCCCATCCACTTCTTCGACATACCAATTAAAGGCGCGAAATTTGTCTGCGAGCGGAGCCAGTCCCACCACGTTCTGCGTATCGTTCATCATGCAGCGCGCATTATTGTCCACGATGAGTGTCAAATTATCGAGCTTGTGTTGCGCGGCAAACAGGAACGCTTCCCAGACGGCGCCTTCATGCAGTTCACCATCCCCGGTCACCACGACAACCTTGCGGTCTATGCCCTTGCGCTTCAGCGCCAGCGCCATGCCGCTGCCGACACCGGGGCCATGTCCCAGCGAACCATTCACCGTTTCATAGCCGGGAATCACCGGGTCGGGGATCCCGCCCAGGAACGAACCGGACTGGCAGACCTTCGCCAGCTCTTCTTTTGGGAAAAAGCCGCGGTCCGCCAGAATCGGATACAGGCTGATCGAGCCGTGCCCCTTGCTGACGATAAAACGGTCCCGCTCCGGATCGCGCGGGTTACTGGGATTATACCGCAGCAGTCCACCATAGAACAGACAGGTATAGAGTTCCACCGCCGACAGCGAGGAGGCCACACGCGTCTCCGCGGCCGCCGCATGGATGTGCAGGGTTTCCTTGCGGAACCGATCCGCGAGTTTCTGCAAGTCTTCAGCATTCAATTTGGGTTCACTCATATCTTGTCCCGCCGGCGGAAAAACCGTTCGATTCAGCCTTCCCGCTCCAGTCTATGCTCCAGAATGCGATTCACAAAATCGCGGGCATCGCTTCCAAAGGTCTTTTCTACCATATTCTGATACCGCGCGCCCTCAAAATACTCACGAAACGCCTGA
>JAAYWS010000046.1 GCA_012516575.1 Actinomycetaceae bacterium
AACTATCCGCAGATAGTCTTCGGATAGTTCGATTTTCCCTAATTTCAAATAGCTCTAAGCCTGAAACAGCCCTAAATACGGCTGTTTTTCCGCTTCGGCAGTGACCGGATCAGCAGCCACGACAGGTAGGCAGCAAGAATATCCGTGGGCAAGCCTAAGGTGAGCTTGGCGATGCCCAACCATTCAGCGTACCCGTGGAAATACAGCGGCACTTGAACTGATAGTCGCGCGATAAAGACGAAAAGCCACACCGTCGTGATCTGGTAGTAACGCACCCGCGTCAGCTTCCACTCTTCGCCTTTCCTCCATGCGGTTTTTTCGCCACGAATCAGCCCCAGCATGACGCCGAGCACGGGCCAGCGCACCAAAATGGAAAGAAGCACTACTGAACCATAGGTGGCATTTTTCAAAATAGATATGAGAAAGACATTAACCGCCTGCCCGGTTTTCCATGCCACATACACCGAAGCCGCCATGGTCACTACCGAGATAATCGCAGGTTTAACGCTCTTGCCTTGCATGATCCGGGTAATAGCGAAAGTAGTTACCAAGATTAATGCCGCGAAAGCTGGGATGAGGTAGTCACCCGTTGTAATCAGACCGATAACAAAGGTAAGGGTTGGTAGCACCGTCTCGATAACCGCCCGCCAACCGCCAACAACTGTAAGGATGTTGAAATCGTCGTCGTTAATCGCGGCAAGACCAGAACGTTTAGTTTGCTCGGGTACGCGAGCTACGTCGTCGTGTGTTGTTTCGACGCTCTTAATATCGACGCTCATTGCCGCTCCATAATGATACGCGCACTGTCTAATAGCGGCTCTAGTGACTCCCGGTTCGTATGGTCGTAACCATCGGCAATCTTGTCCGCTACCGCCACTGCCCACTCGCCCCAATGACGATACTTTTGTACGCGTTTGGAGAAGATCCGCAAAAGCTTCTTTTCTACCGGATTCAGCCCTTCATATTTGACGCCGCCTTCAAGGTAGAAGTAGGCATACTCCCCGCGTGCCAGTTCATTACGGGTGAAGGTACGAGCTGCGGATTTCCAATCGCGATCCGGATGCTGCGGGGTACCGCCGGTGGCGAACACAATCACCTTGCCCTTACCGAGCAGATCGGCATCTTTAAGCAAGGCTCGGAAGCTCTTAAATCCGCGCATAATATGCATGCGGATGCCAGCACCGTAGATGATGAGGTCGTAGGTTTGTAGGTCAACAACGTTTGCTTTTACCGCAGACTCGAGCTCGTCGAGGGCATACAAGTCACCACCAAGAGTTTCATGAATCCACGATGCATACGTTTTCGAAAAGCCAGTGATCGTGTTATAAACAACAAGAACTCGCTTTTCCGGTTGCGACAGGTCAGACAAAACAGTTCCTTCTTCCACAGGTAAACGCTGAGTTTGTGCGGCTTCATATTGGAGACACTCAGCTAAAGCCCTTTCAATTTACCGAGCACCTATACTCATTACCTAAGTGAGCGACGACTAGGTATAAAGGTGTCCCGATAGGTTTATTCCCCGTGGCATTACCTGAAAAACGCGCCGCCCTACCTGCTAAAAACCGTCGTCGTGCAACCAGACCATGATCTTTTCTTGTCGTTGGATAGCATCCTCGCCATCCCAGAACGGTAGGTGAATATCGTCAACGATAGCCCCATCACGTCAGTAGATAATTCGGTCTGCACGGGCGGTAACAGGCGGATCATGAGTAACCATGACGATTGCTCGGCAGATAGCTGCTCGTTGGAGTTGACCTCCCGACGCACGGGTAATCTCGTTATCCCCAATATGGTCAATACCGAAACGTTCCAACAACTGCGAAACACGCGCATCAGCCACGGCTACGCAACAAAATGCTGCGTAGTACGACTGTAATCACCCACGTCCGCACGGAAAGTTCGTTCTCCTTCAGGTGAATCTGCTGTTAATAAGACGCGTCCATACTGATCGACGTGGCTCACCCGATGGTCTGCTTGCAAGTCAGCTACTAAGTGCGACTTGACGGTTGCCGCGTCCGCGGAGAACTGCAGGTCAATTCGAATATCGTTCTCCGGCGCTCCCATGTAAGTGACGAATGAAGGACTTTCGAATGTTGCCAGCAAATTGGTCGGAAGGATCATGCCGATCGTTGCCGCAAACATGACGAGCGGAATCAGCACCCACTGCCGAAGCATAGGAGCGCGCCACCTCACTGGTGAGCACTGGCGTTACTAAACTCGCTAGCACAGTTTCGGCTACCCCGGTCACTACCGCAAGCACAACGTACTTAACTAAAAACAATCGTTGTATTACCCGCTGAGGAATACCGATAGCTTTCATCGCACCGATTTGGTGGACTTGGTCTTCTAAAACACCTTTGACCACAAAGCGCTGGGCCGATAACAGAAGTAGAATTCCCATAGTTAGCTAAACACAAGCTGGCCCAAGGCTAGCCGGGCATCACAAGGAGGCAAGCAGTGGGACAATCCGAACGCCTAGCCCGGCTCCGTCTGATACTCGGCGACGCCGGACTGGCCGCGCTTGGCGGGTCGACGGTTATGGTCGTTGGGCTAGGCGGGGTTGGTGCTAGTTGTGCTGAGGCACTGGCTCGGGGCGGGGTCGGGTCGCTAATCGTGCTTGACGCGGACGTCGTTGAGGAAAGCAATATTAATCGCCAAGCGCTGGCCTTCTACTCGACAATCGGACGAACTAAAACCGACGTCATGCGTGACATGATTGCTGATATCAACCCAGACTGCATCGTCCATTCCCAACAAGTTTTTCTCACGTGGGAAAACCATGCACACGTTTTTGCGGCTTTCCCACGGCCGGATTACGTTATCGACTGCATCGACACTATTTCGCAGAAGCTTGCGATTGCCGAGTGGTGTGCCCGCCACGAAGTTCCTTTAGTCGCTTCGATGGGTGCGGCCAACAAGCTCGACCCGTGTCAGCTAGAGTTTGCGGATATTCAACAGACCGGAAATTGCCCGATGTCGACGGTGGTGCGCAGGCAATGCCAGCGCTACGGGATCGAAAATCTGGAAGTCCTGTACTCCCGGGAACGCCCGGTTCGTATTGAACGGGCAGGCGCCGCTTCGAACGACGGCGCTACTTCGAAAGCTGAAACGCTCGGTTCAATGAGTTACATGCCACCGGTTATGGGACAGATGCTGGCCGGGTTGGTTATCCGTCGGCTCGCGGGGATGACGCCGATACCCACGCCTCCGCGCATCCGGCAACATGCAGATAAGCGCACTGACACCCAGCAGCGGGAAAGTGCCCAATCATGAGCCTGCTAGATACTCATTATCATCTCGACTTTCTCGGCGGTTTTGACATTCAACGCGCTTTTCTTGACCGACTGTGGGTCCGAGACGTTAGCATTATTGCACAGACGATGACGCCGACTGGTTTTCGTACCGGGTTGGATAGTTGGCTTGATGTGGATGATGCCGAGTCTGGCCTTGGCTCGGTTCACCGCTGGTCGCTGGGTTTACATCCTTGGGAAATTACCAGCGAGCAGGTTGCTGATGAACATCTGGCAGTCTTCGCGAATCAAGTCGAACGCACTCGTTTTATCGGTGAGATCGGGCTGGATTTCAGCCCGCGTCGTTTGGAAGTTGCCAATGCCGCGTTTCAGCGGAGCGTGCTGGCTGACGTCCTGCAGTTAGTGATGGGGGCGGCACGGGACGTCTCCCCTGCGGAGCCTTACGTATTGTCAATCCATGCTGTGCGTTCAGCCGGTGCGGTGCTCAGCTTATTGGCTGAGCTCGGTGGCTGTGGGCAAACGGCAGTTCCGGTTTTCCACTGGTTCTCGGGCACTAGCCAAGAGTTGACGGCATTGGTCCGGCTTGGCGGATACGTGTCGGTCAACCCGCGCATGCTGGAAAGCAAACGCGGCCGGGCTTATATCCGACAGGTACCGGCAGACCGGCTTTTACTAGAAAGCGACCTGCCGTCGGAGCCCATCATTGCCCACCAGAACACTACCGAAAACAGCCACGTTACTGGAGCTAACACCGTTACTGAGGCCAACGCCGTCGTACTTGGTCGTAAGCATGCCGACGAACTGGCCGAAAGCCTGCGTTCAACGCTCGCTCATATCTCATCGTTGCGCGAATGCGATATGACCGCGCAGGTCATGGCAAATCAGGCGCGGCTCTATCAATAGTCGATGCGAAAGCTATTTTGGGCTATTTACACAGCTCCTGCTAGACGGGGCCTATAAAAACCTGTCGAGTACTTTGCGTACCTTCACCCAGAAGCTGTCTTCCTTCTGAGGCGTTGATTCTTCCGCGAGGTGCTTAAAAAACTTTTTCATGCCTTAAGAATACCTGCCGCAGTTCTTTCGCATCAATGGTTTGGCTTTCTTACGCATAGTGTTGACTTACTTGTAGATATTGGGTGCGCGAGCCGACAATTGCCATGACGAGGGCTAAGATTAAGTCATCCGACCATAAACGCCTGCGTCCTTTGTTAGAACCGCAGGTTCTACTAGGAGGCGACTATTCAATGTCCACTCGCAGTGACTCCGTAACCCTTCGATTCCTCGCAGCACCCATGGACGTTAACACCCACGGGTACGTCGACGGCGGCAAGATCTTGGAATGGATCGACAAGGCCGGCTACGCCTGTGCTGCCGGATGGTCAGGTAGATACGCGGTCACTGGCTACGTCGGAAATATCAGATTTTCTTCCGGTATTGCCGCTGGCAATATGGTCGAGGTTGAGGCTCGTATGGTCTATACGGGCCGAACATCAATGCAGGTGGTATGTACTGTCTCGTCGTACAACCCCCAGAAACCTGAACGAATCGTAAATACCCAATGTTTGTTGGTATTCGTGGCAATGGACTCCGAAGGACGACCCACACCCGTACCAGAATTCGTACCCTACGACGATTGGAGCCGGATCGAACACGAACGCGCGCTCACGTTAACCGGCGTTCGTAAGGAGATCGAAAAAGCGATGGTCGACCAGGTCTACACCGACGCGACCGAAGCATGTAGGGAAACGCTCCGTTTTCTCGCTGCACCAACAGATGTGAATTGGGGCGGTAAAGTACACGGCGGCTATGTCATGCACTGGATCATGAAAGCTGGCCAACTGGTGGCAGAGCGTTGGAGTCATGGGCGGGCGGAAGCAGTTTATGCTGGGGGCTTTCGTTTTTACCGCCCGATACTCATTGGCGATTTGATAGAAGTCGATGCCCGAATGATTTACAGCTCGGGTAGTGAAATGCACGTGTCAGTATGGGTTCGTTCCGGAGATCCACGCGGTCGAGACCTCCTCACCGCCACACATTGCATTATTGTTTTCTCCGCCCGAAACGACGACGGCGACGACGTCGTCGTACGTCCTTGGATACCGCGTTTGCCTGAGGATCGCGCGCTTGAACGACACGCAGTCGATCTGATTGAAATACGTAAGAAACTGTTACGCACCAAACCTCACCAGGCGGAAACTGCGCCGGAAACGGACAACGGGTAAACGGGTGTACGAGGTAGTTCCGATTGGTGTGATCCGTTCTCCGTTTAAGGACAAGAAAGATGCACCTATTCAGGGTGCGTTTGAGCCGGACGCGCGGGGTTTTATTGAAATAGATGAAGAGTATGTGGCCGGGTTGTTGGATATTGATCAGTTCAGCCATTTGATCGTGTTGTATTGGATGGATCGGGCTAGGACGGTTGATTTACGGCCGATTCCTTTTCTGGATGACGCGCCACACGGCATTTTCGCAACCCGCAACCCGCGCCGCCCAAACAAGATTGGGTTAATGGTTGTTGCTTTGGAAAGAGTTGAAGGAAACGTGTTGTATATCGGCAACGTAGACGCCCTTGACGGAACTCCAGTTATTGACGTCAAGCCCTACGTGCCCCGGTTCGACTCAGTTCCTCATGCAGATGAAGGGTGGTTTGCAGGTCGGGAGAACCGTCCCAAACCGGAAGGACGCGAATGAATATGGTTTATCCTTCATTGACTGACACAGGGACGTTTTTCACTGAAGTATCCTGTTATAAAGAGGCCGCTTCAACGCGATGAAAGGACAACCGTGGCTCAATTAAAACCTGTGCTCCGCCAGCTCATCGATGAGCTGAATGAAGGCATTACCCCGACGTTAACATCCGATGATTTTCCGTGCTTTTCTCCGCTGGCGCTTGCAACTAAGCCGCATATTAAACCGGGCGCACTGTCCGAGGTCCTCGATTCGCTCTCCAAGGCCGACATCCCGACCTTAGAGCGCGCACTGGCAGCTATCGACGCTGATGAAAAAGCTTGGCTAGGGTTCAAAATAGTGACCGATAAAGAAGCCGCTTTGTCTTCGGAGGACACCGACGTGATAGGGATGCGGGAGCAAGGGAGCGCCGATAGCCTTCCCGGAATTTTCTTCGCTACCGACGATCGAGAAGTAGTCTTTTCGCGCGAAATAAGCGAAAGAGACAGATTCCAGATGCTCGATGTTACGCGCGGTCCGAGCATGCACGACGAGCAATACGCCGGCGTATCATGGTTGTCGTTGCCGCTTTTTGTTGAAGACAGAGTGTTTATCCTTGGTGCCAGTGCCGTGTCCGTTGCGTTGGAACGGTATGCGAACGACGCCGGTTTTAACACCGTCGTCGTTGACTACGATCCGGCTTACCTTACTGCTGAACGCTTCCCGCGCTCGGAGCGCATCTTGATTCCCAGCTTTGATGAGCTGGATTCATATCTGGATGCGAAAGAAAACGACTATCTTTGTGTGTTGACCCGCGGACACATGTATGATCCTGAATGCCTCATCTATGGGATTACTTCGAAAGCGCGCTATGTCGGAATGTTGGGGCATCCGTTGAAGAACGAACGCGTGCTGTCCCTTATTGAGGAGCGCGGATATGATCGCGGGCTTCTCGACGGGGTGCTCTACGCCCCTATTGGCATCAAATTTGGCGCAAAAGGGCCGGTCGAACTGGGCATGTGTATCGTGGCGCAGCTGATACAAATCCGGGCTGAACGGCGGAAGTAACACACGAGCCAAGCCCAAGCCCAAGCCGATTCTCGGACGCCGTTTGAGAGGATGCGCTTTAGTATGAATAAGAAAGTGCCCGTCGTTGTGAACACTTTGTTGCTAGCGTGGTTCGGCTTGGACATGACCGGCTTCCATGTTGGCGATCACCTTTTAGTCACTCGCTCGTGGCGCGAGGATGGCATTTTCATGCTTATCGCACTTGCCATGTTTACGCTGTTTGTTGCTAAAGAGCGTGTAGGCAAATGGGCCCTGACCGCGTGGCTTTCACTGTGGTTGACTACTCAGCTCCTCGCTCACGAATATTGCATTTTCGCTGAACGCGGTCCGATTTGCTACGCCGATGGCCTGAGCCGATTCTTTGCGGACACCATTCAAGTCGTCGAAATTCCGGGGCATTATTTCCCAGATCTATACCACGTGGTATTGCACGTATTGCTATTAGTTTCGCTGATCGTAACAGCAAGATACGCGTGGATGACGCGCAAGCCTCAGGGCTTCAACTCCCGCAGCTAGATCCAAGAAAAACTGCTCTCCGCTAAATAACCACGGGCAATTACTTAGGCAGCATTTCCTCAGCCGAACTGTGAGAAAGCCGAACGACTTTCTCACAGTTCGGCTTTCGACGTCGCAAATAAAAGAGGAGGCCCGCACAAACATGCGGGCCTCCAGCCTGTGGAGATGGCGGGAATTGAACCCGCGTCCGATAAGGAGGAACCCAAGGCTTCTCCGGGTGCAGTTCGCTAAGCGTTGTTTTCAGCTCCGGCACTCTCGCGAACAAGTTGCCGACGAACATAGTCAATTGGGTGTTGCCCAGCGGTTAATGACGAACTACTGGTGCCAGTGGCTTTCTAAGCGACGCCAGACATCTCACGCGAAAGCAACGTGAGGCTGACGGATTTCATGTATGTGCGCTCGCGCTTAGGCAGCGAGGGCGAAATCAGACTTCTGCTTGTTGGCAGTTATTTTTTCGCACAGATCGTTAAAGAGATAACTGTGCATCCTCTACCCGCTTCCCTTCGGTAATCATTACCGTCGAAACCGATCATCCCCTGTATTGATTTTTCAATCATCATCAGCTTTTATCGATGGTCTTCACACCGCTAAAGCCGTTGTTACACCTTACAACGGATTTTTCCCGCCGTCTATTCCCTACCTCACGCCACATTCGGGGACAAAGCATCAGCCAATGCGCGACGAATAAAATCTGAACGATTTCCCGTACGTTCATCAATAGCGGCGAGCATGTTCTTGGGAAGCTTAACCGTGACCGACACAAGAGCTTCTTCATAGATAGGAGGTCTGCCGACTCGTATATTCGACAAAGTCCCTTCCCACGTGCCAGCTTCATATTCACGAGCCTCTAGCTCGAGCTGTTCGTCTGAAATTTCTGAGCCATCCGCAAGCATGTGTTTCATTTGCCCTCCCCTAGTGCTCTACTAATCTCGTTCCTAGTTTTTCGCGAAGGCGGTGTCATCGCGTGGTAAATTAGCCAACCCGTTTCGGTCATAACTCCAACCATTTCTAGTTCGCGAGCATGCAGATCAAACCCGATACGAAGTTCTCGTTCTCCCGGCTCACGAACTGCCGCAAGAACGAAATAATTCCACGCATATAACACGCGTCATTCTCAGCAATTTCAGGATGCCGTCTCCTAATCCGGGGATGGACACGGCTAGTCACTGAGAACACCTCTACACCCAATTGTCTTACTAAAAGATAATACCAACGTAACTCCTGCCATTCAATAGTGTTGCCGATAGCAGGACTCTAATTGGCTCGCAATCTTTCACCATATTCTTTTCCACAAAACCGACTTGTCCACATCCGATTTACAATTAACCATGGCTAAAAAACCGCTCATTACCCCGTCCACGCTCCAGCCCGGCGATAAGATCGCAGTGCTTTCCCCATCGTGGTCTGCGCCTTCATATTTCCCAGCCGTACATGAGCAGGCGCTGCGCCGGATTAGCGAGGAGCTCGACCTCATCCCGGTCGAATATCCCACCACTCGAAAAATGGGCGCATCAGCCGAAGAACGTGCCGCCGACATCAACGCCGCCTTCGCAGACCCTGAAATCCGCGGCATTTTCGCAACCGTGGGCGGGGCTGACCAGATTACCGTTATCCCTCACCTGAACCCGGAACTGCCCCGCCGCGATCCTAAACCTTTCTTTGGCTATTCCGATAACACCAACCTGCTCAACTGGCTGTGGAATAACGGCATGGGCGCCTATCATGGCGGTTCCACCATGGTTCACCTCGGCTCCGGTCCCAAAACCGATCCCGAACATATGGCCACCCTACGGGCTGCACTTTTCGGCGGCGGAGACCTCGCCCTGCCCCGCCCGACGCACAGCCAAGACTACGGGTTCGACTGGTCTGAACCCCGCGCAGTAACTGACGAATCCCCCACCGAACCTGCGATTCCACTGGAATTTCTAGGCTCCGACGACGCCGTTCGCGGACACACCTGGGGAGGTTGCATGGAAGTTTTGGATCAGTTGGCGATGGCTGATCGTTTCCCGCAAACCGCAGATCTTGAAGGCGCTATTATCATCCTCGAAACTTCCGAAGAAATCCCTTCACCCGCACTAGTTGGCCGGTGGATCCGATCAATGGGAGAACGCGGCTATCTTGAAGCCGCCGCTGGGTTGGTATTCGCCCGACCCGTCGTCGACGACCGTGACAAACCAGCGTCTGCGGAGGTTCGCGAAATCCGCCGCGAAACCTATATCGAATACGTGCTCACAAATATCGCTCGTTACCGCAATGATTTACTCGTATGCCTGAACCTGCCAATTGGCCACCCGCGCCCGCAACTTGTTATCCCCTACGGCGGCGACATCACGTTAGATCCAGCCACGCACACAGTTATCGGGCATTATCCACAGGTTTAGTGGCTCTTCATAGTTGAGCGTGTAGTGGTGGAAAAGGGGTGAGGGTTTTGGATGAGATATCGGAGTGTTCTGATCATCTATTTGTCATCACGAAACCCTCATGAAGAGTCTTACGTTTATTGACGTGAATGTTTCTA
>JAAYWS010000005.1 GCA_012516575.1 Actinomycetaceae bacterium
TATATACAACGTTTCTATCCGCTATGACGCGTAAACCACTTCAGGACCCACCCCGTTTTTTAGGGGGTTTGACCTGCGGGTTTATTGAGGCTTTGCACGCACCTCACCATTTTGACCCCAGCCAGCTCCCAATATTCACTTATAACCCTATGTTTGCGCAGGTCAGACCATACGCACGCATAACAGCCTTTTCGAGTGTTCGCGAACCGTAAAAAATTTACCGATTTAGAACACCTAAGCGAAATTCTACCAAACTTATGAGGAAGCATCCCCGACCTCCCCTTGCACAAATCGCACATCTGCCTGGGGTTCTTCGTGTTTTGTTGACACTTAGTTTGGCGGGATTGGCTCGTGTGGGTTGGTCTTGTCGGGGAGAATGGTGTCATGGGTACTCGTAGGCGTTTTACTGTTGAGTTTCGTCGGGATGCGGCTGGTCAGGTGATTGATACTGGGCGGCCGATTAGTCATGTGGCTCAAGAGCTGGGCTTAGTGGAGCAGACTCTTGGGGTGTGGGTTAAAAGGAGCGGCAGCGTAGGAAGGCTGAGAAAAAAGGTGTTCCGAGTGTTGAAGAACAGGCTCGGGAGATCGCGCGGTTAGGCAGGGAAGTAGCCCGGTTACAGAGGGAAAACGATTTCCTGGAAAAAGCAAGCGCCTTCTTCGCCTCCAGGCATCCAAACGGGAAAAGTTTGAATTGATGATGGCGTTGAAGGATGAATTCCCGGTAGCGTTAATGGCTCGTATACTCGGGGTGACTCGTGGCGGTTTCTATGCGTTTATGGCCCGTGCCCCGCGTCGTAAACACCGTGCTGATCGTCGCCGTGAGTTGGATCGGGAAGTACGGGAGGCGTTTTACGCTTCGGATCAGACCTATGGTGCTCCGCGGATTAAGATTGCTTTGGCTAAGCTTGGTGTTCACGTGGATCAAAAGACGATTGCTGCTTCGTTGCGCCGTCAGGGGTTGGAGGCGGTTAGCTCGCGAATGTTTTACCGGCCTGGGAAGAACAATGACCCGGAGCAAGATGTGAGTGATGCGTGTGAGCGGGTGTGGGACCAGGGTCAGATCGATAAGGTCTGGATCACTGATTTCACGTATTTACGTTGTGGGGAAGGCTGGGTGTATCTGATCGTGGTGCGTGATGCCCATTCTCGGCGGGTGTTGGGGTATGCGATGGATGAGCATATGCGTACCGAGCTAGTGATCCGCGCACTGGACATGGCAATCACGTGTCGGGGCAAGGCCCCGCAAGACATCGTGTTGCATGCTGATCGGGGCTCGCAGTTCACGTCGACCGAGCTGGCGGAGTATATGAAAGGAATCAAGGGACGAGTCTCTGCCGGGCGGACTGGAGTGTGTTGGGATAACGCGATGGCTGAATCGTTTTGGGCTACGCTGAAGATCGAGCATTTCTACCGCCGGGCCTATGCCACCAGGGTAGAGGTCTATCAATCGGTATCACAGTGGATCGAGGTGTTCTACAACCGTCAACGCATCCACACATCGATCGGAGGTAAAAGCCCGATCGAATACGAACTAGAATTAATCACACGCGACTATGCCAAAGCCGCGTAAAGAACTGTCAACAACCAACGGACAAGCCCAGATGGGCAACCCGCTCGACAATGAAAACCGAGGCTTTGCCGTTAGAGGCTCTCGAGCAGGCCATCACATTAGCTCACGAGAACCTGACTGGGCTAATACATCACGCCGCTCACGGATCGCAATACGTATCGATTAAGTACAACAAAACGTTGAGCGATCACAAGATTCGCTCCTCGACAGGGAGCATGGGTGATTCCTACGATAACGCTCTAGCCGAAACAGTGAACGGACTTTATAAGACCGAGCTGGTGTATTCCCAACGGTGGGCATCTTTAACCGAGGTCGAGTTCGCCACCATAAACTGGGTCCACTGGTGCAACACCACCCGTTTACATGCCAGCCTTAGCTACCGCACACCCGAAGAGGTCATCACCGACTATAATCACACCCATGCCAGCCAACTGGCACCCGTATAAGAAGCAGAACAAAACCCAGGACGCTTCACTATTAGGCTACGTAAACATGCCTAACGCCCGCTACGCTTGCCCAACACCACAGTATCCCCGATCATGAAGGGTTCGCCGTCATCACTATAGACCTCGCGCGGCAACACTTGAGCCGACTCAATCTCAAAGCCAGCACCAGTCATGATCCCAGAAAGTAGCTCTCGCGAATAAAACTGGTCAAGCTGATGCGGGCCACCAGTTGGCAACGGGTGCGAAGACTCATCAAACCCAATCACCAACAACAATCCGCCATCAGCCACCCATGTGGTCATCCGCTCAACAATAGGCACAATACCGAAGTCCCGATAATGCAAATATGACAGCATCACCAAATCAAACGTGCGCCCCGGGTCCCAACCACTTGTAATATCCGCACAATACAAGGACAAGTCCACACCGGCGTCGTTCGCAAACTCGGCCGCTTTTCCTAAACCAACCTTAGAAAAGTCGACGCCATGCGCATCCCATCCCTGCTGGGCTAACCAAATCGAATTTCGTCCGAAACCACAGGCTACATCGAGGGAAGCGCCTGGCGGGCGCCCTCTCAGTGCCGACACCACATGCGGGCTCGGCTCGTTCTGCCAGTGGATCCGACCCGAGTAACGTTCATCCCAGTGCGCTGCACCCCAGTTCGGCCCCGAAGAGCCAGCACCATCCTGGGTTACACCGCCCTGCTGGGTTACACCGTCACCAGAAAGCCCGGTACCGGGCGTACCTGCAGGTACGCCCGGCCCAGCCGCTGTTGCGCTGGCAGAGACATTCCCGTCGCCAGCCACATTCAGATCAGCATTCACAGCGCTCACTGCGTGCGTGCCCAATCCATCCACAGGGCACTAATAATGCCATCAGCGGTCTCTTCATCGACGCCATACAACTCCATGAAGTAATCCAGCATCCACTGCTCCAGATCAATATCCTCAAAGAGTTCCGGATACGCCGTCTTCGCCATCACCATGACGTTCACTGGCATCTCCAAACGCTGGTCACAATTACACGGACTCCACGGAAGGGCAGCAACTCGCTCTTCCTGAATCGCACGCATCGACGACAGGTTCGTAAAGTAATCAGTATCCAAAAGCTCACGCGGCGGATGGTAACCATTATGTGTCGGCAAAATAATCGCATCCGGATCGGACGCCAACACCTGCTCCGCATTCAGCGGCGAAGACGTAATATCCGTAGTAAACACGTTAGTTGCATTTACGAAATCGGTAAGCATATAGGACTGAACGTCCTGCACGCCCATCGCAATACCCGAATTGCCCTCACTACGAACATTCGGATTCAAACCGAATATCAACACGGTTGTTTTTTCATCTTCCGGAATATCAGCCGTTCGCGCTACAACTTCGTTGATCTCATCCTCAATCAGGGTCGCAATATCCGAAGCTTCATCCTTCTTGCCGAAAACGTCACCAACAACTTCAATGCCAGCACGCATATCTTCCAGATTCGGCTGACCAGTGTAGTTCGGACCATGCACAACAACAGTCGGAATACCCAAACCGTCTAACTTGTTAAGGGTCTCTTCCATACCGGAATCGCCCTCCGCCCAGTTCACTGTGCAACAACCCGAATGAATAATTAACACATCGGGGTCAATCGTCGCCAAAGTTTCAAAATTAAACTGGCCATCCTGCGCGAAAATCGGCATATCCCGCATTTCCGGCATGAGATAGTTCGCCGGGTTCATACCACCGGTGTACTCAAACGGCTCACCGTCGAGTGCCACAAAATCATAAGAGAATTCCTTGACGATACACGTACCACTCAGACCGGTTACTTCCGCATCCACATCCAGCGCGTACATAATCTCTTCCACGAACGCGTCCGAAACAGTCGCAACCGTCTTAATCTCGGTTGGAACTTCGACTTCCACACCGCGCGAATCAACAACAATCCGCGTATCAGCCGATGTCTGTTCCGGCGCCGAAGACTCTGCCTCGGAACTCGTCCCACCGCCACAGGCGGCAAGCATCACCATTGCTGCGGCTACGGCGCCCACAGCACGTAAACGTGTTTTCATTATTATCCTTCGTTTGTTTCTTGAGGGTTTCAAAACTTAATCAACGACGCCGCTGCACAACGCGACATACGCCGTCATCCCGCCAACTCTTGGGATACGATCTGCGGAACCACCATTCGTTGAGCTCCCATATCGACCACCTCGCAAGCGTCGTCGTACAAAATATTGAGATTCTTGCGTCCAAAAACTTCCCGGGTTTCTCCCATCGCCAACACTTTGCCTTCATGCATCATCACCACGTCATCGCAAAACCAGCTCACATGATTCGGATCATGCACACAGGTCACAACCGTGATCCCCGACGCCGCCACTTCCGTAAGCAACTTCCACAACTTAATCTGGTTACTAAAATCTAGGGCCGACGTCGGTTCATCCAGTAACATAAGCGGGGTTTCCTGCGCGAGCGCCCGGGCAATCAACACCAGCTGACGTTGCCCTCCCGAAAGCTCGGTGAATACCGCCTCAGTCAGATCAGAAATTCCCAAACGCTCAATAGCCTCCATCGCTTTCGCGTTATCTTTCTTACCCACCCGGAAAATCCCGGCTCCCATATGCGGGGTACGCCCCATGAGCACCACATCAAAAACCGAATAAGGGAAAGGAGGCTGGTGGCTTTGCGGCACATATGACACCAGTCGGGCCAGCTTATTTTGACGCATCGAATCAATCCGACGTCCGCCAACCTTGATTGTGCCCTGTCCTTTTAACAAGCCCAAACAGCATCGAAACAGCGTCGTCTTACCCGAACCATTTGGCCCGAAAAGCCCGCATATACGACCTTCTGTGACCTGAAAATCCACACCTTTGAGAACCTCATGGTCACCATAACTAAACTTAAGATCCTGAGCTTCAAGCATAATGTTAGGCGCCAATTCCCAACCTGCCTTTCGAACGCAACAGATAGAAAATGTACGGTGCGCCCAGCATCGAAGTGATAATACTGATCGGGATCTCCGCATTAATCAAAGTGCGCGCCAACGTGTCGCAGATAAGAAGGAAGACGCCGGCCAGTAACGCAGCACCCGGAATGACGAAACGATTATCCGGACCGATCATCATTCGAATTGCATGCGGCATCATCAAACCAATCCACGAGATAATACCCGTTGCAGACACCGCGATCGCCGTAATCAAAGTAGCCGTAACGATCAGAATGAGTTTCAAAATTTCGGGGTTAATGCCGAGCGTGCGCGCCTCATCGTCCCCCATAGACAGCACGTTGAGTTTCCAACCCAAACTCCACAACACGAGCACACCAACAATAATCGGAATGGACAGTTGTGCCACCGACTCCCATGACGCGAAAGAAAAGCCACCCATCGTCCAGAAAGTAATCGCCCGCAAAGCCTGATCATCCGAAACATATTTCAGCAAAGAGACAAAGGCTTGGAATACTGAAGAAATAACCAGACCGGCCAGCACGAGCGTCACCGTCGGGGTTTGTCCATCAACACGGGCTAAGAAATAAGCCAAAGCCACCGACGCCATTGCGAAAATAAACGCGCCTAACTCTGCGCTAAACAACAGATTCGGGTAGACCATTGCTAGCGCTGCACCAAGTGAAGCGCCCGCCGAAACACCCAAAATAAACGGTTCGACCAGCGGGTTTCTAAAAGCACCCTGGTAGACCGCTCCCGAAGTTGCCAGTGCAGCTCCCACCAGAATCACTAAAACCACCCGGGGTGCGCGAATCTCCCAAATGACCGTCTGATACAGCTTGTCAATACTCGACACGTCGCCGCCGAAAAGGTTAATCGTAATAACCCGCCATACTTCGGTCACCGAAATATCGTACGCACCCATGGCAACCGTCACAATCGACATGGCAAGTAAAAGAATCGCAAGCGCCACGAGCATAATAGCGCGCCAACTTTTCTTTTTGATGACGACGTTGACGTCATCTGCACGCTTTTCAAGCTCGCTAGCAGCAATCTTAGCGTCACCTTCATCAAGGCCTATCTTGGGCTTTTCCATAGACCTAACCTAGCTGAAAATAATTCAATTGAACAATTAAGTGTTTGAATAAACAAACTCGGGATAAAGGTCCCTTTAGCCGCGGCCGGCCAAAGCGGACAATCCCCACCCACGCCCACCCCATATTTTCCATTGCCCCACCCCATCCTCTAAGA
>JAAYWS010000047.1 GCA_012516575.1 Actinomycetaceae bacterium
CGAACTATCCGCAGATAGTCTTCGGATAGTTCGATTTTCCCTAATTTCAAATAGCTGTAACCCTAAAACAACTATAAAAACAGCAGATTAGATGCTGTCAGCCTCAACGGAGGTACTACGCCAGGCATTAAATAATGCTATTGGCTCTTAAAGCCGTACTGATTCTTAAAATCGGAGCAATCCGATTCTTAAAACCGGGGCATCCCGCAATATTTTGTCTATTACATTCAATCAACCGCTAAATTCCGGAAGCAGAAGCTCTGCTGAAACAGGAAGCCTCAAAACAACGACATATTTACCCGCAATGAGCCTGTAAAGCCCTATATGTCGGTTTTTAATCTGTGGCTTCCTGAAGCATAAGAAGGATTCGGTGCATAAGTGTCAACTTTTCATACCCTCCAAGCCGTATATAGCGCTGGAGGGTATGAAAAGTTGACACTTATGCACAGACGGAGCCGGAAGTAGGGCCGGAAGCGGGGTGCTTAGGCTGGAAGCCTGGGGCGGAAGTGGGCTGCTCAAGTCGGAAGCGGGGTACTTAGGCTGGAAGTGCGAGGCTTAGGTAGGAAGCATGATGCCCAAGCCAGAAACGTGGCACAGCTTCTTGTGGTGTCGCTCATAATATGAGATGGTTTTTTACGAAAAATTTCACGTAATGCCTGTATTACGTTAGACTTCCAGACATGAACACTGTTCTCGTCGTTGTAGTGATTCAGCCATCGAGGTGAGCTGACCTACTCGGCACGCCCCTCGACCACACGGTGAGGGGTTTTTTAATACCCACGACCTAGGAGAAGGCATGAAAAACGCGAAGGAAATTCGCGAGCAGTCTACAGGTGCGCGCAACGTTGTGCGGTCACTAGAAGAGCTCGGAATTGAAGCCGTTTTCGGAATTCCTGGCGGTGCGGCACTTCCGATGTATGACGCACTGTACCAGTCTGATCGTCTGCGCCATATTCTCGTGCGCCACGAGCAGGGCGGCGGACACGCTGCGGAAGGCTTCGCGGTGTCCACCGGAAAGGTGGGCGTGTGCTTTGCAACGTCTGGCCCGGCAGCTACCAATTTGGTTACCGCACTATTTGATGCGGCTCTTGACTCGGTTCCGCTCGTCGCAATCACGGGTCAGGTTGGCGCATCTCTTATGGGAACTGACGCTTTCCAAGAAGCCGATATTATGGGCGCCACGCTACCTTTCGTGAAGCATTCCTTCCTGATCAAGGATGCAGAAGAAATTCCAGCACGGATCGCCGAGGCATACCATTTGGCAGGAACTGGCCGTCCGGGCCCGGTTCTCATTGACGTTACTAAGTCGGCTCAGGTGCAAGAGTGTGACTTTGTCTGGCCGCCTAAGATGGACCTACCCGGATACAACCCGGTCTTCACTCCCAATGCGCGGCAGGTACGGGAGGCAGCTAAGGCGATCGCACAAGCTGAACGTCCGGTCCTTTACGTTGGCGGTGGCGCTATCCGCGCCAATGCGGCCGAAGAACTCGCTGAACTGGTCGCGAAAACCGATATTCCAGTTGTCACCACCTTGCAGGCTCGGGGTGCCTTCCCGGATGCTGATCCGCATCACCTTGGCATGCCTGGCATGCATGGTACGGTTCCGGCAGTTGCGGCGATGCAAATGTCAGATTTGCTGATCACCCTCGGTGCCCGTTTTGATGACCGCGTTACCGGCAAGCTCGATGATTTCGCGCCGAATGCCAAGGTTATCCATGCTGATATTGACCCGGCCGAAATCGGGAAGAACCGAGCAGTTGATATTCCGGTTGTCGGCGATGTCCGTGAAGCAGTTAAGGGCTTCCTTGCTGAGCTGGACGATGCTTATTCAGAGTTCGGCAAGCCAAATCTTGATCCGTGGTGGGCACAGCTGAATAAGCTGAAGGAAACTTACCCAGCTGGTTGGGAAGAGCCATCGGACGGTTTGATGAGCCCGCAGTATGTTATTGACCGGCTCGGTGAACTGGCAAAGGGCTCGATTTTCACGGCTGGTGTCGGCCAGCATCAGATGTGGGCACAGCAGTTTATTGACTTCGATTTCCCGCGCCAGTTTATTAACTCTTCGGGAGCAGGAACCATGGGCTTCGGCATTCCTGCGGCTATGGGAGCCAAGGTCGGCAATCCGGACAAGACGGTCTGGTGTATTGACGGAGACGGTTCTTTCCAGATGACCAACCAAGAACTGGCCACCTGCACGCTGAACAATATCCCAATCAAGGTTGCGCTGATTAACAACTCTTCGTTGGGCATGGTCCGTCAATGGCAGACCCTTTTCTACGACGAGCGTTATTCCAATACGGATCTGAACACCGGAGCCAATACTGAGCGGATTCCGAATTTTGCGAAGCTTGCAGAATCGTACGGCTGTATGGCAATTACCGTTGACAACCCTGAAGATGTTGATGCGGCAATTGAAAAAGCTATGGCGGAAAATTCCCGCCCGGTGGTCGTTGAGTTTATCGTTTCCCCGGACGCGATGGTTTGGCCGATGGTGGCAGCCGGCGTGTCCAATGATGAAATTGAATACGCGCGTGGCATTCGCCCGGATTTTGGTGAGGAGCAAGCATGAGCAGCACACGGCATACCCTGTCCGTAATGGTGGAAAATAAGCCTGGTGTACTCTCCCGAGTATCCGGCCTGTTTACCCGGCGCGGATTTAACATTCACTCCCTAGCGGTTGGCCCAACGGAAAACCCGGAAATTTCCCGGATGACCATCGTCGTCAACGCAGAAGATACCCCGCTTGAGCAGATCACGAAGCAACTGAACAAGCTCGTGAACGTGCTCAAAATCGTCGTCATGGATAAGGAAGTAGCGGTACAACGTCAGCTGTACTTGATCAAGGTCAAGGCTAATGACGACAACCGAATCAATATTATCCAGATTGTCGATCTGTTCCGCGCCCACGTGATTGACGTGGATCCGGAATCCATGGTGGTTGAAGCTACAGGTTCACCAACGAAGATGGTCGCACTGTTGGCAGCACTGAAGCCATATGGCATTACCGAAATCGTACGTTCGGGTGCAGTGGCGATTGGTCGCGGGCCGCGCTCGCTATCGGAGAAGGTTGCCGCTGATATTAAGTCGCATCGTCGCTCGCAGGCCAAGAAGTAACAGGCGAGTTACAAAACATACTTGGTAGCAGGAATAAGTACGACGTCGGTGGGCACTGTTCAATAGGACAGTGTCCACACGTCAGTCGGCCGACTCCGTTACGGTAAAGAAATATTAGAATGAAAACGTGCGGCTTCCCGCGAGGGGAAGCCGGGAAGTCAAGGAGAAATAAACGTGGCAGAAATTTTTTATGATTCCGATGCGGATCTGTCGCTGATCCAGTCGAAGAAAGTAGCTGTTATCGGTTACGGTTCGCAGGGCCATGCCCATGCGCTGAACCTCCGCGATTCGGGTGTTGACGTTGTTGTCGGCCTGCGGGAAGGTTCGAAGTCGATCGCAAAGGCACAAGAGCAGGGCCTCGCGGTCGCAACAGTTGCTGAAGCCACTAAGCAGGCTGACGTCGTCATGATCCTGGCACCGGATCAGCACCAGCGCAAGATCTATGCTGAGGATATCGAGCCGAATCTGAAGCCGGATGCTGCGCTTTTCTTCGCTCATGGTTTCAATATTCGTTTTGGCTACATTAAGCCTTCCGCTGGCCACGACGTTTGCATGGTTGCTCCGAAGGGCCCGGGCCATACCGTTCGTCGTCAGTACGAAGACGGTCGTGGTGTACCGGATATCGTTGCTGTTGAGCAGGATGCGTCCGGTCAGGCATGGGATCTGGCACTGTCCTACGCCAAGGCAATTGGCGGTACTCGTGCGGGTGCTATTAAGACCACCTTCACCGAAGAAACCGAAACTGACCTCTTCGGCGAGCAGGCAGTACTGTGTGGCGGTGTTTCCCAGCTTATTCAGTACGGTTTCGAAACCTTGACGGAAGCTGGCTACCAGCCAGAAATCGCCTACTTCGAGGTACTCCACGAGCTCAAGCTCATCGTTGATCTGATCAACGAAGGCGGCCTGACCAAGCAGCGCTGGTCGATTTCGGATACCGCAGAATACGGCGACTACGTCTCCGGCCCGCGCGTTATCTCGCCGAACGTTAAGGAGAACATGAAGGCAGTCCTAGCCGATGTTCAGAGCGGCGCATTCGCTGAGCGTTTCATTAACGATCAAGATAACGGCGCACCAGAGTTTAAGGAACTGCGTAAGAAGGGCGAGGATCATCCGATCGAGAAGGTCGGCGTAGAACTACGCAAGATGTTCTCGTGGGAGACCACCGACGAGGATTACACCGACGGATCGGCGGCGCGCTGATCACACCGAATCGGCTCGGTTGATTCTCGACAAGGATGATTCGCCGACCGGTTTCTAACAAGCAAGGAAGTGGGGTCTTTCTCTACAGTGTTACAGCAGGTAACGCGGTTACTGAGGAGGACCCCACTTATATGAGAAAACTAAGGTAAAAATATGACGACCCGTACAGAACGCGATCTCCTAGGCGAGCGCGAAATCCCGGCAGATGCCTACTATGGTGTCCACACCCTGCGTGCTATTGAGAATTTCCCAATGTCGGGCAGCACGATTAACCAGACTCCGGAATTCATTCGGGGTATGGTCATGGTCAAGAAGGCTGTGGCATTGGCGAACCTTGATTGCAAGGTACTGCCGAAGGATAAGGTTGACGCAATCGTTAAGGCGTGTGACCTTATTTTGGATGAAGGCCGTTGCATGGATCAGTTCCCCATTGATCTGTTCCAGGGCGGTGCGGGAACCTCGCTCAATATGAACACCAATGAGGTCGTGGCTAACCTTGCCCTTGAAGTCATGGGAAGGGAAAAGGGCGACTATGCGGTTATTAACCCGAACGACCACGTCAATAAGTCTCAGTCCACGAACGACGCTTACCCAACAGGCTTGCGTATCGCGCTGTACCACATGCTCATGCAGCTCACCGAAGAAGTTCAAAATCTAGCTGACTCTTTCGGGCGGATTGCTAAGAAGAACGAGAAGGTTCTGAAGATGGGTCGTACCCAGCTTCAGGATGCTGTTCCGATGACGGTCGGTCAAGAATTCGACGCTTTCCGTGAGCTCATGGAAGAAGAAATTCGGCAGATTCGCCAGCAGGCTCCGCTACTTATTGAAGTTAACCTTGGCGCTACCGCAATCGGTACCGGCGTCAACACCCCTCCAGGGTTCCAGGCCGCTGCTACTAAGCGACTAGCCGAGGTTACCGGGCTCCCGGTTATCACTTCGCCAAATCTGATCGAAGCTACCTCGGATACCGGCGACTATGTGGCTGCTTCGGCCGCGCTGAAGCGTTTCGCCGCGAAGCTTTCGATGATCTGTAACGACTTGCGACTGCTGTCCTCCGGTCCGCGAACTGGCTTGAACGAAATTAATCTGCCAGAAATGCAGGCAGGGTCCTCGATTATGCCGGCAAAGGTTAACCCGGTTATTCCGGAAGTAGTTAATCAGGTGTGCTTCAAGGTGATGGGTAATGATGTGGCGATTACTATGGCGTCCGAAGCTGGACAGCTCCAGCTCAACGTCATGGAGCCGGTTATTAGCCAGTCGCTTTTTGAGTCCATTATTCTTCTTAAGCGCGCTGCGAAGGTGCTCCGCGAACGTTGCGTGGACGGCATCACCGTTAACGAAGACGTCTGCATGGCCAATGTGATGAACTCGATCGGTATTGTCACCTACCTCAACGAGATTATCGGCCACGAGAAGGGCGACATCGTTGGAAAGACGGCTGCGCGCACCGGCAAGTCGGTTCGCGAAGTGGTTCTTGAACTGGGATACCTCACGGAAGAAGAGCTTGACGAAGCCCTTTCTGTAGAGAACCTGATGAACCCGAAGTACATGGGTGAATACTTCGACTAAGCTGTCAGACAGCTCGAGTTTCGAATAATAAAACAGACTCGCTTGGCGCCTCTTTGTTTTGCAGCGCTGCGGCGGGTCTGTTTTATTATTCTGCGAAGCCATAAATTGTAACTAGCAGGATTAACAATTCCCGACCTTTCGGCGCCACAACAACGAAAAATCCTAATCACAGACACACTTTTTGGCCTTTAACCCGGGCTCTTCACATTTGAGCGTGTAGGGTGTTATGGATTTTGGGGTTCTTCGTGGTTTGTTGACCTTGCTGAACTGGCATGTGTTTTGCCGCTAAGTACGGCTACACCTAGTGCATTTTGCGTCCAGTGCTCATGTTTCGCATCTAAATTTTAGGTTTTGCGAGCGGAAATGGGCCCGGAGTCCCGCTTGCGGCTCCCCAAGCCTATTTCAGCCCTCCAGAGCTCACTTGCAGTTCCCCAAACCCCACTTCCAGCTCCCCAAAGTCCGACTTTCAGCTCCCCCAAGTCCGATTCCGGCTCCCCAAATTAGGGAATATCGAACTATCCGCAGACAGTCTTCGGATAACACGATTTTCCCTAATTTGGAAACCGCTTCCAGCATTTTGAGCCCTAAAATCGGCACCTCAGGGGGTTTCAGTCGCCAAAAATGTCGGTTATGCAGCTTCGAGCCCCAAACAGCATCGCGGAGAGCATTCAAAGCACTCAGAATACTGGAAAAGCGTCGTTTGCTGTTGAGTTGTGAACTTCAGCCGTTGGGTTGTGCGTTTTAGGTGGTTGTTTTTGTCAACCGCCAGGCAGGCAAGCCTTTTCAGTGGTGGTCTTGGCGTTGAGTGTGCGATATCAGCTCCATCCGTGCATAAGTATCAACTTTTCGCACCCTC
>JAAYWS010000006.1 GCA_012516575.1 Actinomycetaceae bacterium
ATCAACTTTTCGTACCCTCCAAGCCGTATATAGCGCTGGAGGTAGCTAAAAGTTGATACTTATGCACGGAATCCTTCTTATGCTTCCGAAAACTCAAGAATGAAAACCGGCATAAGGGATATTTCGGCGTAGAATTGAGTGCGGGCTGAACAATAGAACAAGTGCGAACTGGAAAAGTGGGTGCGGCGCGAGTTAAAGGCAGGCAAGGCGCGCAGAAACAACGAATTAAGGTGACTGAAAGCCGTACAGTAAACCGCTTACCTGCAGGTATTTCTTGTGCGAATATTGAGTATAGTTTCCAACGCACAAAGGAGTCATCATGGACGCTACTACTACAAGCATGAATATGGAACCGCCAATTATTGCTCAGTGGACTTTCGTTGAAGAGGTGCCGGTTCCGCAGGATATCGGCGCTATGCTGGTACAAAATGAGCAGCCGTACGCCGCTTTCCGCACCTACCGAGACACCGCGATTTTCACCAACAAGCGGTTGATTGTGCGCGACGCAAAGGGCATTACCGGCAAGAAGGTCGAAGTGTACTCGCTGCCGTACAATGCGATCGTTATGTGGTCGAGCGAGAACGCTGGCGGCGTGCTCGATTTTAATGCCGACCTCGAACTGTGGACGAAGGCTGGACACGTCCGGGTTAAGCTCGGTCAAGCTGTTGATATTCGCCGACTTGATTCGCTTATTGCCTACTGCGTAATGAACGGATAGATGTTTAACTAGCAGGGATAAACGGTTTTAGCCAGCTGTCAGTTTCGCTTGCCTAAGTGAAACAATAAGGCATGTCTAAATCTCATCTTCCGGTGTTGGGAGTGGGCCCGCTCTACGTGGCGATCCTAGGCCTGCTCACCGGCACGGCCTTGCTGGCATATGTGTGCGGCGTGATCGCGTTCGCCGATATACAAGCCATGTGGTTGCGCATTGGGCTCGGCATCGTCGGCGGGTTAATTGCGCTAGCCGGGGTTGCGGTATGGATTGCCGTAGTGTTTCGCTCGCGAATCGTCGCCCGGATTAAAGACGGGCAGCTAGTGAGGACCGGGGTTTATGCCTGGGTGCGGCATCCGATTTATTCTTCGTATACATTGATGGCCGCAGGGTTGCTGATCGCGCTGGGGAACTGGGTGTTGCTTGGCGCGCCCGTGCTGTTGTGGGGTCTGCTTAGCATGATGATGGTTGCGACCGAAGAGCGCTGGATGCGCGAGCGGTTTGGAACGGATTACGAAAACTACTGCAAGCAGGTCAATCGCTGTATCCCGTGGCCGCCGCGCGACTCTAACGTACTCTAACATTTACTCTAACGTACTCTAACATTGTTAGAGTTAGAGTATGAGTTCAGTAGCTGTTGATAACGCGTTAGCTCTTGGTGGCCGAAGAGCCCTCGAGCGTTTACTTGAAGTGCCTGAAGACCAGTGGTTTGAACGGAAGTCTGCTCGAATAGCCCCGAAGGATCTTGCGCGTCCGCTGGTCGCCTTCGCTAACGCTGAGGGCGGGGTAATAGCCATCGGCTTTTCTGATGGGAAAATAGAGGGAGTGATCCCGAAAGCCATTAACGACATCCGGCAAGCTGCTATCGATCATATGAACCCGCCTGTGCGGATGCGTGTCCATGAGCTGGAAGCCGACGGAGTCACGATCGTGTTACTTGATGTTGCGCCCGGAGAGCTTGTGCATGAGACGAAAGCGGGTGACTGTTATGTGCGGATCGGGGATGAGTCGCGCAAGGTTAGTTTTCGTGAACGTCAAGAGCTTGAATACGACCGGGGTAGCATCCCCTTCGATGGCACACCTGCGCCGATATCTGAACTTGATGACGCTCGGGTAGAGGAATTTAGACAACTGCTGGGGTCTTCTTCTGCTGAGCTCGCCTTGCGTGCGCGCAATCTACTGACGATCGATGGTAGTCCCACGGTCGCGTCGTATTTGTTGTTTTCAGACCATCCACAAACTGTGTATCCCAACGCCTACGTGCGGGTCGTGAAATATTTGGGGGATAAGCGCGGTGAGGGTGCGGGGCAGATGGTCGAGGCAGGATCTGACGTACGTTTAGAAGGGCCTTTGCCTGACCAGATAGACGCCGCAGCATCGGAAATTGACCGTTTGATGCCGACGCGGCGTGCTCTTGGGGCAGATGGGAAGTTCGCGAATGTTCCCATGATCCCGCGGTCGGCGTGGCTGGAAGGCCTAGTCAATGCGGTAACGCATCGGTCGTACAGCTTGGCGGGGGATCATATTCGGGTGGAAATATTTTCGAACCGAATCGAGATTGCTAGTCCGGGTCGTTTCCCAGGCGTGATTAATGTGGACGACCCACTATCAATCCATCGACACGCTCGTAATCCGCGTATCGCACGGGTGCTTGCGGACTTGGATATTACGCAGGAACTAGGTGAAGGCATTCGTCGAATTGTGCAGGAAATGCGGCGGATTGGCTTGGCAGACCCGATTTATGAGCAGGGTCCGAATTATGTTCGTCTGACCTTGATGGCTTCCGACGCTCTACCTGCCGAGCTGAGTAAAGATTTGCCACGGTCGTCGAAGATTATTTTGGATGCTATGCGGCTTGCGGGGCAGGGGTTAGGGACTGGCGAGTTGGAGAAATTGACGGGGCTTGCACGTCCAACGGTTTTGCGTCATTTGCGATCGCTCCAAGAGCTGGGAGTTGTTACATGGCAAGGCAATTCAGTCAATGACCCTAGGGCTTCATGGAATTTGGCTTAGCTACTCTAACATTTACTCTAACGTACTCTAACATTGTTAGAGTTAGAGTGCGTTAGAGCTCGGAACTGGGGACGTTTATGGAAACAACACCTCGCCCTTCGATTATTTTCGTGTGCGTACATAACGCGGGCCGTTCACAAATGGGCGCGGCTTACGCGCGGGTGCTGTCGGGTGATCGCATCGAGGTGCGCTCGGCTGGCTCAGCTCCGGCCGACGCCGTTAACCTGGCAGTCGTCGAAGCGCTCGCGGAAGACGGCATTGATATCGCCACCCAGGTTCCGAAAATTCTCACGAATGAGGCGGTCGAAGCGTCCGACGTCGTGATCACCATGGGCTGCGGCGATGCCTGCCCGTATTATCCGGGCAAGCGCTATGAGGATTGGAAACTGGATGATCCGGCTGGTCAGGGCGTGGATGCCGTGCGTCCGATCCGGGACGAGATTAAAGCCCGCGTGCAAGTGCTGGTGGACGAGTTGCTGGGCGGTCTGCGCACTAATTTTACCGAAACTCGGTAGCAGAACATCGGCCATGTTTAACCTCTTGCGTTATTAACGCGACGCGTTATATTCTGGTCATGTGATCCGGAGTTTCGCTGATAAAGCAACCGAGAGATTGTGGCGGCGTATGAAGGTTCCGTCAATAGATCCTCGGGTGCAGAAGGTTGCACTTCGGAAGTTGACTCATATTCATGCTGCTCGAGAGCTTGATTCCCTAAGGGTTCCACCTGGAAACAGGTTAGAAGCCCTCAAGGGAGATCGGGCAGGGCAGCATAGTATTCGGGTCAATGATCAGTGGAGAATTTGCTTTACGTGGACAGAGGGAGGTGCGGAAGATGTCGAACTTGTCGACTACCACTGAGCTAGATACTGCCGACAAGTGGGCGCCGATCCATCCGGGTGAAGTCTTGATGGAAGATTTTATTGAGGGTTTCGGCATTACCCAAAACAGGCTTGCGGTTGCCATTGGTGTTCCTCCGCGTCGGATTAACGAGATCGTGCACGGCAAGCGGCGCATCACTGCAGACACGGCGCTACGGCTAGGCCGCTATTTCAATATGGATCCGCACTTCTGGATCAACTTGCAAGCACATTATGATCTTGAGGTTGAATCGGATGCGTTGGCTGCTCAGTTAGCTACGATCAAACCGTTGGAAGTGGCTTGATCGCGAGAATCAAATGCCTTCCACCGGACTGAACATCTCTTTGAGATGGGCGTTGCGCATACGGTCCTTGTGCTCAGCCGTTTCGGCTCCGGACGACGCCGTCAACCCGGCAGTCGGTTAAGCCCTCGCGTACGCGCCGGCAAGTACCACGCGGATCGGCCGATGCGAGACGAACTTGATGACGCCGTTCGCAAGTAGACCTTCTAGCCGCCCGCGCACAGTCGCCTTCGATACTCCGAGCTCGTGGGCTAGTTCGTCAAGTGTTGTTTCGGCTTCTGGTAAGAAAACCTGGTTTTGGGCCAGCGTGCGCATAATCGCTGCGCTGGTTTGGTCGGGGAATTGTACGTCGACGTCGTCGATAAAATCGCGTAGCACCCGCCCGTTTTCTGTGAGTTCCACGAGTATTGATTCTTGTGCTTCGAGGACGAGCTCGAGGAAGAACGCGATGAAGTGGGTGGTTTCGGCGTAGTTGCGCGGGTCTTCGACGGCGGCGAAGTGGCGGTAGTAGTCGGCGCGGTTGTCGAGGATAGCTGACGATATTTTGAGCGCGGTGGTGATAGAGAGCGCTTGAGCGAGTTGTGCGGTGAGCAGGTAGCGTCCGGTGCGGCCGTTGCCGTCGTAGAACGGGTGGGCGATTTCGAAAATCAGATGGCCGACGATCGCGGCGTTTAGACGCGTGGAGGAGGAATTGAGCCATTCGTTGATGGCGGTTTGTAGCGCTTCCGCGATTTTTTCTTCGGGTGTGAAACCGTGGTGCAGAATTTTTTGGGATGCGCTGATGACGCCGACTGGTCCGGCGCGGAAAAGCTCACCGTCGGGTTGGTTTTCGGGTGCGATTTCGCCGGTGGTGACGCGGTCGTAGATGCGGCGGATGTCCGTGAGGGTGGTGAAATCTGGCGCGCTGCTTGGGCTGGGCGTGCGGTTCGGACGCAGAAGCAAGCTGAGTAGTGAAGCGAACGAGGCGTGCCGGACGCGAGCGCCGCCGGGGGCGGTGAGTGCAGTGTAGGCTTCGCGGCGAGTGGAGACGATATTTTCGACGCCGTTGGTGGCAACGATGTCGCCGACGAGGAGCGAGCGGTTGTATTGTTCGCGGGCGCGCGCGGGGAGCGCGGCGAACGTGCGGGAGACGCGGCCTTCGTTGAGCCAGACCTGTTCGGTGAGTTGGAGCATTTCGGGCGTGATTAGGTAGAAAAGCGGATGGTCACCAATCGTGATGGGTAACGTGACGGCGCTCGGGCTTGCCCGGCGGGCGGAACAATGGTCAGTGCCAGGGTCGGTATAGCCGAGTTTCTTCAAAGTGGGATACGTATTCATGATTTTATCTATTTGTAAGAAATAGGTGATTCTTAAGTAATAGTTGGCTGGAGCGTCCGGCAAATTGCTATTTTCTGCCCGGCAAATTGCTAGTTTTGGCATGGTAAATTGCTATTTTTTGCTCGGCAAATTGCTATTCTTGGTGTATGGAGAAGCTTAAAAGGAATAGCGAAGCGTGGATTAACGAGCTTTTAGCAGTGTCCCCGATCGTTGTTATTGAGGGTGCGCGTCAGGTCGGAAAGTCGACGCTCGCTACGATGATTGGCATCGAGAATACAGTTTTTACGACGATGGATGATGACCTATCGCGGGCTTTTGCCCATGATGATCCTACCGGTTTTTTGCAATCGGCCGGGCAGGGGCGACTAGTTATCGACGAAATTCAGCGTTGTCCGGAGCTTATTCTCCCGCTTAAAGCTGAGGTAGATCGATTCCGAGATCCCGGAAGGTTTTTGTTGACCGGGTCGGCAAATCTGATGCGAGTACCAGGTGCGGAGGATTCGCTCGCAGGGCGTGCAATGACAGTTCGCTTGCATCCTTTTTCGCAAGGAGAGTTAGTTGGGAAGAGCGAGGATTGGGTTACTTGGGTTGTGAGTAAAAACCGCCAACCGGTACCTCCAGCAGATCGAGATGACATTGTTGACCGGCTTGTTGTTGGTGGCTATCCACCCATTCAAGGCATGTCGGCCAAAGTTCGCGGAACATGGCTTCGGAACTATGCTGGGCGTTTAGTGGAACGCGATGCGTTAGATGCGGGTGTGGTGCAAGTGCCGGTTCTGCGAGATCTTTTATATTTAGTGGCTGCAGCGCCGGGTGCAGAACTGGTACAAAGCCGATTAGCGCAGAACCTGGGTGTCACGCGGGCAACGGTGGTCCGGTACCTTAACTTGTTGGAGTCGCTTTTTCTTGTGCATTGCCTTCCTGCGTGGTCGCGAAATCTGTCCAAGCGGCAAGTGGGGCGTCCTAAATGTTATGTAACGGATACAGGTTTAAATGTGGCACTTTCAAAGCTCGACGCGGCGCATTTGAAAAAGTTGCACGGAGCTGATCATCTCGGGCCGCTGTTGGAGAGCTTTGTGGTCAATGAGCTACTGCGTCAGCAAGGATGGTCGGAGACTGATTTCCAGCTTTCTCATTATCGCGACTCGAGGGGTGTTGAAGTAGACGTAATTATTGAAACTCCGCAGGGTGTTATTGGTGTTGAAGTGAAGTCAGCAAAGTCGGCGACGGCTCGTCATTTCACAAATCTTGCACAGTTGCGAGATCGTCTGGGTGAGGAGTTTTTGGCAGGTATTGTACTGACGACGGGGGAAGGACAGCGTGCAGGTGATCGTTTAGAGGCACTGCCAGTGACGTCACTGTGGGAGCATTGTTAGCATTTAATATGTACGTTCCTTAAACATGTCCGCTTAATATGTCGAAATTTTGCCAAAATTTCGACACGTCGTGGCGATATGTTGATCGCTTAAACATGTACGTGACTATTGCGAACGGTATTTTTATGGCTGTTTTCTGCAGAAGTTAGGTCGCGTATTTACCGAAACGTTGCCGGGCCGCTTCGCCGGACGTGCCGACCAATTTGCCGATTGTATTCCAGGTCATGCCAGTTTTTCGGGCGGCAATAATCGCTTCTAGGAGCTGTTTTTCGGCAGCAGATTTCTTTCCGACGGCGTCAAGGATCGCACGCAGTGCCTGGGCGTCTACTTCATCCTCTGGGCGAGGTGTGTAATTTTCGAACTTTTCAGCCAGCTCATCGGCGTGGGCAAGGATTTCCTCAACTGTTCTAGGCATCGTAACCTCCTTCAATTTTCTGCGGTTACGCGAAACAAGTTACCTTGGATTTTGGCTGGGGTCAACGTGTCGAAAACATGTACGTTCCTTAAACATGTCAGCTTAATATGTCGATATTTTGCCAAAACTTCGACACGTCGTGGCGATATGTTGATGACTTAAATGTATTAAGTGGGGTTAATCGTCGATCGAACTAGTCAGGTAGCTCTGTAATGAATAGTTTGTCGAGAAGTAGATGGTTGACAAAAACTACGTGACGGCCAATTTTTTCTCGTATCAAAACGCCGTTTTCTGATAGTTCGTTAAGCCAACTACTAGCTGTTTGTCGCTTCGCTAGGCCTGCGTCTACGACGTTGTCGATACGTAGATATGGTTGCGTGAAAAGCAGTTGTGCAAGCTCAGTAGCGGGTAATCGAGGTGAGCTCTCGCGGATCTTCTCGAGTGTTGAAAGGCGCAATCTGTCAGTTTCTTCGACGATATTTAAAGTCCATGTTGCTGTGGATTCCACTCCCGCGAGCATAAAAAGGATCCAAGCTTCCCAGGCTTCTTCACGGGTGACTTGGTTTAACAGGTCGTAATAGGTTTCTTTATGGCGAAGGATATGGCCTGATAGGTAGATGATAGGTAGTTCGAGTAATCCTTTTTCGATAAGGAGAAGAAGGTTGAGGATGCGTCCGGTTCTTCCGTTGCCGTCATAGAAGGGGTGGATGGCTTCAAATTGGTAGTGAGCAACGGCCATGAGGACTAATGGGTCTAAGTCAGTTTGGGAGTGCACAAACTTTTCCCAGTTCGACATGTGCCGGAGGATAGTGTCTTTTCCTTCAGGTGGAGTGTAGGTGCGTTCTTTGGTAGCAGGGTTGCCGATATAGGTTCCGGGTGTGTTGCGGATTCGTGCGGGGCGCCCGTGGATAGTGGAGCAAACTTCTAGTGCTGTTTTTGTGGTAATTGGATGTTCGGGTAACGAGTCGAAGCCTCCCCGCAGAGCTTCCCGGTAGCGAAGAGCTTCTTTGGTTTGTGGAGAGATGTTGGTAAATGTTCCGGTTGCTGCTTTAAAAAGTTCGTCGTTGGTTGTGACGATGTTTTCGATCTCGCTGGAGGCTTGGGCTTCGAGAAGTGGGATGAGGTTGATGAGCATGGTTGGGTCAGGAAGCCGTTTGCATGCTCCATCCAGACGCGCTAGGGCGCGACTAGCCGCAACCGTCTTCTTCAATACGAGTGGAGTCTCCAGCTCTGTTTGTGGAGGTAGCGGTGGCAGGTCTTGGTATGGTCTTTGCGGGTCGTGCGACATGTTTATACTTTAAACATGTTTTGTTGATATGTCGAAATTTTGCCAAAATTTCGACACGTCGTGGCGATATGTTGATTGCTTAAACATGTGTAGGACTATCGCGCACGCTTCTTTGTGAGCTGCCCGGCCCGAAGGCGGCCTAGGTCGGAGTTGAGCGGGTCGACGCCGTCGACGACTTTATCGAGGATTCCTAGCCCGCGTAGTACTTGGGCGACGTTGCCGAAGCTGACGCCGGGTTCGCCTTGTTCAATGCGGCGCAGGGTGCCGCGAGTGATTCCGGCGCGGTCGGAGAGTTGCTTGGCAGTGAGCCCGAGGACCATGCGCGAACCACGAATAGACTCACCTATCTCGGTGAGTTCACGGTCGATACGGTAGCCGTTCATCTAGATCCTTATGGTTGATATATTGATCAGAACGAGTCAATATGTTCCATATATCAACCATAGTGTTCGAAAGAAAGCCTTAAATTTCTGCTGTTTTAAATACGGATAATCCGGCGATTAAGTACTGGTAGAACCTCGCGCTGGAACTGGTGAAACCTCGCGCTGAGTGCGGTAGATCCTCGCGTTAGAGCTGGTGAAACCTCACGCAACAGCGGAAAGCCGCTAGAATTCAAGGATTTTGAATCGTTGCACCAGCCGCTAAATCCAACCATCTGCTTCACCGAATCTACGTCGACGACGTTGCCGTCTAGGTCGAGTTTGACGATGCCGGTCTCGACGATTCGGTCTCCACGCCGGGCAGAAAGACTGGTGGTTTCAAGGCTGACGACGGCGTAGCCGGAGATGTTACTGGTGGGCGCGGCAGATTCTGAGGATCAAAAGCGTATGTACACCTTTCAAAAACTGTGCGAAAAAGTGTCTGAGGTGCGTGGGAGTATATAAATATGAACGCTTTACCGTGGACTTTTGAATCTTTGCAGGATATGTCTACATATCCGGTTTTCCAGCGAGCCTATGGGCTGATTGGAAAAGTACGTGTGTATCCGAACGATAAAGGGAAGATTGTTGCGAGCGTTGAAGGTGGTGAACGTTATACCGTCATCATTAATGTGTTTGAAGATGGATTTCTGCAAACTTGTTCTTGCCCGCATTCTCAAAAAGGGAACGTGTGTAAGCATTTCTTAGCCACGGCGCTCAAACTTTTGCTCGAGAATGCTTCAGTAGAGGTTCAGCCGAAGGTTGAGCGGATCACTGATCCGCTACGGATGTTGCCGTCTCCGCTGGCTTCCGCAAGCTTGAAGCTAAAGGAATTGTCTTCTAAGGAGCTTCAAGCTTTAACTCAGGAGCTACTTGCTGGGTCTGGCGAAGCGCAGCGCTATATTTATTCAATCTTGGGTGTTCCACATTCCAATATGCCGACGTGGTATGAACAGTTCGACAGGCTTCTTCTGCTTTCTTAAATTTGGTGAAGAAGATGGATGAAGCAGATGTTAATCGGGAGCCTAGTTTTGACCAGAAAAAGAAGAAAGCTGAAGACTACGTTGGAGAGCTGTGTGAGCTGATCGGATCTTATCAAGATAATCATTTGCAAGATATTGAACGGTTAGTGCTTGTTGCTGTCCGGAAGATATTGGCTTCGTTAGGGAAGTACAGCCTTTTCGGGAAAGTGTGGCAGCCTGAATTGTTTCGCCAAGTATTGCGGTTGTTTGTGAAACTGTCAGAAAAGTCGGAGGGCATCCGAGCAGCGTGGCAAGCAGGCATTCTCTGGAGCATTAATAACCGAAATAGCTCGTATTATTTCTTCCTTGCAGATTTCGCTGATGAATTGCCTCTTGAAACGAGGTGGTATTACGAGAGCTTCGCAGGTAGGAGCTTAGGTGTCGAAACGGATTCGCTATTTAAGAATTCTGAGTACGAATTCCTTGCTACGGCAAAATACTTGCCTGGACAAATGCTGTTTGAACACGTTCTGGATGAACGCGAAATGAACCTGATGATTGATGCGTTTGAAGTTACCGGTAACGATAACGGCATTCTTCGATTGCTTACGTCGAATGGGGAACCTGCCTACGGGGAGATCGTACGCCGTGCTCTGCAAACTGGGCATGACGCTTTGGTACATGAATGGATACTGCGTGCTTATGACACGCGGAAAATTAATTTTTATGACGGTGCAGATTGGTATCGCTACCGCTTGCAAAAGAACGTTGGATATCAGGCCATCGTGGAGGCATTCGCACAGATGGGAATCGCCGAGCTTGCGATTCCGCTACTTCGGGATGCAGTAGCTCTAACGCTGGAGCCGGAAGCAGTAAAACTGTGGGAGCAGTACGTGGAAAAGTACGGTGATGCTGAAAGCGAATTCCAGACACTGTGGAGACATCTGCGTTGGAATGACCAAGAATGGTCGACGGGGTTCGAATTGTCGAAGCATAATCCGCAAGTAGCTTTGGACGATTTGGTATCGGCAGAACCCATGCCACGTTTGGGAACTGATTTTCTGAACCGTTTGCTTGAATACGTTCCGGCTTACCGGCTTGAGGATGCGTGGTTCTTGCTGCTTCGGGAGCTCGAGATTGCGCTGATTCCTTACCTCGAGAAGTACCCTCAACCGAACGAAGAAGGGGAGCGGGCTACGGAGGATCTCGCTGGCGTTCTGTCGATCCTGAAGCGTTTCAAGGCTGAGCAACTTAAACCTAACGGCGTAATCCCGGTCGGCTCCGAGGATGCCGTTATCAAGCGGCTAGACCTGCTCCGGATCAATAACAACTATCTTCTGAAGCAGCTTCAAATGCGCGGGTTTTATGAATAAAAGTTAGTGTTCCTTTCGAAGCCGGAGATCTAATATTACCGTCTGGTTAAGGTTAAAGGCGGTGCTGTGGAAAGATAAATCTGAATAGCGGATATTGTTGGTAGCCTGAGAGTAATCGGCGGCTGACTGGAAAGAGTGGGGAGGGGCAATGCGAGATTCAGGATGGAAAGAATGGTACAGGGCGCAGCACATAAGAATGTGTGCTCTTCCGGGAGAACAATTTGAACAGTATGTTGAGAGCATCCTGAATCGATTTCACTCGGACTTTATTAATCCAGATCCAATGGGAAGCCGTGGCGATGGTGGGTGTGATGGTGTAGCTGAAAATGGAACGAGTGTATATGCCGTTTATTCTCAAACCGCGCATACTGATCTGGACAGGAAGACTGCTAATAAACTGGAGAAGGACTTTAGCAGGGCACTTGAAAACTGGCCAGACATGGTGACGTGGCGGTTTATCACGAATGGGGATTTCGGCCCTAAATCAACGCAACGTTTCATCGAGCTTCAAAAAGAGCATGACGAGAATTCTCCAAGGACGATTAAGTTAGAGCTTTGGAAAGCGCCGGAGGATCTATGGTGGAGAGCGGTTGTTGAATTAACCGAGAAACAGTTGGATCAAGTTCTTCCTGGTGTACCGCATGCACAAGATGTCCGTCTAGAAGACATGGTCGAAGTCTTGCAGGTCTTAGAAACAGAAACGCAATACAGCATTGAAACGTTCGATGTTATTTCGCCGGTTTCCCAAACAAAGATGGATTTTAATAACTTGTCGGCTGCGACACGGTGTGAGTTTAATGCAGGACGACAACTCGCTCCAAGGTTAGACAAATGGTTTGAAGCGCAGCCGGTAGGATCAAGAGATGACAAAGCTAAACGCTTTAACGAGATCTATCAAGAAATACGTAAGGTAACAGCTGATCCTTCTGAGATCGTTGAAGACTTATATATCGCTCTTGGAGGCTCCAACCCTAGGAAAGACACTCAGCGGGCGAATGCGGTCTATGCCATTACTGCGTACTTCTTTGACTCGTGCGATATATTCGAAAACCCTCTGTCTAAGAGTGAAGGGAATTGTGAAGATGCTACTGCCGACTAAAGGGATTTCCCCTGAAAAGGCTCTGCTCACGGTTGGTGCGTCTTTACTTACGCTGATAGATCAGCCGGTTACTGTTTCCGGTTTGTGGGAACGTTTTAAAATCCAAAAAGAAGAACATGAAACACAAACGGTCGTATCTTTCGACTGGTTTGCAATGGCTTTAACCATGTTATTTGCGTTGCAGGCAGTTGAGTGGAATGAGGCTGGAAGATTGGTGAAATCTTATGTTTCTGCATAGTGTGGGAGCCAATGATAAGCGCTTTAAGACCCTCGTATTCCATGATGGTATGAATATTCTCTTAGCTGATATGACGGCGGATTCAACACGCCAAGATAGCCGAAATGGTGCAGGAAAAAGCAGCTTTGTTCGAATCCTGAATTTCTTATTAGGAGGAGACAAGAGAACCGATTTAAAGCATCAAAAATTACAAGATCATATATTTTGGGGTGATCTGGAACTTACACATATTGCGGGGGTTTCCCGAATCGAGCGAGCCGTAAAAGTGCGTACGGGTTCGAACAAAGTGAAGCTGAACGCAAAAGATTTATCGCTGGACGAGTGGAAGGCAACGCTCAAGCAAGAATTTAGTTTAGGAACAGACATTTCGAGTCCTTCGGCCCGTCAGCTATTTGCGCAACTTGTACGCGAGAGTTATTCTGATCCACTTAAGACCCATAATGCTGAGCCAGCGTGGAAGTCAAGCCTACGAGTTGGCTACTTCCTAGGATTCTCGCCCGCTATTTTAAATAAGGCTGGCGAGATTAAGCATCTTGAAAATCACGGCAAAGTCATTCGGAAAGCTGCTAAAGATGGGGCACTGGGAGAAATCAACTTAGACGAAGCAGACTTGCGAGCTCAATTAGCAGACGCGCGGTTTCGAGCTGAAACGCTAGAAGCCGACTTAGCACGTTTCAGAGTCGATGAACAATACGAGCAACATCAAACGCGGGCTGATTTGATAACGCGCTCAATTCGAGACCTCAATGACGAGTTATTCGTTTATAAAGAAAAGCTAAGCGATCTTGAAATAACGATGAACGTTGAACAGTATAAAGGGACGGAGAAAAGTGTTATTGCTCAGTTGAAAGCAATGTACGCGGAATTAGGAATTGTTCTTCCTGATGCTGCTGTCAAACGATTTGACGAGGTTGCCGAGTTCCATAAATCTGTAGTTCAAAATCGACGAATTTTCCTTCAGAGGGAGCTTGAGACTACGCAAAGCCGAATTAGAGATCTGAAGCAAGAGAGAACAAAATTAGATACAGAGCGTGCCCGTATTATGGAACTGCTCGAGGAGTTTATGGCCTTAAGCACTTTTCAGAAAGCACAACGTGAGTTGAATGAAAAACAAGTTGAGGTTGCCGGTTTAGAAAAACAGCTCGAATTTGCTAAATCAATCAAAGCAAACAAGACGGATCTTCAGAGAATGCGGGCTGAAGCCACAATGGCTTTACGCACTGAGATGGCCGAGCTGGAAAAAGAAGTAGAACAGGCCATTCAATTATTCCAAACCTTGGGTGAAGAAATCTATAGCGACCGGAAAGTCCGATTACACGTTGCGGTCGATGATGGCGGTTTGTTGAGGATTGATCCAAAAATCGATGGTGATAGTTCTGAGGGAATTAAAGGAGTAAAAACCTTTTTACTTGACATAGTTAGTATTGTTACAGCGCTTAAATATCAGCGTTGCCCTCGTCTGCTTGTACATGACTCACTGATTTTTGACTCGATGGATGATAGACAGGTTGCGTCCTGTCTTAATATTGGCGCGCGTTTGGCTGATCAGCACGGTTTCCAGTACGTCGTCACTATGAATTCAGATAGCCTCGAAGCGGCGGAAAAAAGCGGCTTTGAGCGACGTGACTACGTGATTGATCCGGTATTGACTGATACTGGCGACGATGGCGGGTTATTCGGCTTCCGGTTTGAATAATACGTTTCTTTACTGTCAAGACAGATAAATCAGGAGCGTGGTCATCGCGTCTCTTTAATTTTCATACAAAGGAAGCGCGAGAGCGGGAATCATTAGCGGTAGCCTGTTTCAGTTCATCTGTGTCTAATAGCCGTAACAAGCCAGTAAGGGGCAAAGCAGTAGCTTTTAAACATAACGGGACAAGCACATGCTAACGACAGTTTAAATTGAACTTTCTCATTAAAAACTGGATAAGGCGGTTCGAACGAAGGAAGGTTTTTAAGGACGAGTGGTGGCTCTTTTCCGGAATCTCAACTCCCTTTAACGATACATAGAAACGAATTACTAAATCGTTGGAATCAGGATCGGGATTTCTTTTTTGAAGGTACCGATCGATTTCCGGAAGTGTGGATTTATGATTCAGCCCTGAACTATGAATATCCCTTGCGAGTAATTCGATGCTTTGAGCATCTGTTAATGGACGAGAAGAAGTCATTTGTGCGATGCCGACTGTAGCTTTAAAACCAGGAATTAAAACCAGTAGGTTTTCGAAAAGGCGCCATGATTTTGGGCGATTTAAGTTCTCGTTAATTACTATCGCTTCGATTAGTTCTGCGGGTACATCGTATTCGTAGGATTTTGTGTAGATAGCACTAATCGCTTTTGAGGGGAGCTTGCGTTTGAGATTTGAGAGTTCCTGTTCAATGTAGGAAGTAGCATACTCGTCATCCTCGTGGAAAGCGTCGTGATTAGAAGCTGGTTCCGTAAGGCTACGGTAGGCTGAATAAACTAAAAACGTAAAGAAAGCAGTAGCTACCCCGCTGATAAGGGTAGGCCCGTTTGGGAACCAATATGAGAGATCTACAGCTGACGAGATCCTCTTGCAACTCAGTACGATCAATACGATAAGAATTTCAATAAGAATGTAGGTCGCTTGAATTCTTTTTCTTTGAGGTGAACTACAAAGCTCGCAAGATCGGACAATAAGATAGGGCGCTAAAAAACTTATAGTTAAAATCCATGACTCTATTTCAAGCTGATGTGAATGGCCAGCGAGTACGCCTAAACTCAGTGTAAAGACAGCGGCTACGGGTAAACTTCTAAAGCTTATGAATGCTAAGAGTGGCCTTCTGCTGTCGTTTATAAAATCATTTACTGTCATGTACATGATTGGGTTTTTAACATATGAATTTGGGTCTCTCTCGCCCAATTCGAGACGAAAAGCCTTGTAGAGAACCCGAACTAAAATAAAAGCAATTAGACCCAAAGAAATTGGTAAAGCGTACATGGGGTCCTTTCTAGTAAACGGAATAGAATTAGTTTAACTAGAGTCAGCGGTTGCGTATGCGTCGCATGTGGAGAAAATGGTGGACGACGCACGGGGCACCATGGCGTTGAGGCAGCTAGGTACTGCTGAATACACGGCATCTGAGTACACGATGACGTGGTTGCGCCGGCTACAGGTGGATGTTGCGGACGTGTTGGGGCAGAGAAATGTTGCGTTGCGGCTTATCGAGAGCGAAGAATACGTGCTTATTGGTGAGCTCGTGCCGCGGTTGGTTGTAGCTGGCCAGATCGCGGATGCTCAGAAGGTTATTGACGACGTGGTTGAGAATGCGGATGTTGTCTACCACGACGGCGATACCGACTGGCTGTGCACGGCGTATCCGTTTCATGTTGCGATGGAAAATCCTTGTGTTGAGGAATAGCTAGACGGAATACTTGGCCTTCACGATCTTGACTGCATCTGCCACGTCTAGCTCGCCGCGAGCTATCTGCTCGCGCATCTCCAGCACCCGTTCATCGGTCACATCGCCGCCGGCAACTCGTATCGTAGCCAGTGCTGCGATGGTCACTTCGGTGCTAATAGCGGCTAAGTGGTACGGCTCTTGCGGGTAGTCGGTACCATCGGATTCCGCGTTATTGGTACTGCGTCCGTCCTTATGCATGCATGACAGTAAAAGTCAGCGTAGTGCAGACAGGAGGCGGAC
>JAAYWS010000048.1 GCA_012516575.1 Actinomycetaceae bacterium
CAAGCGAAGAGGAGCATACCAACATTGCAGTGCAAGAACGTCGGAATAACTGTGTCGCGAATATGGTCGTGGCGTCCGTCCGCGTTCAAACCAGAGGTCACGCCTAGCGAAATTGTCGATGCTGGTGAGCCCGCATCACCCAACGCTGCAGCAGCTCCGAGCAGGCACATTGTGGCTAGTGGGCTGAAGCCCAGCTCAAGCGCCAGCGGGATGTAGATCGGCGCCAAAATCGGCACGGAAGCAAAGGAGTCACCGAAGCCAATCGTGATGAACAATCCGATGAACAACATCAAGAAAGCACCAAAAGCTTGGTTTCCGCCCACGAAGCTAGCTGTTGCAGCAATGAGCGAATCGATCTGCCCAGTGGACGCCAGCAGACCCGCGAAGCCCGATGCGACCGTAATAATCACGGCGATCTGCGCCATCATGAGCAGGCCCTTTGTGAATACATCGTCTTGGTCATCCCACCGGAAAATCCCAGCCACGCTCAGCAAAATGAACCCGATCATAGCGCCGAGTAACAGCGAATCGAAAGCGATCTGGAAGAACAGTGCGGCAGCCAGTGCGGCGAGCGTCATCACCAGCGGGAAAGGCTTGAGTGTAACGGTTTCCGGATGCTCGGTGGTTGCAAGCGTCGAGCCTGGTGCCGGTTCGGCATACTCGCGCGGCTTGCGGTACGAAATGAAAATAGCGAAGAACATCCCCGCAATGAGCCCCATGACCGGCCAGAACATAGCTTTCGGCGCCATCGATGCTGTTGCCGACAGCCCGTAGTCTGCACCGAATTCGTTAACATTCGCGAGCAGAATTTCATTGAGGTAAATCGCGCCAAACCCGGTGGGCAAAAGCAAATATGACGCACTCATTGAACATGCCAAAATAGCTGCCACACCGCGGCGGTCTACGCGTAGCCGGTTCAGTACGCCGAGCAATGGCGGGAGCAGGATCGGAATAAACGCAATATGAACTGGGACAAGGTTTTGCGACATCAAAGATGCGACGATAAGCATCCCAAAAAGACCCCACTTGACACCTTTACCTGCGGTTTCCTTGTCCGTGCCGGCCTTATTCGACACCCATTGGGCGAATAGTTCGATCAGCCCGGAGCGCGCGAGCGCCACCGCGAGCGCACCAACCATCACATAGGTCAGCCCAACCTGAGCGCCTACCAGCAGGCTGTCATTAAATGCGCCGAGTGTACCTTCGATACCTAGTCCAGCTTGCAAGCCGCCGATCATAGCTGCTGTAATCAGCGCTACCGTCACTGGAATTTTGATCAGACACAGCGCCACCATCACAATAATGGCAAGGACAACCGCGTTAATTGGGTTTCCACTTAACTCGCCAATGCCCCAGATGGCAACGAGACCAAGAATAGTTAGCCATGCATAGCCGGGGAGTACTTCGGAAAAACTCAGTGATGCCGCGGTATTCGGCGTTCTCGGAGTCTTTGGGGCCGACGCCGTTTGAGTGGCGGACGTGGATTGTGTTGCGGATGCGGATTCCGCTGTTGATTTTGTGCTCATGAATGCCTCCTTGACGCCATTTACCGTATCCGCGCAGTCGAATAAAACTCGCTCGCGCCCAGCACGTGGACGCGAAAAATGGCGACAAATCAATAAAAACGGGAGCCAATCCGGAAAAGAATTGGCTCCCGTTTAAAACGTAGGAGGAAGGGCCTACTAGGCGTGCGGTATTATTTCGCGCCGCCTGATTGCTACGCGCAGTCGGCTAGACGAGCGTTACGCCAGGCGTTCCGCCTAGCTGTGGTACTCCACACTACGACCGACTTCGCGTTCATTGGATTCAGTAATCATTCCGGACAAGATGTCGGACACCTTAATATCGAGCGGTACCGGATGGGTAGCCGGATCTTCGAATAACAGGTCGCCCAAGATATTGGATACGTATTCCATATCTTTATCGCCGCGCCCGGACAGATTAACCAGAATATTGATTTCTTCGCCGGTTTCCTCGGCGTCTTCGGCCATCTTGAGCGCGTATGCTAGCGCATGTGAGCTTTCAAGCGCCGGGATAATGCCCTCATAACGCGAAAGCATCCGGAAAGCTTGGAGGGCCTCGGCGTCAGTTACGCCTACGTACTGTGCCCGGCCGATATCCATCAAATATGCATGTTCCGGGCCAACTCCCGGGTAGTCCAAACCAGCAGAAATCGAATAGGATTCGCCGACTTCGTCATCCGTAGCGCCGCGAACAACGTAAGAGCGTGAGCCGTGCAAGAATCCGATGACGCCGCGGTTCAACGGAGCGCCGTGACGATCCGTGTCGAGGCCCTCACCTGCTGGCTCGGTTCCAATCAGCTTGACATCGGCGTTTCCAGGCATGTCCTTAAGGTACTCTGCCCACGAACCGATAGCGTTCGAACCGCCACCAACTGCGGCAACGATAGCGTCAGGGAGCCTGCCGGTCAGCTCCAGCATTTGCTCGCGCGATTCGCGCGAAATAACAGCTTGGAATTCCTTAACGAGAACAGGGAAGGGGTGGGGGCCACATGCTGAACCCAATACGTAATGGGTGGTTTCGAGGTTTCGTGCCCAATCGCCGATGGCAACGTCAATAGCATTGGCCATCGAACCGCCGTCTTCATTCGTCACCGGGATGACCTGGGCGCCCATCATGCGCATTCGGCGCACATTTGGCTGTTGCCGGGCGACGTCGGTTGCGCCCATGTAGACAGCACATTCCATACCCATCAGTGCGGCAACCATTGCGGTAGCTACGCCGTGTTGACCGGCGCCAGTTTCGGCAATGAGCCGGGTTTTGCCTAGGCGCTTAGCGATAAGTGCTTGTGCGAGGACTTGGTTGCCCTTGTGTGCGCCGCCATGCATCAGGTCTTCACGCTTAAGGAAGATTCGAGCCTTACCTCGGCCCCGGCCTGCTAATGGCAGGTTTGCGCATTCATAAACAGGTGAAGGGCGGCCAAGGTAGCGCTTCTGGAGTTCCGCCAATTCTGCAAGGAACTCGGGATCTTTGCGAGCCTCAACAAAGGCGGCTTCGAGTTGATCAAGTACCGGGTAAAGTGCGTCGGGAACATACTGCCCGCCGTACTCGCCGAAATACGCATCAATGAGCGTATCGCGCTTATTAAGTTCCGGAGTGGTCATGGTCTTTCCTTTCGGTGGGCGGTGCCCTAGTGTTTCCCGGCTTCGTTGACCTGAACAGACGCTATAAAAATGGCCCGCATGTCACGAATCCGTGTGCGAGCCTGAACTTGATTGAACGCCGATAAGGCCCGCCTACGCGAGCCACCACCAGATGCTCATAATCGTGTTCACGAATCCATGGTAGGCAGGAGTATTTTTGATCCGCAAATCAGTCTCAAAAAGTCTGCTTTTTGTTTCAAGGATGGAAGGCCGTTCCTCATCTCGTAGTTACACAAAATGGCGGATTTTCAACGATGTCTATCGTGAAAATCCGCCATTTTGAGCTATTGATGTAGCCTGATGTGCTCACTTCGGCAGGTGCTGCCATTAAAGACAACGGCCGTGCTTTTACTAGTGAGCCTTAATGACCATCATGATTGTATTAAGCGAGAAGCCAGCGAATTTCACGGCCTGCACCAGCACGTTCTGGCGAGTATGCAGGGTAATTCGCGACGGGTTCGGGGCCTTGCTCATATCGAGCAGTGGTAGATCAACATTTTTTGCCATTGTTTACTCCGGAATAATCGACCAGCCCGGGAGGGCCTTTGCCTTGTAGATGAACATGTAGTGAAGCAGAACCTTCATCCAGTGACCGTGCAGGCCAATCTCGCCGTGGGTCAACGACATATCGCGGCCGGTTTCGTACTTGTCGAAATCCTTGACAATTGGCTGCATTGACATGGCGGCAGCAGTTCCCTTGAGGAAACCGTAGCCCGAGGATGCGACACAAACCGCACCAATGCTTGCCATCGAAGCCTTGTGCGGTTCAGCGCCAGGATTCTTGATCATATCGGCGATCGTGTAGGCGACAGCCTTGCCCATAGCGCCCGACGGCATACCGGTACGTGGTGGAGCCGGAGCAATCACGGTACCGTTAGGGGTCTTGCGAGGACGGGAGATCTGGTGCGGAGGTGCGAAGGCGATACCGACAGCAAAGATATTCGGGTAGCCCGGAACCTGGTAGGTTTCTGGCCAGTCTTCCGGCTTGAACTCTTCGTACGTCTTGGGCGAGTAATCCGCGTCAACGCGCATGAAGCCGGATGGCAGGAATAGATCGGAGGTCATGTCGTTACCGTCGCGATCGTAGGCCTTGAACGGCTGGCCCTGGAACGGCGGCAGGAGCATCGCGAAATCATAGTGGAGTTCGTGGTGCGAACCATCAAGGGTCTCGTAATAGATCGTATTTTCATCAATGCGGTGGGCGGCAGCGCCAACAATTGCCTTAACGCCGCGCTCCCGGAAGAGGGACTGGGTCCACATTTCCGCGTTGGTAACGTAGCCGTTTTGCTTGAAATGCATGCCGTCCATACCAAAGTCGCCCAGTTGGGCTTCGTTGGTAAAGAAGATGACGTCAGCAAGATCGCGTACCCCGGCTGCCTTGATTTCATGCTCAACATTGAACAGGTATTCGAAAGCTGCGCCCTGACAGGTACAGGTGCCGTGGCCGGTACCGATAACGACGGTCTGGTGTTCGCCAGCCTTCATCCTCGCGATGGCCTTTTTTAACTCTTCGTTAGCGTGAACTGCGTGCGAAGAGGTACATACCGAGGTGGTGTAGCCGTTGTCTGGGCCCAGACCTTCGGTAGCGTCGAATGCAAGGCGCGGACCCGTGGCATTAACCAAGTAGTCGAAGCGAATCTGGCCCTTTTCGCCAGCGCGATCCTTGCTGGTGTATTCGATGTCTACATAGCCTTGCGGATTATCAGCATCGCCATCTGGGTGAATAGCAACGCCTTTAGCTTGGATGTAGTTAATCTTCTTGCGCTTGTAAACTGGAGCGAGCGGGAAGAGAACCTGCTTGTCGGTCATTGCGCCGACACCAACCCAGATGTTGGATGGGATCCAGTTGTACTTTGAATTTGGCGTCACGACGGTAACGTTGTGACCGCTTCCCAAAAGGCGCTTGGCATGCAGGGCAACGGTATGCCCGGAAACTCCAGCACCTAAAATGACAATGTCAGCCATGCTGATCCTTTTCACTAGTCCGGCTGCTTTGCCGGAACGATGTGGACATCACTATCTTATTCCATTTGAACACCCGGTGTACGGTGTGCAAATATTTGGAATTCTGGTTTCGGTAGTAACACTAACGACACCTAGCGTATACCCCCGGGGGTATAAAGGCAAGGTTGATGTAATGAGTAACACAAAATACTTTCACTGGCGTCCAAAGTTTCTGAGGAGAAATTCACGACAACGAAATCTTTGCCCTGTTACGCTGAGTTCGTATTTGACATAGTAAACGTTTTATCTGTTGGTTCGACAGTCCAGACGGTAAATCTGCGTTAACGATAGGTGAAGGCCGCATTATGAGTTTTGACTACCCGTCCATGCAATCGTGGCAAGAAGAGCTGTATAAAGATTTGCATCGTCACCCGGAGCTGTCGTTCGAAGAGGTGCGCACGAATGGTGTTATTTCGCGCGAGCTAACCAGCTTCGGGTACGAGGTGCAGGAGATTGGCGGCGGAATTGTTGGGGTGCTGCAGAACAATGCTGCGAACGACGCCGGTCCGGTCGTACTTTTTCGCGCGGATACTGATGCACTTCCGGTGAGTGAAGACACCGGGCTCGATTATGCCTCAGAGGTTCCGGGCGTGATGCACGCGTGTGGGCACGACTTGCATATTTCTTGTGGATTAGGTGCAGCGCGGTGGCTCGCGGAAAATCGTGATTCGTGGTCTGGAACTTATATTGCGCTTTTCCAGCCGGCGGAGGAGATAGCTGGTGGTGCGCGGGCAATGGTTGAGGACGGTTTGGTTGCGAAAGTTCCCCGCCCGGATGTGGCTCTTGCGCAACACGTCATGCCGGCAAAGCTGGGGCAGTTGCAAACCGTTGCGGGTGCTTCGATGAGTCAAGCCGCCTCGTTGCGAGTGGTGATATACGGCAAGGGCTCCCATGGTTCGATGCCACATTTGTCGATAGACCCAGTAGTACTCGCAGCCAGCATCGTTTTGCGCTTGCAAACAATCGTGGCTCGAGAGCTTGCGCCTGGCGAGTTCGGCGTCGTCACTGTTGGCGCTATCCAGGCAGGAGCGAAATCCAATGTGATCCCAGACCGCGCAGAACTGCTCCTTAACGTGCGCACGTACTCAAACGAGACCCATGAGAAAATCTTGAGCGCAATCCGGCGCATTGTGGAGGGTGAATGTGCCGTCGCTGGTTCCCCGCGATCTCCGGAGATCGAGATTTATGATGAGTTTCCGTTAACGGATAACGACGCCGTTGTCACCGAACGAGTGACGCAAGCTTTTGAGCAGTATTTCGGAGCCGAGCAGGTTGTCGAGCAGAAGAAGTCCACGGGGTCAGAAGATTTTTCCTTTATTCCAAACGCTTGGAATACTCCGTATCTGTATTGGCACTTGGGCGGTTTTGTGCCGGGAACCGAAGTGGCGAACCACAATCCGCGTTTTGCGCCAGTGATGCAGCCTACATTACGTATTGGAACCGAAGCGATTCTGGTGGCGGCATTGGAGTTCTTTCGCAAAGTAACCGATAATTAGTTGAGATATGTAACTAAATCATCGCTATTTTCAAAAAGTGCTTGCCATATGGCCCGTTAGCGATTAGTTTAGACATTAAACAAACTATTCAGAGATTCGCGAAGCATCTTAATTTGTTTAGACTTAAAACTAATTATGTTGGGGGTGCGGGCGTTTTCTGAAAATTATTTCTTTCAATGGCGATATGTAGGAAATAGTGAGGTTTAGTCGGGATGTCCAACAACGATAACGAGTTTGAGCGTATTGACCGTTTCGGCACGTTCAGTGCGAGCTGGGATTGCCTCGCGAGTGAATACGGTGCGGATTTTATTTCCTTAGCAATCGCTGAAATGGACTTTGAAACCGCTCCAGAAGTAAAGCAAGCAATTACCAATGCTGCTGGTCATGGAATTTATAGCTATACGGAAGTATTTCCGGAGTTCGGCCAAGCGTGCGCAAACTGGTTTGAGCGGAGGCATAACTGGAGTTTTGGCGCAAATGATGTAGTTTTTACCCCGCGAATTATTGAAATGATCGCTGCGCTTTGCACGCACGTATTCCCGAAGGCTCGTATTGGCACGTTTTCGCCCTATTATGGTCCGATTATTGAAGTGGTGGAACGGTCCGGAGCTCATCTAACGGAACTACTTTTAGTCGATGACGGCTTCGGTAACTGGAGTTTCGATGCAGAACAAATGCGTGAATCTTTTACTCATATCGACGTATTTATCCTGACTAATCCGCACAATCCTACGGGCAAGTTATTTTCCTATGAAGAGCTTGTCAGCATTCTGCGGCTTGCTGAAGAAAACGGCGTCGTTATTATCTCTGATGACGTCCACTGTGACATTTTACGTCCAGGCAAACAGTGGATTCCAATCGCAAAAATCGCCGGTGAACTCAAGAGTCCAGTTAAAATCGTCACCTGCGTGTCACCAGCGAAAAGTTTTAATGTCGCAGGCATCGAAACAGCAGCCGCCATCATTTCAGATCCGGTTTTACGACAGCAAGCAAGGGAAGCTTTGCGAGCGGCTGGCATCCACAATCCCAATTTCTTTGCACTACCCACAGCGATTGCCGCGTGGAATTCTGACGGCGCATGGATCGACCGCCTCAACGTACATCTAACTAGCAATCTTAACTATGCGGCAAAGCGGTTGGTGGAAGTGGAGGGGCTAAGGGTGACTGTTCCGCCAGCTACCTATCTTCTCTGGGTGCATGCACCCGATTTGATGCCAAACCGTGAAGCCTGCAATGAGGTTATTAAGACTACCCGGGTCGTGTTTGGACCGGGTGAAAACTACGGGTCGCAATGGTCTGGGTACTTCCGCTTAAGTACGGCAGTTCCCCACGCAACTCTTCAGGAAGCAACTGCGCGCCTGATTGGTAAATTCCAAGCACTTCAATAACAACTGAAAGGAACAGCGATGTCATCTCCAGAAAGCAATGGTGCTGACAAAAACGGCGTCGCACAACGCCGGGCGCCTCATCTTTGGGAAGCACTGCTTCCAATTCTGTCTCTGCTGCTATTTATTGGCGTGGGGTACATTACTTTAGAATTGCCGGTTGAACCGATGATTCTGCTTGCCGCGGTCGTTGCTTCGATGATTGCAATCTTGCGACTAAAATATACGTGGGACGATCTTATGGAATCGGTCTCTGCAAAAATGGCGAAGGCGTGGCCTGCACTACTTATTCTTCTAATGGTGGGATTCCTCATCGGTGCATGGATGGCCGGCGGATCTATCCCATACATGATCTATTGGGGATTGAAGATTATTGATCCGCAATATCTTGCATTAATCGCTCTTGTGGTCACCTCTATTGTCTCCCTCACTACTGGTACGTCGTGGGGGTCTGCTGGAACCATCGGCGTGGCCTTTATGGGCGTTGCTATTGGTATGGAAGCAAATCTTGCAATGGTTGCTGGCGCGGTGGTTGCCGGTGCATATTTTGGTGACAAGATGTCACCACTGTCTGACACTACCAATCTTGCGTCGATGATCACCAACGTTAATATCTTTACCCACATCAAGAACATGCTGTGGACGACGGGCCCTGCCTTTATTTTGGCGGGTGTCTTTTATCTTGTTGTTGGACTGACCAACTCCACTACAGCACAAGTACCGGAAAAGGTCGGGGTGCTTATCACTCAACTTGAAGCTGGGTTTAACTTTAATTTGCTCTTGTTAGTCCCGGTGGTTGTGGTCATCGTGGGCGCGGCTATGCAGTTCCCGACAATCCCGGTGATGTTCGTATCGTCGTTATTGGCAATGGTTAACGCTGCTATCTTCCAAAAGATTTCGATTCAAGATAACGTCCAAGCGATCATCAACGGTTTTAACCTTGAAATGATCACCCGATCAGAATGGGCTGCAATCGAACCTTTGGAGGATATGTCGCGACTACTTGAGCGTGGCGGTATGAATTCAATGCTGGGCACCCTGCTGATCGCGTTTTGTGCGATTTTGTTCGCTGGCATCATGAGTGTGTCTGGGTCGCTGGAAATGATTACCGGCAAGATTTTGAAGAACGTCAAGTCTCGCTTTGGCCTTATTGCTTCGTCGATCGGTATTTGTCTGGGAACCACGGGGGTCACTTCGAACGGGCAGATCTCGATTATCATGCCGGGTGAAGTTCTCCGTCCGGAGTATATTAAGCGAGGTCTGCACCCGAAGGTATTGTCGAGAACCATTGAGGATTCAGTGTCGGTAACAGAATGTTTGATGCCGTGGACTGCTGCAGGTGCCTATATGGCCAGCACGCTTGGGGTGGCAACTCTTGAATACTTGCCCTGGGCGATCCTGAACTGGTCGGGCATGATCTTCGCACTTATCTTAGCTGCGACTGGTTTGGGCATTACCTACTTGACTAAGGAAGAGCAGCTGAAGCTAATGGAGCAAGAAGGACTAACTGCAGACGATATTCTCATCGAAGCCAAGAAGTGATTATTGGCCAGTTTGAGCGTTAGTTGCTCGTCAATGGGAAAGCTCCTTGATAGTAATGGGCATATCTGTCAAGGAGCTTTCCCCTGCCTAGTAGCTCCAATAGCTTGGTGGGATAATCTGGCGCTTTTATGAACCGGGGTTCTATCGAGGTGTGGGCTCTGCTACGATTTGGCTCCGGAAAAGTGGGATGCGGCACTGTGAATGTGGCTAGGAAAGTGAATTAGCTCCACTTTGGGAATAGTAGGCATTAAAAGCGGGTTAAATATCGATGTTGCCATTGTGATCAAATGCGTTTGTCCGGTGGCTTAAAGATGTCGCCTGTAGGCGTACTCCCGGAAGGGAGTGAAAGGAGTATTTATGGCCAGCCGGTCAGCTAAACAGGGTAAGAATAAGCCCGCTCGTAGTCTTGCGAATATGCCCGTTCCGTTGTTTGCGTCCGTAATGGGCGTAGGTGCACTGAGTTCCGCATGGCGCTGGGCGGCCCATTTGTGGGACGTATCAGTGGGAATCGCGAATGCCTTGCTGGTGATTGCGGCTGTTATGTGGGTGCTGATTATGGTGGCATACGGAATTAAGATTGCCTTTTACTCAGACGCCGTCAAAAAAGAGTTGGCAAACCCGATGCGTTTGCCTTTCTTCGCTGCCGTTACGATTTCAGCACTTGTTCTGGCAGCTGCTTCGTCCCCGGTAGTTCCGCAGGCAGCCAATGTGATTTGGTGGTTTGGTGCGGTTGGGCAACTTATCATCATGCTTTACGTTGTTAGCCAGTGGAGCAAGCGCTCTGAAATCGAAATGAAGCACGTAACCCCGGTGTGGCTGTTACCAATCGTGGGTAATGTGATTGCTGCTATGGCGGTTCCACGGGTTGGAAACGTTGAGTTAGCATGGCTTTCCTTTGGTGTTGGTCTGCTTTTCTGGCTGGGAATCCTCCCAATTTTGCTCTACCGCCTGTTGCTTGCCACCGAACCTTTCCCGAAGATCATGCTTCCGTCGTACGCGATTATGCTTGCTCCGCCCGCGGTTGTGTACATCTCGTGGTTCCAGCTCACTGGTGATGCGACCGGGCCGGTTTCCTACATCCTGTACGGCACGCTGTGGGCATTCGCAATCCTGCTTGTGATGGAGCATAAGCGGCTACGGCAAGTTCCTTTTGCTCTCACCTATCTCGCCTACACCTTCCCGTTGGCTGCGTTGGCAGTGGTCTCGTTGATCATGGCTGTAGAATCTGGTGTTTTCGCCTACGAGATTATGGCAGCCATCGCATTGCTGGTAGCGACCGTGGTGGTGGTTTTTGTGGTCACGCGGATCGTTATGCTCGCGGCCAAGGGTAAGTTCTTCGAACCGGAAAGTCACTAAACTCGCAATAACCGAAAACAATGCCGTGACCTGCACTTGAGTCTTGGGCGAAAACAAAAGCGGGCCTTATCACTGCTAGTTGTGTTCGTCACTGGCCCGGAAGTCCTAGAAAGTGGTACATTTTAGGCGGACTGATTTTGCAGAATTTCTCCGAAAAAGAGGTGTTTTACCACGGCAAACATTCAGTTAGCTATGTTGAACGAATCTATTTAGTCAAGTAGCGAGCGGATAGGGAGCTGACCAGTGAAACCAGCCGGAGTAATCGAGCGGAAACTGTACGGATATTCGAAACACTGAACTCAACCCAATGGAGGGCAACGCCGAATGACGAAGTATGTATACAGCTTCACCGAGGGTGACAAGGACCAAAAGGACCTTCTCGGTGGCAAGGGCGCAAATCTCGCCGAAATGACTAATCTTGGAATTCCGGTTCCCCCGGGCTTCACCATCACCACTGAGACTTGTCGTAAGTACCTTGCTGACGGCGAATCACCGGCAGAGCTTGCAGATCAGGTGACTGCTGCACTTGCTGATGTGGAAGCTGCTATGGGTAAGAAGCTTGGTGATCCGGCGGATCCGCTTCTCCTGTCGGTACGTTCCGGCGCTAAGTTCTCTATGCCGGGCATGATGGAAACCGTGCTCAATATTGGTCTGAACGATGAATCTGTTGTTGGCCTTGCGAATGTGGGCAATGAGCGTTTTGCGTGGGATTCCTACCGTCGCCTCATCCAAATGTTTGGTAAGACGGTTATGGATGTTGACGGTGACCTCTTCGCCGACGCGCTGCATGACCTGCAAGACAATAAGGGCTACGAAGGCGACCTTGACATGACCGCTGAGGATCTTAAAGATCTCGTCGTGCAGTTTAAGGAAATCTTTAAGCGGGAAACCGGGATTGACTTCCCGCAGGATCCGCGCAAGCAACTCGACCTTGCAGTAGAAGCTGTATTCAACTCGTGGAACACCGAGCGTGCAATTCTTTACCGTCGTCGTGAGCGCATCCCAAGCGATCTGGGTACCGCAGTGAACGTCCAGACCATGGTGTTTGGCAACATGGGTGAAGGATCGGGTACTGGCGTGTGCTTTACCCGCGACCCCTCCACTGGTGACCCGGGTGTCTACGGCGACTACCTTGAGAACGCACAGGGCGAGGACGTTGTTGCCGGTATTCGCAATACCCTTTCGCTCGCTGACCTCGAGGATCTTGACAAGAGCTCTTATGACGAGCTCGTTGGCATTATGAAGGACCTCGAAGCGCACTACCACGACCTGTGTGATATCGAGTTCACCATCCAGCAGGGCAAGCTGTGGATGCTCCAGACCCGCGTTGGCAAGCGCACGGCTGCTGCCGCTTTCCGTATTGCCAAGCAGCTGGTTGAAGAAGACATGATCACCAAGGATGAAGCGGTTACCCGCGTAACTGGTGACCAGCTCACGTCGCTCCTCTTCCCGCAGTTCGATAAGGGCGCTGCCAAGATCGAAATTACTCGCGGTATGGCTGCTTCCCCTGGTGCTGCTGTTGGTGAGATTGTATTCAATAACAAGCAGGCAACCGAGCGTGTTGCTGCGGGTGCCCAGGTTATCTTGGTACGCCGCGAAACCAATCCGGACGATCTTGAGGGCATGGTTGCCGCATCGGGCGTACTGACCGCTCGCGGCGGCAAGACCTCGCACGCTGCCGTGGTTGCTCGCGGCATGGGACGCACCTGTGTTGTTGGTGCCGATGAGCTACTGATCGACGAAGCCGCTGGCACCATGGGTGTTAAGGGCTCGGATAAGGTTTACCGCGCAGGCGACGTCATCTCGATTGACGGCACCACCGGCGATGTTTTCGAAGGTGAAGTCGGCGTTTCTGACTCCCCAGTGATGACCTACATCGAGGCCGGCCTCGAAGCTGGTCTGGCTGCGTCGGATGATGAGGACACCAAGGACCTCGTCCGTGCGGTTGACATGATTCTCACCCACGCTGATGCCACCCGGAAGATGAAGGTTCGCGCGAATGCGGATACGCCGGAAGACGCTCAGCGCGCTCGCGAGTTTGGCGCACAGGGTATTGGCCTGTGCCGTACCGAGCATATGTTCCTCGGCGAACGTCGTAAGCTGGTTGAGAAGGTTATTCTTAACCAGGACAACGACGCCGTTATTCAGGAAGCCTTCGACGCGCTACTTCCGCTCCAGAAGGGCGATTTCATTGGCATCTTCGATGCGATGGATGGCCTGCCGGTAACGGTTCGCCTTATCGATCCGCCACTACACGAGTTCCTCCCAGACCTGACTGAACTGACCGTAAAGCTGGCAGTGAAGGAAGCTAAGGGCGAGGAAGTCACCGACGAAGAGCGTGCACTTCTCGCAGCCGTCAAGGCTAACCACGAACAGAACCCGATGCTGGGTCTGCGTGGTGTCCGTCTTGGCCTGCGTCTGCCGGGCATGATCGGTATGCAGGTTCGTGCAATTGCGGAAGCTGCTGCTGAGCTCAAGCAGGCCGGTAAGGATCCACAGCCGGAGATTATGGTTCCATTGATCGGATCGCTGCGTGAAATGCAGATCGTCCGTGACCAGGCGGTTGAGATTGTCGCTAATGTTGCTGATGAATACGGCGTCGAACTGGATCTGCCAATCGGTAATATGATCGAGCTGCCACGCGCCTCTGTTGTGGCTGATGAGATCGCAACCGAGTCGGACTTCTTCTCCTTCGGCACCAACGACCTCACCCAGACCACGTGGGGCTTCTCGCGTGACGACGTCGAAGGCACCTTCTTCAACGATTACTTCGATCACGGCGTCTTCGGCGTCTCGCCGTTCGAATCGCTCGACTGCAAGGGAGTAGGCGCTCTTGTCGAAATGGGCGCACAGCGTGGCCGTTCCGTTAAGCCGGATCTGAAGCTGGGTGTTTGTGGCGAGCACGGCGGTGACCCGCTGTCTATCCACTTCTTCGCAACTGTTGGTCTGGACTACGTGTCCTGCTCGCCGTTCCGCGTGCCGGTTGCTCGTCTGGAGGCGGGCCGTGCGGCAATCGAGAATGAGGCAGAGTGCTCGCCGACGGGTGCGGCTAACCGTACCGCCTAAGGCGAGGGCATAACGCCAACTGATGCTACATAGGTAGCTAAAACTCCTGTTCGGGGGCTGGGTTTCCAGCCCCCGAACTTTATTGTCCGATCGTCAGCCCCAGAGCTGAAACTGGCTATCCCAAAGATGAATCCGCCTATCCACTCGAGCGATTACTTCTCCCATGGCAACAGACGTGTGGTTTGCCTCAGCGTGCGGACTGACGTGAGTAATGTCCGAGGAGCCGAGTAAGCTGATAGCAGGTTAATAAAGTTAATCGCCGCGATGGTCGCGCACCAGAGCGGCGAATTATTGTCTGTGAGCCGTATATTGGGGGAGGGAGGCGCGTTGAGCAGTGACGTTACTACGCAAGTGACGACGAAACACACCGGCGTGCCCGGAGCACCGCCCATTCGGGTTCGCGGATTGGACGGTTTACGCGCAATTGCCGCAGGCATCGTCCTCATTTTCCATCTCATCCCCGGCCTAGGCGCACTCGGGTTCGTGGGTGTTGACGTTTTCTTCGTCATTTCTGGTTTCCTGATCACCGGGCTACTGATGAAGGAGCATGCGACGACTGGACGAGTCGCGCTTGGGAAGTTCTGGGTAAGGCGGCTACGGCGGCTGGTCCCGGCGATTGTGGTTGCGACGGTCTCGACGACGGCCTTGGCTCGAGTTGTCGGTGGCGATGCACTTGTTCAGCTGGGCTGGCAGACTTTCGGCTCGCTTACCGGTACTTATAACTGGTTCCAAGTGGCGAATGCGTCAAGCTATTTTGATCGCAGTTCTCCAAAACTGCTGACAAATATGTGGTCCTTGGGAGTCGAGCAACAGTTCTATCTCGTTTGGCCGATTATTGTTTTCGCGTTGCTGGCCTTTGGTTTGCGCCGAAAAGCCGGAATGCCGCGGTGGCTCCCCTTTGTTTCCTTGGCGCTAGCGGCGGTTTCCCTAACACTTCATCTGCGTTTTTTGGGGGACGATCCAACCCGGTCCTATGTCGGTACTGATACGCATGCTTTCGGGCTGATGCTGGGTGCGACCTTAGCTCTAGCATTACCAGGAATTTTGTATGCTCCGCGCCCATCAGCTTCCCCGATCTGGGGGTACTTTGCTTGGCCGTCATTAGTTGCGCTTGTTATTCTCGGCGTTTTTGCGCCCGAAAATAATTACATGTACCCGTGGGGAATGCTTGGATTTTCCGTCCTCGCTTTCTTTATCATTCGCGGAATTCTCCCGGATGCGTCCGGACGAGCATCAGATAGCTTGCGCTCCTTCCTCGAACATCCCCTGCTGGTCTGGTTAGGACACCGCAGTTACGGAATTTATCTGTGGCACTGGCCGCTCTATGTCATTGCCTATTATCATTCCCCATACCCGCCTGCGGCCAACGCTTTGCTGGTGTTGACGGCGTCAATTATTGCCGCCGCGCTTTCTTTCCGATACGTCGAAACGCCGATCCGGCAGCAGGGTTTCGGCACGTGGACGCTGCGGATCATGAACCGGCATTCCTTTATTTACACGACTTTCGTAGGCATGCTCGCAGGTGCTGTGGCCAGTTTTTCGTTCTATGCGGTGTACACCGAGCGCCCGCATAGCAGCGCAGAAGAGATTATTTTAGCCGCGCAAGCTAGTCTTGCCGAGCTACAAGCCTCAGGTGACGACGCCGCGGCCGCCGCTACCGAGGAAACAGATAGTAGCGACTCGGCTACGGAAGAGCCTGCCACCGAGCCGGCACCGCCGTCTATCGAAGGTACAAATGTGACGATTATTGGTGATTCCGTCACTCTTGCGTCCGCTCCGGCGCTAGCCGAAACTTTCCCGGGAGCGACGGTTGATGCGGCAGTATCGCGCTCTTTTGAAGCCTTGCCCGAGCTTGCTCAATCGTATGTCGATGCGGGAACCCTCGGTGACTATGTGGTGATTGGGTTAGGAAATAACTCTGAAATATATGCCGATACGGTCGCAAGAGTGCAAGAAATTATTGGTCCAGATCGGTACGTTGTACTGATTACTGGACATGCTCCAGGAGCTTGGTGGGTAGATTCGGCCAACGCCACCATATTTGAGCTTGCCGCAGAAAATCCGGATCGAGTGCGGGTTGCTGATTGGTTTAGCATCGCCCAAGCCCACCCAGAATTACTGGCCGGGGATCAGATTCATCCCGGTGTTGAAGGCGGACAACTTTACGCAGCAGAAGTTCTGCGCGCGCTGGAAAGCTTTGCTGAGGCAAGCCCGTAATATTTTCGGCTGGTATTTTCTGGGGCAGTAGTAGCCTAAAGAAAAGAGCTGAATGACTACGAGGTGAGCATCGCCACCTAAGCTAACAAAACCTTGGCACAATAGAAAGCAGACGTGACAGGCCACTGACCGGGTGGAGGCGCGCAAGATATTTAACCGTGTCTAAGCGTGCGCATGCAGTCATGACATAAAGTGGATTTACCCAAAGTGGGGTAGTGAGGGGAATATGATGGCACGGTCAGCCAAAACGGTAGCAAACGAAGATACTGCGTTGCGCGATGCGCTCGCTGCGGCGATTACCGGAGAAGTTGACGATTCTGTCCGAGCGCGGGCCGAGTATTCCACGGATGCTTCTAATTACCGGGTAGTTCCCACGCTCGTAGTTTTCCCGCGTAATGCCCAAGACGTGGAAAACATTATCGATGTTTGCCGGGCACGCGGTGTTTCAATTACCGCTCGTGGCGGAGGCACGTCGGTGGCGGGTAACGCGATCGGCACCGGCGTCGTCGTTGATTTCTCCCGTCATATGAACCGGATCCTTGAGATTGATCCCGAAGCTCGCACCGCCCGTGTTGAACCGGGCGTCATTATGTCAGACCTGCAAAAAGCAGCCGCGAAGTATGGACTGCGTTTTGGTCCGGATCCGTCCACTCAAAACCGTGCATGTTTTGGTGGAATGATTGGTAATAATGCCTGTGGACCGCGCGCGGTCGCCTACGGGCGAACCTCGGACAATGTGCTCGAGTTAACCGGTATTGATGGACAGGGCCGGCATATTCATGCGCGAAATGCAGCTGATGCCACGGATGAGAAACCGATTGCAGATATTCCCGGTTTGAGCGCTTTGGTCGAGCAAAATCTTGCTACTATCCGGCAGGGCTTTGGGACGTTTATTCGGCAGGTTTCTGGTTATGCCTTTGAACATTTACTTCCGGAAAACGGCGGGGATTTGGCTAAGTTCCTTGTTGGTTCGGAAGGTACGCTCGTCGTGCTTACCGAAGCCACTTTGCGCCTTGTGCCGATAGCGGACGCGCCCACCCTCGTCATCCTTGGTTACCCGGATATGCCCACTGCTGCTCGTGATGTGCCCGCAATTTTGCGGCATCGTCCGCTCGCAGTAGAAGGGTTGGATGCTGAACTGATTGATGTAGTGCGCCGGGCGAAAGGCAGCGTGCCGGAGCTGCCCGAAGGCGGCGGTTGGCTATTCATCGAGGTCGGTGCGCTTGAAGGCGAAGACCTATCGATTATTGACCAACGCGTTGCGGGGATTCTTGGAGATGCGAACACCGAGCATTCTATGGTCCGCCCGGCTGGTCCGGAAGCTAGTGAGCTATGGCGAATCCGAGCTGACGGTGCGGGATTGGGTGGTCGCACCCCGGACGGTAATGCCGCATGGCCAGGTTGGGAAGATTCTGCGGTACCACCAGAAAACCTCGGGGATTATCTGACCGGTTTACAAGCCTTAATGGATGAGATGAATCTTGCCGGGCTCATGTATGGTCACTTTGGAGACGGCTGTGTTCACGTGCGCATTGACTTCCCGATTGATGAAAAGCCCGGGGTAGCAGTATTCCGCGAGTTCATGGAGCGTGCTACTGATCTGGCAGTAGCCCATGGGGGCTCGATTTCGGGTGAGCACGGGGACGGCCGGGCACGTTCGGAACTATTACCACGAATGTACAGCCCGGAAGCTTTAACTATGTTCCGCCAAGTCAAGCATATGTTTGACCCGGATAATATCCTCAACCCTGGCGTTCTCGTTGCACCGGATCCGATTGATCACGATCTGCGTCGCCCGGATGCCAGCCCGACCCCATACGCGGACGGTTTCCACTTCACCGAAGACGAAGGAGATTTCACCAAGGCTGTTCACCGGTGTACCGGCGTGGGTAACTGCCGTGCTGACCGTAGTGCGACCGGACATTTTATGTGCCCGTCCTACCTTGCTTCCCGCAACGAAAAGGACGTGACTCGCGGCCGCGCCCGCGTCCTCCAAGAAGTGACCCAAGGCAAACTCGTCGAAGGTTTTGCTGACAAGGCCACGCTGGAAGTCCTTGATCTGTGTTTATCGTGTAAGGCATGCTCCTCGGACTGCCCAACCGGTATTGATATGGCCCGCTACAAGTCTGAAACCTTATTCCGGGCGTACAAGGGCAAAAAGCGTCCGAATAACCACTATATTCTGGGCAATCTGCCACTGCTGGCGCGCCTAGTGACCACAATTCCGGGTCTGGCAAAAGTAGCGAATTTTGCAATGGGCATTCCGCTAATCCGTAAGATTGCCTTCGCAGTATCCCGGATTGATGGACGACGCAAGATGGTCACCTTTACCGAGCAGCGTTTCTCTTCGTGGGTTGATTCTGCTGGGACGACGCGGGTGGCTTCGGTACGGGAGCTACCCGGGTTGCGTCCGGGCAAGCGGGGTGTTGACGCAGATAGTCAAGCGCCTAAGTACGTTATGCTCTGGTCGGATTCTTTCTCCGACACCTTAGACACTTCGGGTGCACAGGCTATGGTCGCCGTGTTGCAGGATGCCGGATATACCGTGCTTATCCCGCCGAAGACTGCCTGTTGCGGATTGACCTATATTTCTACCGGACAACTTAATCTTGCGAAGAAAGAACTGCGTAACCTGCTATCGATTCTCGCTCCGTTTGCGGCGTCGGGAATCCCGATTGTTGGCGTCGAACCTTCGTGTACCGCGGTTTTGCGCGATGATATTCGTGATCTTCTTCCCGAAGATGCGCGTACGAATGTGCTGAGCGAGATGACGTACACGCTGGCCGAGCTACTGACCGCGCCGGCGCCGCTCGGCCCGGATAATTTTGAAATGCCCGACCTAAGCGGAGTAGAAATCGTTGCTCAACCGCACTGCCACCACTACTCGGTTATGGGATGGGATGCGGATGCGCAATTGCTGGCACAATCGGGTGCTACCGTAAAGCAAGTGTCGGGTTGTTGCGGACTAGCTGGAAACTTCGGCATGGAAAAGGGCCACTACGATATGTCAGTAGCCGTTGCGAATAATGCACTTTTGCCCGCGCTTGAAGGTGCAGCGGAGGATGCAGTGTATTTGGCTGACGGATTCTCCTGCCGTACTCAGGCTGCCCAGCTGGCTGGAGATCAAGGAATTCATCTTGCGGAGCTGATCCGTGATGGCCGTAATGCGCGCCGGAAAAACCACGGATAATCAGGGACTTCGTATCTAGGCCTTTCTATTCAGGTACTTCTGAGAAATCTTCGATAAGCTTGGTAAGCACGTATTTCGGGGAGGTGACAGATGGCTGTTTTCGCGTTCGAGGATGGCAAGCTTGTAAGCGCACCGGCATTTCTAGATGAGGGGCATAAAGTCTCCGAACAGGTGTTGAACGCGATTCGAGCCGATGTACTGTCACTTATTGACCGCCCACTTTTCGCAGTCGGGTGGACTACCGCCGATAAGCGCGACGAAAATCAAGAGTCACTAGTCGCCCTTGATCCGCTCGGAAATATTGTCACGGTCGAAGTAGTAGAAGAACTTGATGCTAGGGGATTGGTACGCGCTGCGGCGCGTGCCGGACGCCATGCTGATTTCAACCGACGTCAACTTATCGATCTGTCTGCGCGTAATATTCTTGACTTCAACACGGACTGGAATAATTTTATTAATGCTTCTCCGCCAGTCACCGGTAAGGGCCCGCGCCTTTACTTGTTTATTGGATTTTTGGCGCCGGATGCTCGTGATCCGCTTGCCGCTTTGTCGGGTCTTGGATTAGAAGCCCAGCAGGTTATTTTGCATCATGGGATAAACGGGCCGTTGGTGGAGATTGTCGATGTCGCTACTTTACGCGCCCAAGTTTTACGAGGCGCCCGTCGCCCGTTTACGATTAGTCATACCAGCACTGATACTGTTCGGACCCAGCCAGAAGAAGCAATGAACATGAACGAAAATGTTGATCGGGAAGACGGCGTAGTCGATCCGCAAGGAGCTGAACAAAGCTGGGATATTGATCCGGCACTGTGGAATATTGAGGGCTGGAATCCGAACGCGACAATGCAAATCCCGCGGTTTACCCCACCTCCCGTTGAACCGGAACCGATTATTTTGCCTTCTGATCAGGTTGATCCGCTTCAGCAACTGATTGAGGAAGAAATTGCTGATAAAGTACCCGAGCAGGATGCGCCGGTTCCGCTCGTTCGCCGTGATACCGCTATTATGTTGGCTGAAATGACGCCGGAAATACCAGAGCAGGTAGCGGCAACTGCCACGGCTACCGCCTCGGCGCCAACTCCGGCGGCGGTTGTTGAACCGGCGTCGGCACCAGCCCCCGAACCTACTTCGGTACCAGTCCCCGAACCGGCGTCGGCACCGGATCCTGAACCCAGCCCGGGTCCGCGGGTTTCACGCCGGGCCCGGCGTCGTCAGCGGCAAGCAGAAAAACGACGTACTCGTATGCAACGGCGTGCCGAATTACGGGCGCAAGCTGCACAGGAAGCTACCCCTAGTATTCCGGTAGCTACACCCGAGCCTGCGCCAGTATCGACGCCAGCGCCGCCTCCACCGCCTATGCCCGAACAACCAGTTGCTAAGCCACTGACCTGGACGAATCCGGCAGATTTCCTGACCGAGCCGATTGTTCCGCTACGCGAAGGACGCACTCTTTTTGATGAGGTCCTCGACTCAACAAAACGGGCTGAACAATTGCTGTGGGAAAGCTCAGCACCGGCAGATACCAGCGAAAAAATGTTGATTTCGGAGCGTGCATCGGCGGAGGCCGCCGCTCGTGCAGTAGCGGAAGCCGCAGAGGCTGATGCCCGCGTATTTACTGGCAATCATGAGATTGTGGAGGTCGTGCGCAACCGCGAAATTGTGCGCCGTAACGGTGGCCCAGTGCGACTTGTCTGGTATTCGCGGCGTCGTGGCATCAATCTTGAAACAACCCTTGACCATGAGGGCTATTTCGTCATGGCTGACGGTGCACGTTTTACTGATCCGGGAGCGGCCGCTACAAGCTATGCCAATATTGGGGAAGCAGATCCGTGGCGTGGCTGGCGGACGGTCGATGGACGTCGACTGGGAGATCTGCGATAGGTCGCGTGCTGGTAGTAGCGAGCCGAATTTCTAGATAATCGCCGCATCGCGCCGTATAGAGCACGATGCGGCGATTATCTAGAAATTCGGCTCACGCAACCAGCCCTACGCTCTTAAATAGCCGTGCAGCCACCTGCCCACATGATCGTAGGCTTCTTCGCGCACGCTAGCGCGCGATAATAAGACGTCGTGGATAGCATTTTCAAGACGTACAAGTGTTGTGACGTGGCCAAGAGTAGGGACACGTTTCCAGATCTGTTCGACATCCAGCACGGTGTCGGCACCGCGCATCTGCGGACTCCACGATTCTAAAAGGATCGATTTATTCGATGTCATCACAAGTACCGGGCAGTCGATATTAAGCCCTTCGGCCACTTGTGCATGTCCGCGGAGGATTGCGGCGATCCATCCTGCACGAATCGGAAAACTGGATGGATGACGATACCTAGGATCTGGTTGCCACCCGCCGTCGTAAAACGGATCGCCAATCATTTCCCCGGTGAGCTGTTCATCTTTGTCGAGCCATCCAGTGAGTAAGCGTTGATAAAAATCGTTGCCAGACAGCGGAAAAACCGTGGTTGGGGAAATAGAAGCCACAGTGTCGAGCAGCGGCTGGCCCAGTTGTCGAATCAGCGTCGAGCCCTGAAACTCCAGCCAAGGCGAGTTGAGAATCAACCCGGCTAATAAACCGGGATGGCGTTCGGCCCACAAAGTTGCGGTCAGCCCGCCCGTAGAATGCCCATACAATACGCACGGAATATCGTAGCCGTGAGCATGGAAAATAACATCGAGGGCCGCATGAATGTCTTCATCGTAGGTTGACAGATCCGTCATATATCCCCACGACTGCCCTTCACGGTGGGACCGGCCGTATTTGCGCAGGTCAATCGCATAAAAATGGCCACCGAGAGCAGTGATCTGCCGGGCGAATTCTTGATGGTAAAAATAGTCATTCCAGCCGTGGATAGCCAGCAACGCAAAGGGCTGTGCAACGTATTGGCCTGCTAATGAGGTCCCGAATTCGTCTTCTGCACGATACCGCACGAGCGTAGCGACGACGTCGCCTTCGTCGTCGCCGTGTAATTCTAACGTGGTTTGGCTAAATCCAGGTCCGAGAAAATCTTCCGTCCAGCGCGTCATACATCCACAGTAGCGAGGAAATCTGTAAGAATCTTGGAAACTTGGTCGACTTCGATTAAGAATCCGTCATGCCCAAAATCTGAATGTACGGTCACGACGCCGTCACAGCCGGGCAGTTTTGCGGCCAGTATACGTGCGTCCTTCGGATAGAACAGCCGATCCGAATCGACTTCGACGACGAGAGCAGGCTGGGTGAGGGTAGCAAGTACCGCATCTGTTCCACCTCGGCCACGGCCAATATCATGGGTAATCATTGACTGGGTGATCGCAATGTAACTGTTGGCGTCGAAGCGGATGGCCAGCTTATAGGCGTGATAGTCCAGATAGGAAGCTACCGCGTAACGGCCGCCAGCGAGTGGATCCTCGCCTTTTTGCGGGGTACGCCCGAAGCGGGTATCGAGTTCTTGGGAACAGCGGTAGGTGGTGTGTGCGATTTCGCGGGCGAGCCCTAAGCCGCGATGCGGCCCGTAACCGTCAGGAGCATCGTAGTAGTCTCCGCCATTAAAACCCGGATCCAAAACAATTGCTTGGATCTGGGTGTGCGCCCAGGCGATCTGCTCCGCCGTCGTCGCCGGTGCAGAAACTAATACTGCAAAAGAACGTACCCGCTCCGGATAGCTGGCTGCCCACTCCATCACCCGGTTGCCTCCAAAAGAAGCCCCGGCAACAAGAGCCCACGAGTCTACGCCCAGCGCATCGGCCAAACGTGTCTCCACGGCACACATATCGCGAATGGTAATTTCCGGAAAGCGCGAACCCCAAGGCTTGCCATCATGGTGTAGGGAAGCCGGTCCGGTTGATCCTTGGCAGCCGCCCAACGCGTTCGGACAGACAACAAAATACTTATTCGTGTCGAGGGCTTTGCCTGGGCCAACAACAGCAGGCCACCAGCCATCTTCACCATCTCGCGAAGTAGCGTGGGAGTCACCGGTGAGTGCGTGGCAGAGTAAAATAGCATTCGTGCCGTCTTCGTTGAGCTCGCCCCATGTTTCGTAGGCGAGGCGCACATTGGGGATCGCGCCGCCCAGTTCGGTGATGTAGGGGCCAAGGTCAATAAATTGGCGTTCGCCGGGGTCATCGCCTTCGCGCCAAGCACCAGAAGCCGGAAGCGCACCTAAATGTTCGGAGTAGTGTGGGCGATACCCGGTATCAAAATCAGCGACCGGAGCGAGGTCGGTGACCTCGTCGTCATCAGTGGGATGTGCGAAATATGAACTCATGATTTTCCTTAGCTAGCTGGGGTTCGGGATTGGGCAGGAGAACCGCGCGGAGCTGGCTCGAATCGAGAAGAGCCCCGCGCTAGCTAAGCATTCGCAAGAACATACTCTGAGCCTATGCGGTCGAGGTGACTAAAGGCAAATAGGGGTGTTTTTATCTCAAGTCATAGTAGCTAAGGTGTAGCAATATCTTTGTAAGCTTTTGTAAAGAGCTGAGATTTTGCTAGGTTATCTCCGTATAGAAGAATTACGGATGAACGTAGCATTGAATAGTGCAGTAAGTCTAAAGTGAGGGCTCAAATGGCATCGTATAAGCGTTTACTGGCTGTAGCGGCGGCTACCAGTTTGATGCTTGGGGGCATTGCAGCATGTTCTGAGCCGAATTCAGCAACTGATGATGGGACGGTGGAAGGCCGGGTCTACCTCCTTACCTGGCATCCGGAACAGGAAGAGGCTCTTAAAAACATTGCTGATGTTTACACTGCGGAAACTGGTGTTGACGTTAAGATCGTTACCGCCACAGCAGACGCTTATGAACAGACGCTACGCACTGAAATGAGTAAGTCTGAGCCCCCTACGATTTTTCAGCTTGATGGGCCGGTGGATTTGGCGTCGTGGCAGGATTACACGCTCGACATTTCTGATATGGAATTAACCGGTCTGCTTGTCGATGAGAACTTTGCGCTGAAAGACGACGACGGCAAGGTTTACGGTATTCCGGCGGCTATCGATGGCTACGGCATTATCTACAATGACGCGATTATGCGCACCTACTTTGAAACCGAAGACGCAGTTGTAGCGTCGATGGACGAAGTCAACAACTTTGCTACCTTGCAGGCTGTTGTTGAAGACATGCAGTCTAAGGCCGACGAACTCGGTATTGAAGGAGTATTCTCTGCGACTTCGCTTTCGCCGGGCGAGGAGTGGCGCTGGCAGGCCCACCTGTCCAATATTGCGATCTTCTACGAATACCAAGACGATAACGTCACCGATAAACAGGAAATTGCATTCTCCTACAACGAGAACTTCAGGAATATTTTTAACCTGTACTTGAACAACTCGACAGTTGAACGGGCGCAGGCCTCGTCGAAGACCGTTACTGACTCCATGACTGAATTTGCTACCGGTCAGTCTGCTATGGTCCAAAACGGTAACTGGGCATGGGACCAGATCGCTGAAGTAGAGGGCAGTATTGTTCTGGAAGAGGACATCAAGTTCTTGCCAATTTACATCGGCGTTGAAGGCGAAGAGAATCAGGGCCTAGCAGTGGGCGCCGAAGCATTTATGGCCGTTAACTCCCAGGTGGATAAAGATGATCAGCAGGCGTCCATCGACTTCCTCAACTGGCTCTATACCTCGGATGAAGGCAAGGAACTCGTTCTTAATGATCTCGGCTACCTAGCTCCGTATACCTCTTTTGCCCAAGATGAGGTGCCGGCAAACCCACTCGTTGCAGAAATTCAGCGGTATCTGGCGGACGAAGACAAGTACGTCGTCCCGTGGGTGTTTAACACGTATCCGTCTGAGTTTTTCAAAGCAGAGTTTGCTCAGGCGCTGACCGAATATGTTTCGGGGGCTATGGAATGGGACGGGGTTGTTGCGCTTTTTGTTGAAGAGTGGGCGGCTGAGAAACAGCTTAACGCGCAGTACGACGCTGAATAATGCCGATACACACGGATACTTGAGCCCTAGGGTCAGCCTCCCCATCGAAAAGCCTTGCGGTTGTTATCAAACAGTTAGAAACTGGAAAGTAACCGAAATGTTAAAAACAAATACCGCAGGAGAAATCAATGGCGATTCACTACCGGGAACATATCGCTAAAGTAACCCGACATTATCATTATCGTTTTACCTGTGAGCACTGTGGGGTATTAACAAACTGGCTCCAAGGTACGGTTTACGGCTACGGCATTATGCAAACCAGGTCCGGGGGTGACCTAACTGATCAACAATCATTGGAGCTTCATCAACGTGCAGTTGAGGATGTGAACGGTAAGTATGAGCGAGTACAACGGCATGCGCAAGCGGGCATGTATTCGGATATTGCTGAAATATCAACCGAAGACAAGGAGCCAGGTTCTGCACAACGAGGCTTGGGCGGGGCAGACGCCGGATTTCCCGTTCCGTGCCCGGCATGTGGCAAGCAACAGTCGTGGCAAATAGGAAACAACTACTTAATCGCAGCATTGGTGTTCCCAGTTGTGTCCGGGCTTTTATTTATACTTTCGTGGGGCGTATATCAGGCGATAATGCGCGTTTATAACAACGAATTAGACGGTTTCTCACTCGGTGAACTATTCGCGGCAGTGCCAAACACTATTGTATTTTCCGGTCTAGGAACGGGAATAGTCGCGGGAATAGTCTGGTTCTTCTATGCCAAGAGCAAAGCAACACATGGGAAAGTGAGAAACAAGCCGGAATTTAGCTGGGATTAAGGTAACCGTTGAGTTGTGAGCTTTTAGGCTGTTATTTGTTTAAAACGTAGGTGTTTGGTTGCGGTGCCGGTGTTAATCGCCTCGATACCAGCTTCAAAATCCTTCTTATGTTTCAGAAAACTCAAGAATGAAGACCGACATAAGGGATTTTCTGGGCTCTTCGCATTTGAGTGTGGAGTTATTTTCTGAGTCCTGCTGTTTCCAGAGCCCAGAATTGCACTCACCGCTCTCCAAGGCCTACTTCCAGCTCCCTAAACCCTACTTCCAGCTCCCTAAACCCTACTTCCAGCTCCCGAAATTAGGGGAAATCGAACTATCCGCAGA
>JAAYWS010000049.1 GCA_012516575.1 Actinomycetaceae bacterium
CTATCTGCGGATAGTTCGATTTTCCCTAATTTCGGGAGTCGAATCGGGGTAAAAGCATCAAATCCAGGTGGGTAGCCACATGTGAATCTGCCAGAACCAGTGCGGAACAGGTATTGCGGTCCATAACGGCAACCAAAACAAGCCGAATATCGTAATAACCGTCCCGACAATGATCACAGCCTTGCTCCCGGCCGAGGTAAGAGGTCGGACAGGAGCGCTAGCTGTGCCAAGAAGCGGCAGTTGCGGATAACGCTTCTTCGGATCTACCGCGGTGAATCGCAAACTGATTACCGGATAGGTCGTTGTTCCTACATGGACTTGCCGGGTGGGAGTATCGTCTTCAAAAACTGCTTCGATACCGATAATGACGGCGAGCACCACGAAGGGTAGCGTGGTGACCGCGTAAAACTGGAAGATTGTACGATCCACATAAATTAGCCATACTGCCCATGTACCGAGGTAACCAGCAAGAATCCCCCACGCCCGCCAATCGCGTTTAAATGCAAGATAGATAATAAGGCCGAGTGAAATCAGCCCAAGCAGCCAGACAATTGGGTTTCCGATCGAAGTGATAGCGGCAACGCAGTCCGACCCAAGGCAGGCGTCGGCGGGCAGATCTTCACTTGAACGCCAGTAGAAAGAGACCGGGCGAAGCTGAGCCAACCACATCCAAGCTTGAGATTCGTAAATATGCTCAGTATTAAGTCCGGTGTGGAACGAAGCAGACTCTTGGTGCCAGTGAATAAATGAGTTCATCCAATCCGGTGCCCAAGGCAGTGGAAGTTCGTCCGGATGGGTTTGTGCCCATCGACGATCCCAACCGTGCGGGTTGAGGAACCATGGCATCCACGACACCAGGTAGGTAAAAGCAAGGGTTGGCACATAGTTAAAAAACGCACGAACACCATCACGCAATCCGGCGAGGAACCAACGTCGACGCCCCGCTTGCGCATGTAGCAAGGTTCCCCACGCCCACGCCAGTAAACCAAAAGCAGCCCCGGCGAAGAAGCCCGACCACTTCACCGCACCCGCCAACCCGATAAAAACGCCTGCCAGAATTAGCCATGGCCGGACACCCGGGCATGGCCGGACGCCCGGGCATGGCCGGGCGCGACTGTCATTGTCCAACCGCCGCAGCAACCACTCACGGTCCCGCATCACCGCCCAAAACGCCGCCAACACAAAAAACGCAAGCATCCCATCCAGCAGACCGGTTCGCGACAGCGTAATACCCATCCCATCGAGTGCCATCGCTACCCCAGCCAGCCCAGCCAACGGCAACGACCGCGTCATGCGCAACACAATTCGCACCAGCAACATAACCGACGCGATCCCGAGCACCGCCGTCGTCATCCGCCAACCCCACCCGGAGGCGTCATCGAAGCGCATGCCTTGCGCCATCAGCCATTTTCCAAACGGCGGATGCACCCAGCGGTCGGGCATATCGCTGAGCCCGGACAGGTCACCAGCGAGGAATTGCTCGTTAACGTTCTCGCCCTCCCAGCTGCGTTCGAACCCGAAATGCAACATGGAATAGGCGCCTTTGACGTAGTAGGTTTCGTCAAAAACTACCGCATGCGGATGGTCGAGCCGCGTCAGCCGAACCAGTGCGGCGAGTGCCCCGGACAGCACAGTGACCAGCCAGCCCTGAATCTTGATTTGCGCGGCAAGGCTATGCGCGGCGAGGCTATGCGCGGCGAGGCTACGCGAACCGAGGGGCTGTTCGGCACGGTTGCGCTCGCCGGGCTCGCGCTCGGCACGGTTGCGCTTGCCGGGCTCGCGTTCGGCACGGGCGGATTTAACGTCTGTCACGTGGTCAGTTTACGCTTAGACCATGGTGCAGATGAGTGAAGCGGAATTTGAGGACGTCGTGGCGCGGGCGCTGGACGAGATTCCGGAGCGTTTCGTGGAGCATATGGACAACCTCGTCTTCCTAATCCAAGATGAGCCCGACCCGGACCAGGGCCCGCCCGACACACTCGGCCTCTACGAGGGCATCGCGCTAACCGACGGCGATTTCGGACCGTTCGCCGAACCGAACCGGATTTTTATTTTCCGCGGGCCGCTATTGCGGATGTGTGAGAGTGTGGAAGAGGTCGAAGACGAGGTTCTGATTACGGTTTTCCATGAGGTCGCGCATCATTTTGGGATTGACGACGACGAACTGTGGGATCTTGGATGGGCGTGAGGTTGACATGATTATTTTGGCAGGAACCCCGGTGGGCAACGACGGCGATGCCTCCCCGCGTTTGCGTCAGGCTTTGGAAAGCGCGGATTTGATTGCGGCGGAGGATACCCGGCGGTTGTTGAATTTGGCGGGACGGTTAGGGATAACGTTGCGGGCGCCCGTGGTGGCCTATCACGACCATAATGAGGCGGCGAAAGCTACCGATCTGGTGGCGGCTGCTCAGGCTGGTAAGCGGGTGGTGATGGTGTCGGATGCGGGCATGCCGGCAGTGTCAGATCCGGGCTATCGACTGGTGGAGCGCGCCTACGACGAAGGTGTTGCGGTAACCGTGATTCCGGGGCCTTCGGCAGTGCTCGCGGCGCTCGCGATTTCTGGGTTGCCCTCGGACAGGTTCGCTTTTGAAGGGTTCCCCGCGCGTAAAACCGGGGAACGCAAGGCGAGCTTCGCGAAGCTGGCACGCGATGAACGTACCTTGATTTTCTTTGAGTCTCCGCGGAGGCTAGCGGAAACTTTGGAGGATATGGCGTCGGTGTTTGGGCAAGACCGCCGGGCAGTGGTGGCTCGGGAGCTGACCAAAACCTATGAAAGCGTGCAACGTGGAACGCTTGCGGAACTCACGCAGTGGGCACGCGGTGAGGTCAGAGGCGAAATCGTTATCGTGGTTGAGGGTTATCGGGAGGTAACAACGTCAATCGTCGACGCCGATGTGGTGGCGGAAGTTCTTGAGCTGGTTAAGTTAGGGTTGCGGTTGAAGGATGCCGCAGGGCATGTGGCCAAGCGGGTGGGCTTGCGTAAAAACGAGGTGTACGCGGCGGCGGTGGAGGGCGCTACGCCTGA
>JAAYWS010000050.1 GCA_012516575.1 Actinomycetaceae bacterium
GCTCCAGAATTCATGTAAATGAACAGTATTATTTAGCGGCTCTTCACAATCGAGCGTGTAGCGCAGTGCCTCATTTAGTTTGAGCGCGTGGGGTAAGTCGTGCCTCATTTAGTTTGAGCGTGAACGTGGGTTTAAGCGAGGCGGATTTTGATGCCGCCGTGGTAGGTTTCTTACTCGATACGCTGGCAGGTTTTACCCACTGCTTGACCAACAAGTTTTACTACGTGGAAAGCATCCAAGACGGGTGAAAGCATCCACAACGGGTTGAGCTTCGGGAAGCTCGGCGGCAGGTCATGTCTTGACGCCAACTACGAGCACTTCTAGAGCATTTCATACGACGAACCATCACGATCAGCACAGCCGGTCAAGACCAAGCAAAGTAGAAACATTCACGTCAATAAACGTAAGACTCTTCATGAGGGTTTCGTGATGACAAACAGATAATTCAGAACACTCCGATATCTCATCCAAAACCCTCACCCCTTTCCACCACTACACACACAACTATGAAGAGCCACTTATGCACAGATGGGCTGGTATCGCGGCACTCAGCGCTAGGCCCTAGAGCGATCTCAGCCGCAAACCAGAAGAATTCCTTGTTGGCTTAATCATCCTTGCACCAATTTAACATATCTAATAGATATGTTAAATTGGTGCCGTCCGCATTTCCGACCTAGCTGGAGAATGATGCGAATATTAGATAAGCCAACAAATATTGCATAAACGCGAAGGGGGACGTTGTGTCAACAAAATTTGCTTTATTAGGACTGTTAAACATTAGGAAAATGTCAGCCTATGACCTTGCGAAATTTGCCAAAGAGTCCATTGGATATTTTTGGAATGAGTCGTACAGCAACGTTCACCGCACACTAAAAATCCTTGTTGACGAAAACCTCATCAACAAACTGCCCGAAAAAGGTAGCCGAAACAAAAATATTTTCGAAATCACCGACCGCGGGCGCCAAGCCCTGTCGGAATGGTTATCAAACCACGAATACACAACTATTTACCGGGATGAACTCTTGCTCAAGCTATTTGTCAGCCAGCGTCACGACTATCCGGCAATAGTTCAAGACTTAAAAACTGTGCTCACTGACTTAGAAGCACAGCAACAAACTTACCTACAACTACAGGAATTTCTTTCAACCAAACCGCAAAACCTCTCCTACGACCTCACCTTGGAATACGGGATGGTACAAAACGAGGCAACAATCAACTGGTTGAAAAAAGCTATTCATAAAATCGAGGAATCCTTATGAAAAAGATTGTCCCAAATTTTATTATCACCCTTACCGTTGTCGGGCTGATGATCGCAGCTATTCTCTATGTCCGATCGAGCCCGCTCTTTAATATCAATCTATTTAGCACCAACTATCTCAACGCGACCGTGGTCTACCAGCTCACCACGCTTGCGCTAGCCCTGGTGATCGTGCTGATCACTGCCTTGCAGACCGGGTTTAAGTCCCTGCGGTTGCTATCGATAGCTCGTATCGATGGCGAAGTGACACCCGAGCCGTGGATCGGAATTACCGAAAAGAATAAAGACACTTGGAAGCGGCTCGGCCTGTCGGTCGGGCTCATTATCTCCGCAGTGACCGCGATCGTTATTTACTTCCAAGTTATGAACAACGGCGTCGTCAATGATTTCGCAATCGGTAGCTTCGCCCTCGTGGTTTTGCTGGCCTTGAATAATAGTTTCGTTGAGGAAGTAACCTTCCGGCACACCTTTGCGAGTATCGTTGAGCACCACAAACTAAACCCCAATATTTCGAAAGGCCTTTCGGCCGTCATCTTCGGAACAGTCCATTATTGGGGGTATCCAGCGCGGATCCCAGGCGTGATTATGGCGGGCTTTATTGGCTGGTTCCTGTCAAAGAGTATCCATGAAACTAAGGGCTTCTTCTGGGCGTGGATGATTCATTTCGTTCAAGACGTCATTATTATGACGGCGCTGTTCCTGACGCTTGCTTAGCTGGCAACGGAGCTGTGGTCGTTTAGGTCTCATTTTGTATATGGCGACGATTTTGCTTGCACATTAACTTACGAGACGGTAAGTTACTAGTTCGTAACTAAGTTTTTCTACTGGAGGCTTTCATGTCTGCTGTTGCCGCATATCCGGTCTTTGCTGACGCCGTTGTTCCTAGTCGCGTGTGGAGCAAGATGTCCGAGCGTACTCGAGATATTGTTCTCGTGCTTGCAGGAGTTCTGCTCGTGGCCGCTTTTGCTCAGATTCGTATTCCGCTACAGCCGGTAGCGATTACGGGTCAGACGCTCGGCGTCGTTCTTGTTGCTGGAACTCTCGGTGCATGGCGTGGAGTTGCATCGCTGGCCTTGTATGCTCTGATCGGTGCAATGGGAGCTCCAGTATTTACCGGCTTTGAAGGTGGCTGGCAGATGGTAACCGGGGCATCCTTCGGTTATGTTCTTGGGTTTATTCCGGCCGCATACGTAGTTGGGCGTCTGGCTCAGCGTGGCTGGGATCGAAGCGTGAAGTCGATTGCTCAGTACGGTCTTGGCTTGGCGATCCCGTTCATGATCGGCGTTCCTTGGTTGTTCTTTGCTATGCAGGCAGCCGGTGTGGAGATGTCCGCACAGTTGGCCCTAGCTTACGGACTGGTTCCGTTCATTCCAGGGGAGCTTGCCAAGTTAGCCTTGGCTGCTGCTGTTATGCCAGTTGCCTGGAAGGTGCTTAACAAGTAAGTGCCATTGGCAGAACTGTGAAGAGACGGGCTTTCCGCTACGGTTAGCTCGTCTCTTCTATTTCTTTCAAGGTGCGTCCGGCGTCGTCCTTCCATACGGCGAAGCCATTCAAAGAGGCTCCGCCTACAAAAACTGCAGCACCCGACGGGCTGGCGAACAGGGCGTCGCCAGTTAATGTAAGGTCATCTCTGATTAAATCTGTGTACTTGACGCGGTTCTTGCGTGCCGCCTCGGGTGCTGTTTTGGTGAAAGCATTTTCTGGGCGCAACTGTGCTCCGGCGAGTACGACGAAACCGTCACTGGTCTGCCTACCGCTCGCTTTTGCTCCTGCGTATTCCATATGTAATAAAGGTTCTTGTGCGCCTGAGGCTTCTGGAGCTTTCGCTTCGTCGACCGGTTCAAAGACTCGGAAGCCCAGTACGCCAATCACGATTCTCGCGTAACTAATGAACTCTTCAAGTTCCGCCTGTTTTTCTTCCGTGGGTGATCCGGGAGAGGGGTCGTTGCTATTAGCTACTCGATACCGGCCGGCCGCGCGTGCCATATGGGTGAAACGATTTTCTAAATAGCTGATCTCGGTTGGGCCGAGGGTATCGTTGGCAGTCACTAGCGCAACGGCTTGGCTCCAATAGAGTTTCTCAGAGTCCAGGTGTTCGAAAATCCGTCCCAGCACGCCATTGTCGTTTTTGCGTTTTCTGGCCTGGCCGACATAAACCGTGGGGTTGCCGTCGTCGTCCATACCGAACAAAAGGTAGACGCCGTTATGCTGGAGATCTGCGCGTTCTTTGGACGCTTGTAGTTCCGTGCGAGGTAGGCGATAGGCGACGCCGGTCCAGTTGCTTAACGAGGCTTTCATTCGGCCTTGTGTTGTGCCGTCCATAAGGAATAGTTGGACGGTTTTAGCGCGCAGAGGGCGGTTCATGATGGCGATCTTCCGATAGGGCTGAGAGTAATACAAACAGTATCGTAATTCGGTTTTCGATGTGTCTCGCACCTCTAGAAGTATCGGTATTTAACGATTATATTGGCAGTTATGAATGTAACTAAGCGGCTTGGAATTGCTTTTGGGCTCATCTTCTCGATCGTTGTCGTTCAGCTGGTTGGCGTGCTTCTCACGGGATCGCTCGCGCTCGCGGTGGATATTGTTCATTCGCTGGCAGACTCCGTAGGTTTGCTCGTTGCGCTCATAACTGCGATTCTTATGAACCGCCCGCCCGCGAAAAACCGCACGTGGGGGTTGCGTCGTCTCGAAGTGGTCTCGGCGCTTTTTCAATCGCTTGCTCTTGCCGGTATCTCAATCTTCGCTTTCGTTTCCGCCATCTCACGCTGGCAGCACCCGCACGATATAGCCGGCGAACACTTGATTATCGTTGGCATACTTTCTCTGATCCTTAACGTGTCTGCGGCGGTGGTCCTCATGGGCGAACGTGACGCGAATTTCAATATCCGTGCCGCTTTCCTTGAAGTTGTTATGGATGCTCTTGGTACGCTCGCCGTCGTCGTTTCGGGAATCGTCATGGCAGCAACCGGGTATGCGCGGATGGACACAATCGCTGCCGTGGTCATCGCGCTCATGATTTTCCCGCGTGCCGTCAAGCTCGCAAAAGAAACGCTCGCAGTGCTTCTCGAGTTCGTCCCCGAGGGCCTCGATCTTGATGAAGTACGCGCCTACATTCTGGAGCAACCGCACGTCGTCGACGTGCACGACCTACACGCCTCCACAATCGGAACCGGCCTAGTCCAGCTCTCCGCACACGTCGTCGTCGAAGACCGCTGCTTCCGAGATGGCTGTGCGCCCGAAACGCTCACCGTCCTGCAACAAGCGATGCGCAACAAATTCCCGGTCCAGATCGAACACGCGACTTTCCAGCTCGAAGCGACCAGTCAAGAAGCCGAATGCCACGTGCGGAACTAATTTTGACAAATTGCGACTGTTTGAGGGGTGGTTGCCGAGTGGCTGAATAGTGAGTGGGTTAAATAGCCGAAGTCTCGATTGAAGGGTCGCTAGTTGTTGTTGAGATTTTATGCTCGTTGGTTAAGTTTGAGCATATTTAGTACTGTGGATAACTTTGAGGCCTTTCTAAGGCATGTAGCTATGTTGTGATTATGAGTTTTATTCCAAATCGTGGCATGTGCAGGGCTACATCGCCTCCTGCCCGTTCGGTGTCGTATCCAATAATTCACGCTGGTCCTGAGTTGAAGGACGAGTGGCCGATAACGGCGGATACTCTCCCTGACGGTAGCTGGCTCTTGAAAGATGTGGAAGCTCTTCCGGGGTATCTTGGTAAATCACTTTCGCAGGACGAGTTGGATTATTTAATCGCTGAAGTGCTGGATTTATTCGAAGACGCGGCATACGGAGGTTTGTCCTTCGGGCATGATGTTGTCGATTCTCAAAGTCAACCGGGGATTGTAGAGTTGCGATTGCGTGAGCCTTATGAGCTTGGGGCGGAGAATTATCGGGTGCGTGTCTACGTAATTGAACTTGATTTTCCGGAGTTCTTTGGGATTGTTTCCTTGCTTCTTCACGTGAAGCAGGATGGAAACCGTGCTCTTAACGACCGTCAAAATTACTTTATGGCATTGGCTATGGAGCGCTGCGAGATTTGGGTCGAGCTATTTGCGTGATGGTAAAAATATGGCACAATGTATGCAGGAAATGCATATGAGGGGGTGTGGGTGTGCAACGGGCGTCTTCAATTAAGGCCAAGCGTGAGCAGGTTCGCCGCGATGACAAGTTACGGTTAGATCTGGTTGCTCATCGTAGGACGGTTGGACTGGAACAGTCGGATATAGCGCAACGTTTATCCGTGGATCAATCCACGATTTCCCGGTTTGAAAATGGCAAGGTTAATCCTACACAGCAGTTTATTCGGCGGTATGCACAAGCAGTTGGTGTTGAGATTCATTATGAGATTCGGTCTATAGCGATTATGAATGATGAGCTTATTTCAAGCGAAGCGTGAAAAGCTTTTAGTACAGATCGAGCACACGACTTTCCAGCTCGGAGCGCGCAGAGTCAAGAGGCCGAATGTTCAGGGCACAGTTCCACGATCTGCCCATTTTCCGCGAGCAGGCGCTCTGCTGAAATCAACAGAGCGGTCAGTGTTTCCGGATTGGTAACAGAATAAACCGAGGCCCGGCCCTCCGCCCGCACCTGCACGAGTCCGTTGCTTTTCAACACCGCCAAATGTTGCGAAACCGTACTTTGCGAAATGCTGAGGTGTTCAACCAGATCCTTGACCCGATGCGGGCCGGTCAGCAGATGATGCAGGATTACAAGGCGCGAAGGATCGTCAAGGGCACGAAAAAGTTTCGCGGCTACGTGCATATTATGAACTTCGGTGCTGACCTGTTCCATCTGATTTCCTCCTGCTTTGGCGTACGTCAATGTGGGATTACCTAGAGCTCGTCATCGTCTTCAGTACTAAGGTGTTTGGCTCCTGCCTTACCTAAATTAGTGACATGTAACGGGTCGTTTTCATTATTTGGTGGGGACGCGACACATTCTCGGATCCCATCAATATGTTCGCTCAGAGAATCAGTGATCGGGGACCACATGGGGTCGAGGATGAAATCGATTCCGGAGCGCCTAGCGTGTTTTGCGGCAGGAACAAAATCAGAATCTCCAGCGATCATGACAATTTGATTGACGAGGTTTCGTTCCGCGAGTGTCGATATGTCAAGGCCCAAGCGCATATCAACGCCTTTTTGGGTGATGTCCAAAAGAAAATCTCTTTCACTCAGATCCTCAACAGAAATCGTTCCACGTAACAGTTTCTTTAATGGGCCGGGTTTAAGCGTGAACCCTTGTTGAGTTTCGAGCTCTTCTCCGCGTCGTAAAGCAACTTTTCGTTTCTTCAGGAGGGCTCGAAAAAATTCTTGAGTCCACTCGAACTGTGGACTCTTGCGAAGATTAACCTGTTGCTGAGTGAGCGGGTGGTAAAGAACTTTGTCAGAAGGAGGGCAATCGTAGTAGTAGATTCGGTAAAGTGACGCCCTTGACTGGCGAATATGACGCCGGCAATACTCAAGAAGCTCATCGGCGCGTTGTTGCGGATTTTTGTCTCCGAATAATGCGTAAGCACGTTTTCGATAGAATCCACCATCCACCAGAACGGCCGTGACAATCGGGCGGCGGGCGATAGGCTCACGGGATGGTTGCTGAGCCCGAGATCTCTTTTTCTTCTGTCCATCGCCGCGTGGGGTAGGCATCGTTGCTCCTAGAAATATCATGCCCTGGTCATCGGCGGCATCCTTATAAGCGGAGCGTCAACGGCCAGGGCTTTGATGTCAGTCTAAATGGAATTGTCCTTGAAAACAATAAGATTTGACGTTTCACATTTGAGGGGCAGGAGATGCTTGCGAAACCTAGCGTATCCGCCGGTCGATTAGCGTATCCGCCAGTCGATGGGTGCGGCGCCTTGCTGTTCGAGGAGTGCATTGGCGCGCGAGAAGGGTTTGGAGCCGAAGAAGCCGCGGGAAGCTGACAGCGGGGAAGGGTGGGCTGATTCGATCGTGGCCACCCCGGGCATGAGTCGTTTCAGGTTTTGTGCCTGGCGTCCCCACAAGATTGCGACCAGCGGTCCGCCGCGCTTGACGAGTGAACGGATTGCGTGGTCAGTGATCGCTTCCCAACCTTTGTTGGCGTGCGAGCCCGGGTTTCCCGGGGCCACTGACAGGCATCTATTGAGAAGCATGACGCCGTTATCCGCCCACGCGCTAAGGTCGCCATGTTCTGCCGGTGGAAGTCCCACGTCCTCGAACAGCTCGCGGTAGATATTAACAAGTGAGCGTGGGAGTGGACGGACATCGCGTTCGACCGAAAATGACAAACCCACCGGATGACCCGGCGTCGGATATGGATCTTGGCCAACAATCAGTACACGCACGTCTTCCAAGGGGCGTTCAAAAGCCCGGAAAATACGCCTTCCGGCGGGCTGATAGCCGCGTCCGGCCGCGTTTTCGGCTCGTAAAAAATCGCCCATTATTCGAATTTGCGGTTCTACCGGAGCCATTACTTGCGCCCACGACTCATCCATGATTTCACTTAACGACATATCCCCAGCATAGTCGCCCGAATGTAGTCGTCCTGGCATAGTCGACGAAAAAGTTCACAGAAAACTGTCCGAGTGGCACGGTACCGTTAGAGTGTGGAAGATAATACTGTGCCCTGTCAAGATGAGCTGTCGGCTGAAGAACGCGCAATCCTTGAAGTGGAGACTTCGTGGTGGACGATCGCGGCTACTAAAGAGCGCGCAATCGAGCAGCGTCTTGGCATCTCCACAACCCGTTATTACCTGCTGTTGTCCCAACTTCTCGACGACGAACGGGCATGGCACTATGATCCACCGCTAATCGGGCGTTTGCGGGACTTACGCGATCAGCGTTTGGCGGAACGCGGGAGTACGGTATTCCCGGAAAACTCGCATATCCGGTAGGCTTTACCCGTGACTAATACCTTTCCTGAAGATGAGTTTGATCGTTTAGCCGCCGAGCGCAGGGCGCACGGCGCACACCGTCGACCGAGCCGGGTCAACCCGTGGTTGACCGCGTTCATTGCAGTCCTGCTCATCGCGCCGCTTTTCGGTTGGGGCGTAGGTAGTATGCTCACGAATTTTAAAGATCCTGAACCGTCGCCCACTACGACCACCACTGTTCATGCAGAGGCGACGCCCGAAGAAGAAGCCACGGAAGTGGTGGAGGAGCCAGCCCCCGAGGAAGTCGTGGAAGAACCGGTAGAAGACGTAGAAGAACCGGTAGTAGAAATCGTAGAAGTTGAACCGGAGCGTAACTTTGCGGTCGATATTCGAGTTCTCAACGGCACCCGCCGACAGGGATGGGCTGCAGACAACGCGGCTACTTTGGAAGCTGTTGGATACACGAATGTGGACGCAGATAATTACACTTCGGCGAGCCCGACCAGTACGACGATTTACTATAACGGAGCGGACTACGCTCATGAAGCTCAGATGATTGGTAACGCTTTAGGCATTAGCAATATCGTGGACGGTTCCGATATTTCGCTATCCGCGTCGATAGTTGTTGTGTTGCGTTAAATTGTCGCTTCGGCATGCCCCGAAGTTCATACCTTGAAGTTGACTCTTTTGGACTCAACTTCGCCAGCGGATTTTCTCCAACAGGTGAAACTATCTCACTAAATCCCTCCTGTCTTGCACTCTCCGCCTCCGAGTGCCAAAATCTTTATTGGCACTCTCAACGCGAGAGTGATAAGTCATCGTGCTGATGAGGCGCCGGTGTTGCGGAACAGGAACGTAACGCCGTCGTCGTCCGTCGCGGGCATCAGCCGGAACCACCCACGTGGGAGGAAAATTTACACAATGGCAAAGATCATTGCTTTTAACGAGGAAGCTCGTCGCGGTATGGAGGCAGGCCTTGACATGCTCGCCAACACCGTCAAGGTAACCCTTGGTCCGAAAGGCCGTAACGTTGTTCTCGACAAGAAGTGGGGCGCTCCCACCATTACGAACGACGGCGTTTCCATCGCTAAGGAAATCGAGCTCGACGAGCCGTTTGAAAAGATTGGCGCCGAGCTGGTTAAGGAAGTCGCCAAGAAGACTGACGACGTCGCTGGTGACGGTACGACCACTGCTACCGTTCTGGCTCAGGCGCTGGTGAAGGAAGGCCTGCGCAACGTTGCTGCGGGCGCGAACCCGATCGCACTGCGTAAGGGCATCGACACCGCTGTTGCCAAGATTGTTGAGCAGCTTCTGAAGAACGCCAAGGAAATTGAAACCACCGAGGAAATCGCCGCTACCGCTGGTATTTCCGCTGGTGATCCGGAGATCGGCGCGCTGATCGCTGAAGCTTTGGACAAGGTCGGCAAGGAAGGCGTTGTGACCGTTGAAGAGTCCAACACTTTCGGTACCGAGCTCGAGCTGACCGAGGGTATGTCCTTCGATAAGGGCTACCTCTCGCCGTACTTTGTTACTGACGTTGAGCGTCAGGAAGCTGTTCTCGAAGATGCATACGTTCTGCTAGTCGAGTCCAAGGTTTCGGTTTTCAAGGATATGCTCCCGCTACTGGAGAACGTCCTGCAGACCGGTAAGCCGCTCCTCGTGATCGCTGAAGATATCGAAGGTGACGCGCTGGCAAACCTTGTGGTTAACAAGATTCGTGGCACCCTGAAGGCTGCCGCTGTGAAGGCTCCAGGATTTGGTGACCGTCGCAAGGAAATGCTCCAGGATATGGCTGTTCTTACCGGCGGCCAGGTCATTTCCGAAACTGTTGGTCTTAAGCTCGACAAGGCCGATATCACCATGCTGGGTCAAGCACGCAAGGTTGTGCTGACCAAGGATTCGACCACCATTGTTGATGGCGCTGGCACTGCAGAAGATATTGAAGCTCGCGTTTCGGTTATCAAGACCCAGATTGAGAACTCCACTTCGGAATACGACAAGGAGAAGCTCCAAGAGCGTCTGGCTAAGCTGGCTGGCGGTGTTGCCGTTATCAAGTCTGGTGCAGCGACCGAAGTTGAGCTCAAGGAACGTAAGCACCGCATTGAGGACGCTGTTCGCAATGCAAAGGCCGCTATTGAAGAGGGCATTGTTGCTGGTGGCGGCGTTGCGCTGATTCAGGCTGCCGATGTTGCGCTGGCTGATCTGGAGCTGTCGGGAGACGAAGCAACCGGTGCGAACATTGTTCGTGTTGCAGTTACCTGGCCGCTCCGCCAGATTGCAGAGAATGCTGGTCTTGAAGGTGGCGTTGTCGTAGAGAAGGTTCGCGAACTTGAGCCGAACTACGGCCTGAACGCAGCGACCGGCGTTTACGAAGATCTGCTTGCTGCAGGCGTTAATGACCCAGTTAAGGTAACTCGTTCGGCACTGCAGAACGCTGCTTCGATTGCTGGTCTGTTCCTGACCACCGAAGCTGTTATTGCCGACAAGCCAGAACCCCCGGCTGCGGCAGTTCCAGGTGCTGACGACATGGGCGGCATGTACTAAGTGAATTGAGTGAATGCTAAAGGTTGGTCTGCGATCCTTAAGTTGCGTGGCTGATCGTTTAGCGTGCATTTCGTACTAATAGAGCCCCAAAGGGGCGGCTCGGAATTCCCGAGCCGCCCCTTTGGCGTAGGAAGAACTGGAAATAAGTGGTTCTAACTGAAAATGAGTAGCTACTAGCCAGTTTTGGCCCGAAAAGGGCGGGTGTAACCCGTTTATTGCCCTGAAAGGGCGGGAACAAGCTCGGATTTGAGCAGTTATAGGCTGCTACACGTCGAAAAGCGTTTTGAAATTAGGGAATATCGAACTATCCGAAGACTATCTGCGGATAGTTCGATATTCCCTAATTTCAAATTCGAAAGCCGAAGAAAATCGTGGCTGAAGGAAGAAAAAGGGGACCCAGGTGGGCCAGCACATGAAGGGCCAGCAAATGAAAGGGCACGCCTAAAATCCGCTCTTTCGCTCCCGTGAAGGCACTTTTCGCTCCCGTGACGGCGCTATTTGCGCCCGTGACAGTGTTCTTCGCGCCCGTGAAGGCACTACCCACGCACCTGATTAAGCCGAACCCCAGAATCAAACACACGTAAGGTCCCAATCCCGCTGAGGAAAGTCTGTAGTTTCTGCACGTCCGTGCAACAAAAACCAGCAAGCCCGTACACTCCATAATCGAAGAGGAATTGAGAATATGGAGTTGTCGGCCCGACCATTACAAGCTTCACTCCGTTATTAACAGCCAAATCAATCAGCCGCGGTGCAGTTTTATTAACAAACGTAGATGAAGTAACAAAGAAGTAATCCAACTCCGGAACCACGTACTCGCTAGCGCTATCGGGAAGATCCCCCTTTAGTGGGCTCCGTTCAAAAATCGTGAGGTCGCAAATATCGTCCCACTGGTTTTCAACCTGCGGGAAATGCCCGACCAGCCCCACCTTCTTATCGCGAAGATCGTCGTGGAAAACCGTGAAGCTCTGGTTCTTGCCGTCGTTGGACACAGAAGGCGCAGGCACCCCGACCTGCGTAGCCCGCTCAAGCCTGTTGTACCACGCATTAATCGCAGCCATTCCGATCGCGGACTCATTGCCGTTCCACGAATGTACCAGCCCGGCAACCTCCCGCAACGGCAATCCAACCAGAGACTCGCCTTCGAAAACGGTTGGAGAATCATTGGGATAGTACATGGCCAAGCCGGCGGTACCGTCACTGGAAATAACATGCGCCCAGTAATGACCCACACCGTAGGATGTCACGGTCAAGTCAGCGGGGATATCTGCAATTAACGCGTCATAAATATGCCATGGGTTTGACATGAGGTCCTTCTTCGCATCCGGTCACTTCGAGAACGACGCCGGTGCTGTTTGGTCGCGAAACACCGGGCCATCATTAAGCCTAACCCGTTTTAAGCTTGGCCTTGTTCACGCTTGCGTTCTGCACGAGCTTTCTGTTGTTGTTCTTCAATAGCCTCGAGGGTTTCACGTGCTCTTTGCTCACGAGCAGCAGCTTTTTGCTCTGAAAGATTGAGCACTCGTGGAGGTGCGCCCGGGGTAAAAATATCGTCAAGTTTTTCGAGAGTAGAACGCGAAGAAGTATTTGTATCGACTATCGGAGTAGCTAAGCGATCTGTTTCGGCTGGTTTTTCAATCCGCCGCGAGGCCGACGTAGCTTCGGGCTGTTGTTCGTCCTTGGCTGGTGTCGCGAGTGTCGTGGTAGTTGCTGAAGAGGGTTCGTCAGCAGACGCAACATTTTCCGGCGCGGCTGTATGATCATCGGCAGCTGTTAGATCATCAGTAGTCGGTAGGTCCGCGGCAGCCACTGGACCAGCGGCAGCCGCTAGATCAGCAGTAGCCACTGGACCATCAGCAACCGATAGATCATCGGCAGCCGGTAGGTCCTCGGCAACCGATACGGGATCTTCCGCTTCGAACTGCGCGAGCAATTTGTTAATCCGCTCCAACTCGGCAGCTAGATTATTCCGTGCGGCAGGTTCCCATTGAGCTCCCAGCGGTGTTAAGAAAATCCGCTTTCGCTCCAAAAGACGCATTACAATTCGTTGCCGAGTGCGCAACCATTCCTGATCCGACAGATGCTCATACTCGGCGCGCACCGCTTTTGTGTACGCCTTATATCGTTGCGGATCAGTCGCCAACGTTCCAAAATGCGCATCATACAGCGCTAAACGGTCAATATCAGCCATATCGAACCGAGTCGTTTTGCTCGCCTTCGTATCGCCCGCGGCATCCGTATATCGCAGACATAACTGAGTAATAAGCTGGTGAATTTTTGCCAGCGTATCGTCGTCGATCCCTAATTTGCGATACATCTCGATCGCAACCTCGGCTGAGGCGGCCTCGTCCTCGCCACCGTTATGTGAATATCCGTCGCCTGCATCCAGGTTAAAAACCAGTCCGTGGCCCCACGTAGCTAAACGGACCAGATTCGCATTGTGCATGGCAGGGGCAAGCGTATCAACCCGCGCGAGCATATCCATTAAATGCCGCACATTGTGGAAAGGGCGCTCCGGCGTCGTCCACATTCCAAGTAAACTACCAGCACATTCTTTGAGGCGTTCGCGTTCCACGCTGGCGCCGGCGTCTTGTGCTGCCCGCACAAACGCCTGAATAGCCCACTGGGGAACATCGTCGATTAGCATCAATCCTCCATTACTGATGAGACAAGATTCTATACCTGCTGACCAAAGTTAGGGAAAAGTTGTGCCAATGCACTCTAAAATAGAGGTGTCTGTGTACCCAAAGTGATCTAACGTAGAGACTGTGACTATTAATTTTGCATCGTTATTAACCGGTCGTGCATTGATAACCGGTGGAACCGCTGGCCTAGGCGCTACTTTTGCTGACGCGCTCGCAAAACGCGGGCTTGACCTCGTGCTGGTAGCCCGCGATTCGGAGCGCTTAGCTACGAAACAAGCAGAGCTCAGTGGCCAATATGGCGTCGACGTCGAGGTTATTACCGCAGACCTCGCCACCGCGGAGGGCGTGGCCCGCGTAAAAGAACGCCTTTTGGATGAAACCACCCCGGTCACTGTTTTTATTAATAATGCGGGCGCTGGAATGTACACCCGGATGGCGGTTGCTGATGTCACCAAGCTTCGCGCAGGTGTCGAGTTAATGGCAATGGTCCCGATGGAACTGGGCGGAGCGGCCGCGTGGGCGATGAAAAACCGTGGTTCGGGCCTGATTATTTCCACGTCTTCGGTGGCGGCGCTTTTGCCGAACGGCGCATACTCGGCTGTTAAAGCTTTCGTTAATGTTTGGTCGCAGTCGCTTGCGAATGAAATTGGGGACGACGGCGTTCACGTCATGTCGTTCTTGCCTGGTTGGGTCCGCACTGAGTTCCATCAGCGTTCCGGGGTATCAACCAAGTCGATCCCGAAATCGCTGTGGTTGGATGCTCCGCGGGTGATTGATGAGGCTTTGCGCGACGCCGAACGGGGCAAAACCATTTCGATCCCGTCGAAGCGTTTTAAGTTCCTCGCTTTGCTCATGCGGCATGCTCCGCGCTCATGGGTAGCTGCCGTCGGCAAGAAACTGAATAAGGGTCGCCGATGAGCAGTCTGCATCCTCTCGACGATTACCATTCGGAAGGCAAACGCAAAGCTCGTAAGCTTGTGCGTAAGGCTTTGACGCGCCCGGTAATCACGTCGATATTGGATACGACTGTTTGGGGTGAAGAAAACGTTGAAGGGCTCGACGGTGCCTACATTGTGGTGGGTAACCACACCTCACATCTCGACGCTCCCATGGTGTTCTCGCTGCTCCCTGACCATATGACCGAACGCCTAGCCACCGGCGCCGCGGCCGACTACTTCTACCGGAAAAAGGGTATTTCCAAGCTCACATCGCTTTTCTTTAACACCTACCCGATTGAGCGCAAAGGCAAATATTCTGGGCCGGAAACCGGCCGTGCAGTGGGCATGACTGGTCGATTGCTGCGTGACGGGATCCCGATTTTAATTTTCCCGGAAGGCACCCGATCCCGCGATGGCAAAATGGGCCGTTTCAAGCCGGGTGCGGCTGCGCTCGCGATTGCGAATGAGATTCCGATTGTGCCGCTGGCGATGACGGGCGGATATGAGGCAATGCCGGTTGGGCGTTTTCTGCCCACGTTGAACCATCCGCCGGTTGATTTGTTTATCGGCAAACCCATGCATGCCAAGGACGGCGAAGACGCCGAAGAGTTTATTGATCGGGTACAAACCCATATTGTGATGATGCTCGATCAGCGAAGCGCGAATCCAGATCCTTCCGTGACGCCTACGATTAAGGGCGTCACCGGCGCACCGGATGCTTCGGGTGACGTATCCGGCCTTGATGAAGCCGGGGTTGACGACGCCGGCCTTGACGACGCCGGCACACCGGACGACGCCGGCACACCAGACGATTAATTGTCGGCGGGCTTATCGCCGCTCACCTTTGGGATTGATCCGGTATTACTGCGTTTAGGCAGAAAGATCCGGCCGAGTTTTGTGCTTTTTTGTCCGCCGGATTTCTCGGTGTTTTTCTCTCCGGATTTTGGATCGTCGGCGCTAGCCGCCTCGCCGGAAGTATCAACAATGGCATTTGGGAATTTAAGTCGTACGGTTAAACCCCCACCTGGGGTTTCGAGAACTTGGGCATGACCATGATGACGTCCCATAATCGCCGCAACAATCGCCAATCCCAATCCAGAACCGCCGGAGCCGCGGTAGCGCGAGGTGTCCGTGCGATAGAAACGTTCAAAGATCCGTTCCCGATCGGCGTCGTCGATACCCGGGCCATGATCGCGCACTTCCACAACCGCCACGCAGTCTTCATCCGGACACAGCCCTACCGCAACTTCTACAGGGGTGTCGGGCGGAGTGTGAGTGGCGACGTTGCCGAGTAGGTTGGTAAAAAGTTGGATGATTCGGTCTTGGTCGGCGGTGATAACCACCGATTCCACCTCTCCACCTTCAAGGTTCGTGACGGTGGCTACTCGGTCCGGACTGCGAGCTAAGAAATCCGATACCGTATTAAGCGCAGTGGCCGCCAAATCCACATGCTTCCATTTTTCCGGGCGTTGTTCATCGAGTCGGGCCAATTGCAACAGATCCTCGACCAGATGAGCCATGCGTCCGGATTCGGCTTCTACGCGAGCAAAAGCCATATCGACTTGATCTGCGGGCACCCCGCCCATTCGGTACAGCTCGGCATAGCCTCGAATAGATGCGAGCGGGGTGCGCAACTCGTGGGAGGCGTCGGAAACGAATTGACGCATTCGGCGTTCGGAGGCGGCCCGGGCAGCAAACGAAGTTTCAATTTCGGACAGCATCGCATTAATTGATTCGCCGAGCATACCCACTTCAGATCCGGGAGGGCCTTCTGGGACGCGCGCCGCGTAATTACCGGCTTTTACTTCACCGGTGACATGGATGATTTCACGAATCCCGCGCAAGGAACGCTGCACAATAAAATATGAAATCACCGCACCGAAAGCGATAACAATAAGCACGAAAATACCTAGCACGCGCTGCAAAGCAGAAACTGCCAGATCAATTTTCGCCAAGGGTAAGCCGATAAGAACGGTGCCGATTTGTTCGTCAACTTGTTTGGCGGACATGAGTGGAACAGTGATAATCCGCCAATTGGTATTAGTAATTGTGCCGGGCACAGTTTGCGGTTCGGCACGTGGAATCATGACGAGGGTTTGCGGATCAGCTGGCCGTCCGTAACGGTCGACAACCGAATAATGCACAGCCTCAATCGGCGGACCGTAGTAATTGTCAACGTAGAGGTAAAAATCGTTGGGCAAAATAGTTTCGCCGGTGCCCGACAGAATCGCATCAATTGTTTGGGAAGCCACGATTTGCCCGGAAGATAAAAGGTTATTATCGGTTTGCTCCATGAGGTAGTTGCGCACTGAAATCGTGGCAAACATGGACACCAGTGCCAAAGCAGTACCGAGAATGAACAGCGAGGCGGTCAGAATCTGAATTGAAAGAGTTCCGGTTAACCTCGGCTTGGCCATTTGCGGCGGCTGTGATGACATGGCGACTCGTTTGCTAATCTGCGATGAGTAGGCAGGCTATTTGGAGCGTAATACGTAGCCGATACCACGCTTAGTTTGGATGAGCGGGACCAGCTTGGCGGCTTCTTCCGGATCGGTAATTCCGAGGGCTTCAGCAGAGTCGATTTTGCGCCGCAGGTAGGAAATATAGGATTCAACGATGGAGGCTTCGCCCACCCAGTCGTAGTCCCATACGTGGTCGAGAATTTGAACTTTGGATACGACCCGTTCCGCGTTCACCATCAGATAACGCAGAAGTTTAAATTCGGTGGGGGACAGGTCAACGGCCCGCCCAGCCCGGCGTACCTCGTAGGTATCTTCGTCCAGCTCCAGATCGTGATAGCGAATAATGGACTCTTCTGGTTCAACCGGATTGGTCCTGCGCAGTACCACTCGAATACGGGTAACAACTTCTTCTAGCGAGAACGGCTTGGTCACATAGTCATCCCCACCCGCATTTAAGCCCTGCAGTTTATCTTGCAGATCGTCTTTAGCAGTGAGGAATAAGACCGGGACTAACGGGTCGCGTTCGCGCATCCGGCGTAGTACTTCGAAACCGTCAATATCGGGGAGCATAATATCGAGCACGACGAGGTCGGCTTTAAAAGTTTGCTGGAGGCGCACGGCTTGCATGCCATCGGCCGCAGTTTCCACTTCGAAGCCGGCAAAGCGCAAAGAAACTGAGAGTAGCTCGCGGATCGACGGTTCGTCGTCAACAACAAGGATTTTCGCTTCGGGAGTTTTATCTTCGGCCATAGGTATAGTTTCCCTGATGAATCTGGAAATTGCCTGAATATGAATTGCCTGAGTTCTAGATATACAGGTAGGGATCGAAATCGTCGATGTCGACCGGGTGGGTGCGGTTTAACGGCAGATTAAAAGCGTTAATGTCGAATTCGAGGTCCACGATGACCAAACCACGCTCTTCAAGCTCAGCTAACGGCATGGCCAAGAATTCTTTAAAACAGACAATGGCTACCCGGTGACCGGTGTCAAGAAGCTTTTCGATTTGCGGAAGATAATCCACATCATGCGATCCGACGACGACGTCCGCCCCCGGTCGCACAGCAGCGATCGCATCAAGCGTCTTTTGAATACCTTCATCAACGATTTTGCGTTCCAGGTGATCGGAGGTGAGCTGGATGGGTGTCCATCCGATAGCGAGCAAGGCTTGAACAAAAGGTGCGGCAGTGCGTTGAGTTGCATTGAGGAAAAATAACCCTTTGGTCCCAGCAAGCGCCTTAGCTTCAGCAACGTTAGCCGCCATAATATTCGGAGTAGGAGCGCAAGTTCCTGCGGGTTCTTCCACCGGAACAGGCGAATAATCGGTAGTTTGCTCCGAGGTATCTTTCGGGTCGAAAGGATTATAGGTCAATACTCGATCCCAACGCGGACGCTCTTCAGCGCGCGGGGTCCGCTTCAGAATGTTAACGCCTAAAGTGGCATCTATATTTTCACCATCAATAAGTACATACATATGATGAGTGTACCGCGAGCAGGGAGTTCGTCAACGAATATAGCCAAAGCGGGAGCAAAAAACATATTTGCTCCCGCTTGGATAGTATACGATGACCGTTTAATAAACGGTTGTGATTAGTATTCGGTAGTTGCCCGGCCTTCAATAAGCTTGGGCGCTTCGCCGGCCTGCAACGCAGCCAGACGTGCTTCAACTTCGGAAGCCTCAGCCGAGGTCTCAAGAAGTGCAAACTGCTCTTCGATCGAGGAAGCTGCTACTTCAGCCTTACCGGCAGCAAGGGCTTCTTGACGGCGTACCTGCTCTTCGAAACGGCTAATTTCGGTGGTTGGGTCAAGGACGTTAATCGAGGAGATAGCGTCCTGAACCTTGTTCTGAGCCTGAGCAGACTTCTGCCGGGCAACAAGCTGGTCGCGCTTAGCCTTCAACTCAACAAGCTTTTGACGCATAACATTCAGGCCGTCCTTGAGCTTGGCAACGACTTCCTGCTGGGAGGCGATCATCGGCTCAGCTTGACGAGCTTCCTGCTCGGCGGCAATCTGACGCTCAATAGCAACCTTGGCGAGGTTATCGAACTTAGCCGCACCGTCCTCATTCCCGGTAGCGCGCAGTTCCTTAGCCTTGGCAACTGCAGCGGCGGCCTTCTGCCCCCACTCGCGTGCGTTTGCAATATCTTCGTTGTAGTCAGCTTCTGCTAAGCGCAGATTGCCGACGGTGACGGCAACGGCGTCTTCTGCTTCCGCAATAGAGTTCGTGTAGTCCCGGACCATCTGGTCGAGCATCTTTTGGGGATCTTCAGCCCGGTCGATCAGCGCGTTAATATTTGCCCGCGCTAGCTGAGTGATACGACCGAGGATGGATTGCTTTTCAGACATAATGAGAACCTTTCGTTATAGGTGCCTTATAACAACTGTATGTGGATTTTGAGATCGGTGTTACTAAATAAGTACTTTTCGATGGGGATTAGAATCCTTTTCTGAATCCCCCTTTGCTTCCGCCGCCGCGGCTGCTGGAGCGACCGCCGCTAGAGCGACTTCCGCCAGAGCGGCCGCCACCAAAACTGGTTGAGCGTCCGCTGGAACGTCCACCGGAAGACCCGCGAGATCCGCTACTACCCCACGAACTACTCGAACCTCCGCCGTAAATAATCGAGCGGGTGATACCACCAATAATCGCACCGGCAATTTCCCCGCCGAGCGAGGCCGGCGAATTACTCGAGTATCCACGCTGATAGCGCCCGCCATAACGCTGGTAGTCGACCAGGTCATCATTAAGCGCCCGCCGGGCCCGGTCAATGAGTTCCTTAGCTTGCATGTAGTGGTTGAGTTGCTGGTCTGCCGGAGCATTTTGTGCGGTGTACACCGCCTGCTGGGCGTGGGCGACCAAAGTGCGGGTCGAGGCCGATACGGCTTCACGGTAGCGAGTGACATCTTGGTCGATATTCTCCATATCGCGCTGTACCAAGGTCCGGTAGCGATCCAAGTTGGCCTGTTCACGACGCCGGACTTCATCGGATTGACGCACTCCGGTTAATGCCAGATCAAGATTAGCTTCCGCCTCGGTTAGCTGATCGTTAATCGTCAACAAATCCACGTCCGTGCCGGTAGTAGCCCGAGCAATAATTGCTTCGGCTTCTCGTTGTCGGGCCGCGATTGTGGCATCGCCACCGCCGAGCCGTCGGGCGTCTTCAATATCGGAACTGAGCGACGCCACCCCGGCTTGCATGCGCTCGCGAGCCTGTGCCAATAATTGTGGGGCGTCATCAATACGCGTCATTAACTGCCCAGCCTGCTGCAAAGCGCTTTCGGACAGTCGAGCGTATTGCACGGCTCCGTTGCGATCTTGTTGCGCAATTTCGGCGTGTGCTTGGGCGAGCGACTCACCAACCGAAGTGAGCAGGGTTTCTACCTGAGCCGGATAAGTGTGGAGTGTAGCAAGGGATGCTGCCGGGAAAGTATGGGATAAATGCGCGATCTTGTCTTTCGCGAGCGGGAGAGCAGCAATAATTTCTGCCCGCCGAGTTTCAAGTTCCGAAATCTTTTCTTCCACGCGGGAGGCAAGCTGGCGCAACTGGGTAAAGCCCTCTTCTTGAGCTTTCATTGCCGCGCGCGCACTGGAGGACAGCTCCAAAATCTGAGTGTTCATCTGCTGCTGTTGTGCTGGGGTCTCCGGTATATCATCACCCAATAAATTGCGTAGTTGGAAAGCCTGTGACACATTCGCCTGTGCCGCTTCTAACGTCTTTTGGAACTCTTGAGTCGCTTCGAAACCAAACTCCGCCCGAGCAAACTCCAGCTCCGCAGCGCCGGCGCGTACGGCGTCGTCAGCTGCCAAAAGCTCACTCGATGCCCGCTCAGCCAAATCCTTTTGCGCTACTGATGCCCCTTCTTGCCGCTTGCGCTTGCGGATGTAAGCAATTCCAATAATTCCGCCACCAACTGCGAGGATGCCGATCAGTAGCGGCACGACATTCGGTGCCTTTCCAGCAGAAACCGTGCCTCCGCGCATCAGGGAGGCAACATTTTCGGCGTATGCGATAATGCCGTCATCCCATTCCTCGGCCGTGAACTCGTCAAGCACCACCTGAGTGAGCGCTTCAGACATGAGATCCTCGGTCAACCCGCTAGTGGCATCGGAGTATCCGAAAACTTCCGAGGTGCCAACGGAAATCACCAAAATGCCGTCGTAGACTTCGAGACCTGATTTGTCGTAAGTCTCCATTGTCCACGCTTGAGCGGTCATGCCGTCGAAGTCGTCGACTACCACAACCCACAGATCCTTGCCTGGAACCGTGTTAATAGCGGCTTCCACATCGGAGACGTTGTCGACCACATTGGCATAATCAGCGAATGTCGAATCTAAATCGACCGGTGGCACCGCAAGGGCAGTAGCCGGAGCGAGGGTCATCAAACCGGCGGCGACGCCGACGAAGAAACGGGATAATCTACGCAAGGTACAGTCCTTAAACAACAGGGGTGTGAAGCAAGTCGCTTTTAGTATCTAATCTACCAAGGTGAGCGGCCAGCGCGGGGCTTGCGTGGAATTCTCCCCGCTCAGCGAAACTACTAGGCGGGCTATCGAAATGGGCAGCTACGAGCAAAAGTGCCATAATAGAAGCAGTATGTGCGTAAGACAATGCTTACGCGATGTTTGCGATGGAAACCGGGCGGGTGCCCGTGGATGTGAAAGAGAGATATTGTGCCTACAGGCAGGGTAAAGTTTTTTGACGCGACGAAGGGGTTTGGATTTATTTCCGGCGACGACGGCGCGCAGGTTTATGTGCCGGAAAGCGCGGTGCCGATCGGGGTTAAGCTGCGTCCGGGAATGCGGGTGGAATACGGCGTCGGAGAAACCCGGCGTGGGCCGGTGGCGCTGTCCATTGAAGTGATTCGGAAACAGAAATCGTTGGCGGCGGCTAATCGGCGTTCTCCGGAAGAGTTAGTTCCGATTATCGAAGACCTTATTAAAATTCTGGATGTATCTTCGATGCAGTTGCGTAAAGGCAAGTATCCGGAAGGTGGCCCGCGGATTGCGCAGGCGCTACGCGCCCTAGCAGAGGATTTTGATGTCTAAGCGGATTGATCCGAAACATAAAGCTGTTAAAGACAAGACGCTCGGCGAAGCGGTTGAGGTTGCACGGGCGGCGCTTGACGATGTGACGCGTCCTCATCATATTGGCGAGCATGCCGGTATGGTGCAGGAAGCTGAACGGGTAGTCTCGCATGCTTTCGAGTGTCTGCTTCCGGGCTATCGGGGCTGGTTTTGGACGGTGACACTGGTACGGGCCGCGCGGGCGCGCAAGGTGACGGTTGCCGAAGTGTCGATGCGTCCTGGCCCGGAGGCGTTGTTGGCGCCTGAATGGGTGCCGTGGGCGGATCGTTTGCAACCCTCGGACGTAACTCCCACAGACCGGCTTCCTTATAATCCGGACGACGACAACCTGCAGACCAATACGGATCCGTTGTTGGATGAGGGATTTGAAGCAACCGGGGTCGACGCCGATGAGCTGGCACAGTTTGAACTCGGCTTGGGCCGGGCGCGTGTGTTGTCTGATCTGGGACGGACGCGAGCATATCGCCGTTGGTACCGTTCGGATGCCGGCCCGCGCAATCAGGCGACGCGCGAGGCTAAGGCTACCTGTGCTACCTGTGGCTACCTAATGCATTTGGGTGGTTCAGCACGGCAGTTATTTGGGGTGTGCGCTAATGAGTGGTCGGCTTTTGATGGACGAGTGGTTTCGCTCAACCACGGATGTGGCTCGCATTCGGAAACTGATGTGCCGCGTCGTGGAAAGTTATGGGACCAATCGGATCCGGTGCTTGACGAAGGCGACGTCGAATTTGTCGACCGTAATGTAGGCGAATGAAGCTAATCCAAGGAAGAGTCCGAGATTATGCGTGGGGATCTCGTAGCGCGATCCCTCGACTTTTCGGATATGGTCCGGCGGAAGACCCGGTAGCTGAGCTGTGGATGGGAGCTCATCCGACTGCACCGGCTTTTGTTAGCGATGATCCGCGAACCCGGGTGTATGTGCCGGGAGCTGAAACGGTCGCTGGGCGTGAAGCTACGGCTGGAAGTAAAACTCTGGCTGGGTCTGAACCGGATGCGCAAACGCTCGACGAGTATATTTCTGCTGATCCGGTGCGGATTATGGGAGAAGACGCGTATGCACGCCATGGCGGTGAACTGCCTTATTTGTTAAAGGTGATTGCTCCTGATACCCCGCTGTCGCTACAGGTACATCCTTCGCGGGAGCAAGCTGAGCAGGGGTTTGCCCGGGAAGAAGCGGCTGGGATTGCCCGGGATTCTCGGGAGCGATGCTATCCGGACCGGAATCATAAACCGGAAATGGTCTATGCGCTGACGACGTTTGATGCGTTGGTTGGTTTTCGTTCCCCGCGGCGAATTCTAGGTGTGCTTCACGGTTTAGACACCCCGTTATCTGACCGGTTATACGCTTTGATTTCGGCACGTGCGAATGCGGATGGAGTGCGCGCTGCTTTTGCCTCTTTACTGACCGAGGCGACTCGACCGTCGTCGTCCGAAATTGACGAAGTGGTGGCAGCTTGTGCGCGGCGTCCGGCAAGTGAATCGGCCTCGCCGCGCGCAGACCAGATTGTGTGCCGTCTTGCGCAAACCTATCCGGGGGACCCTGGGGTTGTGGCGTCGCTACTGCTTAACCCGGTGACTTTGCATGCGGGGGAGGCGCTGTTCATTCCGGCTGGAACCGTGCACGCTTATTTAGCGGGGACGACGATTGAGATAATGGCGTCGTCGGATAATGTGTTGCGGGCGGGCCTAACTGAAAAACATATGGATATTCCGGAACTGTTGAAAGTAGTAGAAACGGTTGCGGCGCCGCCAATTCGTATTGCGCCGGAGAAGATTTCACCGGTGCAGTCCACTTATTATGTGCCGGTTGATGATTTTGAACTGTCGGTTATTGAGTTGCGTAACTCGTTTAAGGCTGAGCTGGTTCGCGGGTATGGGTTGCGCATTATCTTATGTGTGCGCGGCGCGGTGGACCTGCAAGCGGGTGGGCAGCGCGTGCATTTAAATACGGGGCAGGCGGCAATTATTGATGCCTCGGATGGGCCGGTGAGCGCACGCGGTGCCGGGACTATTGTGCAAGCGGATGTGCCGTAGAAGCGGGTAGCTATTCGTGCACTTGCCCACAAAGGGCGTAAAAACAAGGATTTGCGTCCCAAAACGTGGGAATTTTCTGCTCAAAAGGTGGACAGAAGGTTCGCGGCAATATTCCTGTGCAAAACTCAATTAAGTGAATAAGACTAAGGGAACTGCCCCTGAAACGCAGAAAACCTCGAAAAGCGCTCTCGATCGCATGTTCAAGATTTCCGAACGTGGATCCACGGTAGGTACCGAGATTCGTGGCGGTATCGTCACCTTCTTCTCGATGGTCTACATTCTTGTCCTGAATCCTATTATTCTGTCCGGTCCGGATTCGACCGGTGCATACCTCGGCGGCGGAACCGAACCGAATACTGTTGCTATTGCCGCTGGTACCGCACTGATCGCCGGTATTATGACGATCCTGATGGGCGTGGCAGCAAACTTCCCGCTCGCAATGGCTGCTGGGCTCGGCCTGAACTCGATGGTCGCTTTTACCATTGTGCAGATTCCAGGCATGACCTGGGCCGATGGTATGGGCATTATCGTGCTGGAAGGTATTGTTATCGTGCTGCTGGTGCTCACCGGTTTGCGCGAAGCAATTTTCCGGGCGGTGCCGCACTACCTGCGTACTGCGATTTCAGTGGGAATCGGCCTGTTTATTACGCTTATTGGGCTGGCAAATGCCGGGCTCGTGCGCAAGGGTGAAGGTACTCCGCTGACCTTTGGCGTGAATGGTTCGGTATCAACTTGGCCGCTGATTGTGTTTGTTGCTGCACTGGTGCTGACTATTATTCTGATGGTTCGCGAAGTAAAGGGCGCCATCCTATACGGAATTATGGGCGGTACCGTGCTGGCCTTTATTACTGAGGCGATTTTCAAGCTCGGCCCGGGTGGCCCGGATAATCCGGGTGGCTGGGGACTGACCGTTCCGGCGTTGACAGGTTCGCCAGTTCAGGCTCCGGATTTCTCCACCTTTGGCGAGTTCTCGATTGTTGGTCCGGTCCAGAAGATTGGCATTCTCGCCGTTGTAGTTCTGGCGTTCACCGTGATGCTGGCGGACTTCTTCGACACCATGGGTACGATGGTCGCCGTAGGTGAGGCTGGCAATCTGCTTGACGAGGATGGTAATCCGCCGAAAACGCGCGAGATTCTGCTCGTGGACTCCATTGGCGCAATTGCTGGTGGTATCGGTGGTATTTCGTCGAATACCTCGTTCGTGGAATCGTCGACCGGTGTGGCGGACGGTGCTCGTACCGGTCTAGCTTCGGTTACCACTGGCGTAGTCTTCCTGCTTGCGACTTTCCTTGCTCCGCTGTTCGCTATGGTTCCGAACGAAGCTGCTGCTCCGGCACTCGTTGCGGTTGGCTTCCTCATGATGCAGCAGGTCACGGATATTGACTGGAAGGACCAGTCGGTTGCTATCCCGGCCTTCATGACCGTTGCGTTTATGCCGTTTGCCTACTCGATTACCGTGGGTATTGGCGTGGGCTTCATTACCTACGTCATTATGCAGACTGTGACTGGCCGGATCCGCAAGGTCCACCCGCTGATGTGGGTTGTAGCTGTACTGTTCGTGGTCTACTTCCTCATCGAGCCGATTAACCGGTTGCTTGGGGTGATTTAAGGAATTCCCTTCCGGGTTGCCGCGGTAGGTGATCCGAGATTCTAAAATATCGCCGCATCGTCCTTCTAGAGGCACGATGCGGCGATATTTTAGAATTTCGAGCCAGGTGAGCTGGGGTCCTAGGTTAGATAAGCGCCGAATCCAGCAGGCTAAGCAACTTCTTTACATCGTCCGGGTCAACGGACGGGAAAGTCGAAATCCGCATGCCGTCGGCACCGAGCGAACGATACGGTTCGATGTCGACGACGCCGAGATCGCGCAGATCCGCAAGCACCTTGGTGATCTGTGCTTCTGGTGCACACCGCAGCGTTGTCACAACATGTGAACGTGCAGCCGGATCTTTAATCAGTGGCTGGACGAGCGGATGATTTTCGGCCCACTCATACACGGCCGATGAAGACTTGCGCGAGCGGGCTTCCATTCCCGCCAAACCACCATTAGCCAACATCCACTTAATCTGCTCATTGAGCATGATCAGCGTCGCCAACGCCGGGGTGTTATAGGTCTGGTTCTTCAACGAATTATTCACTGCGATCTGTAGGTTAAAGAAGTCTGGAACCCAGCGCTCCTCCACCAGCTTCGCAATCCGTTCAAGTGCGGCCGGAGATGCAAATGCCAGCCACAGTCCGCCGTCGGCCCCGAAACACTTTTGTGGAGAGAAGTAGTAGAAATCGACGTCGGCAACATCAATAACCTGACCGCCAGCTACTGAAGTGCCGTCCACAATCGTCAAAGCGGCGTCGTCCCCATACCGGCGTAGTGGAGAAATCGCGCCCGTGGACGTCTCGTTATGTGCATATAAATAGGTATCGATACCCGGCGTCGTCGAACAAACTGCTAACCCGCCCGGCTCGACCTCAATAATTTCCGGCTCAGCCAGCCACGGTGCGCGCTTAACTGCGCGCGCGGCCTTGCCAGAAAACTCGCCCATCACCGCACACTGCGCCTTGTCTTCGATCAGGCAGAAGGTGATCGCATCCCACAGCGCGGTGGCCCCGCCATTGCCCAATAACACCGTGTAATCTTCCGGCGCGTTATACAGCTCCATCAAACCCTTGCGGATCGAGCCGACGACGTCACGCACGCCCGGACGCCGATGGGAAGTGCCCATTGGTGAGCCAGGGGCGCCGATTGCGGCGATCTGCTCCCGGCGGACCTTCGAAGGCCCAGAGCCGAAGCGGCCGTCGGCAGGTAGCGCGGGAGCCGCGGGGTCAGTAGCTGTTACGTTATTGGCAAGTGCATCATTCATGGTCCTATCTTTCCACTGTTTGCGGTGGTTGTGGGGTTTGGTCCACTAACGGGGATATCTGGCGTCACTGGGATATCTGGCGCCACGGGGATATCTGGCACCCACAGCAAACTTGAATAATGCAAGATTTGCGTTAGTTAATGTGCTCGGCGGTGTTTCTAGCTGTGGCCTTAGATAATCTGAGATGAGAGCGTGTCTGAAATATAAGGAGTGCGCAGTGAGCGGGCTGATCGATACTACCGAGATGTATCTCAAAACGGTTTTTGAACTACTTGAAGAGGGCATCCCGGCGTTGCGTGCGCGTATCGTGGAGCGGCTCTCGCAATCTGGCCCGACGGTGTCGGAAACTGTGGCGCGCATGGAGCGCGACGGTTTGTTAAAAGTTGGTGCTAACCGGGAGATTTCTTTTACTGCGGAAGGGTATGAGAAAGCGGTCGCGGTTATGCGTCGGCATCGGTTGGCAGAACGGCTCTTGCTCGACGTGATTAAAATTGATTGGAAAGACGTTCATAACGAAGCGTGCCGGTGGGAGCATGTGATTTCCGATCCGGTGGCGGAGCGAATTAACGAGCTGCTGGGAAATCCAGAGACGGACCCCTTCGGTAATCCAATCCCGTGCTGTGTGTCGCGCACTGGAATTGCGTCAGCGCCCGACGTCGGGCTTTTCAATCTTGCCTCCTCGGATGTGCGGGGTAAAACGGTAACCGTGGAGCGCTTCGCTGAGCCGCTTCAGTTGGATGATCAGAACTTGGAAAACCTAGCGGATCTTGGAATCGTGCCCGGGGCGGAGTTGGAAGTACTCGACTCGGATGAGCTTGCGGTGCGCGTTGGAGAGTGGACGGTTGCGATCCCCGTGGTCGACGCCGAAAGCATCTTTGTGCGGTAGCGGATCGTTATATAACGGTAATAAAGCCGGTAATATGAGCGCAAAAAACCGCCAAAAATACCTAAAAATAACGCTATTTATGGACGTTTATAACGAAAAATAACATCTGTGGTCCGAGTCACGAGACGGCCCCTTTGCGGCTTTGACCTGCGGAAATGTAAAAATGGCCAGCGCGTTAATGTGGTGAGCGTTATAAAAGCGTGCCAAATTGTTGCCCAATTGTTATAAACGCGGTAGTGTTCTTGTTGTGCCAGCGGAGGGTTCTCTGCGGCGCACGATTTGGTAAGAAAATTTGGAGAGACTAAACATGGGCCGTCATTCGATTATTGACCCGCGTGACATGAAGAATCCGTACGCTATGCGTGGGGTAGCTGTCGCTGGTGTCGTTGGCGTACTTGCCGGTGCTGGTATCCCAGCTGCAACCGCAGCGCCACAGGAAGCAAGTAGCTCTACCGGTGCTGATGCTGCGCTCGCCACTGTTTCCCTGCAAGCGGAGCCTGTGGCAGTTGAGACTGTGCAGGCTGAAGACGTCGCGCAAACTGTTTCGCTGACTAGCTCGGCGAACTCCGGTTGGTCAATCGACAATGTTGACGTTGAAATCGTAGAAGCTCCGGCGGTAGAGATCGAAGTTATTGAGCCTGCTCCGGTTGCGCAGACTGTGACGCCACAGGCAACTAGCTCGTCTTACACGCCGACCCCGGTTTCGGATCTCCCGCCGTCGAACTCCGCTATCGTCAATATTGCCCGCCAGTACGCAGGCGTCCCTTACGTATACGGTGGTAACACTCCGGCTGGTTGGGATTGCTCAGGTTTCGTCCAGTATGTTTTCGCGCAGGCCGGAATCTACCTGCCGCGTACTGATGGTGCACAGGCCGCTTCGGGCTACGTCGTTTCGGCAGCAGATGCACAGCCAGGCGATCTGGTGTGGTGGCCCGGACACGTTGGTATTTACACCGGTAATGGTCAGCATATTGCGGCTCGCCGTCCAGGTGTAGGCACTGTCGAAGGTCCGCTTTACGGTAGCCCGACCTTCATCCGCATCGTCGGCTAAATTTTAGACTTCAAAACCGCGCCTAGCATGAGCTGGGCGCGGTTTTGTGTTCGCGGGGTAGCTTTTGTGGGCCCGCGGTTTTGTGTTCGCGGGGGTAGCACCGACGGACCTGCGTTTGTGTTCGCACCGAGACTTTTGTGGGCGCGCAGTTTTGGGTTGAGCTGTGTATGTGTCGACTATCTTGTGAGCTGAAAACTCGGCTCTTAGCTGTGATCGGTGACATACTTAAGGTAGCTGAAGGAGGTTGCCATGTCTCACGAAAATGTCGTTGTTGTTGGCGTAGATGGTTCCGCGATGTCCAAGGCGGCGCTCAAATGGGCACTAGCTCAGGCGAGAGCGCGCCAAGCGCGGTTGCACTTAGTGGTCGTCTATGAGCTACCCAGTTATGCGCCTGATTTTCTGCCATCTTCACCAGAGTTATCCGCGGCTAACGGAGGTTCGCACCTGTATGGTTCTGCGAAAGAAATGGTCGAAGAGCTTGCGCAGTCGGTTGAGGGGCAAGGTGTAGAAGTTAGCTGGTCGCTTGAATCCGGGGATCCTACCGAAATCTTGGTGGAGTTGTCGAAGAAGGTTGCGTTGATAGTTGTGGGCGGGCGCAATACGAAGGGCGGACGGCTCGCCGATCGGTTGCTGCGCACGGTGTCCTCCGCAGTGCCGTCAAATGCCTGTTGCCCGACGGTGGTTATCACCGCAGAGAACATCGACGAGGTCTTGCCGATTCGTAAGATCGTAGTCGGTGTGGATGGTTCGGAACATTCGAAGATGGCTTTGCAACGTGCAATCTGGGAGGCCGACCGCTGGGGTGCGAAGTTGACGGCGGTAGCTACTGTTAATACCGCGGCTGCAGCATGGATTCCAGTGGAAAGCTTGCGCGAGGGTTTCTTAACCGATGTGGCCGACCAAATTACCAAGCAGATCGCGGAAGTGGGCGAAGGCCGTGATATTGATATTTCCGTGAAGGCGGTTGAGGGTAATCCAGCGCAGATCCTGAGTGACTGCTCGAAAGATATTGACCTGCTCATTATTGGAACGCGTGGTCGCGGCGGTTTCACCGGTTTGTTGCTTGGTTCAACTTCACAGAACGTGCTGGCTAACGCGAAATGCCCGACGATGGTTGTGCCGCGTCGAGTTCGTCCGGGAGACGATGTAGGTCCGGAGCCAGTACAGGTTGTTGACGATTAGCACGTCAAGAGGGACTGTATTAATAGCTCGAAATGGCGGATTTTCACCGACTTCTATCGTGAAAATCCGCCGTTTTGGCGTCATAACGTCGGTACGCGTGCACAAGTGTCAACTTTTACCACATCCA
>JAAYWS010000051.1 GCA_012516575.1 Actinomycetaceae bacterium
AGGTATGGAACCGCTAAAATCCCGGTATCAGAACCCTCCCCGAAGCGGGAAGGTTCTAAAATGAAGAAGATTCAAAAATGCAAGAAGATCCAAAAACAACTACACGCTTATCTGTGAAGAGCTGCTTTGGGATTACCAGCCAGTCCGCTCCATCCTAATGTGGGATACGGGTTAAGACCACGACGAGGGTGCCGAGTATCCCGAATCTCCCCAATAATCTGGGTTGGAATAGACCGGCGGATTAGAATACACCGGCGTTTCGTAGCTGGGCTCTACTTCTTCCGGTTCGGGAGCGGATTCTACTTCCGGTTCTTCAGTTACTTCTTCGGTTACTTCCGCAACGGGAATCGTAATAGGATCCCCACCCGAACGATCGGCATGCTGGTTTGCATTAGCAACTAGCGAGCCGGTGACAAGCAAAGCGGCGGCACTGAGCGAGCCGGTGACCACCCACACCCGCTTATTCAGTCCGGTACTTTTCGCCACTTTCTCCCCTTGCCCGCTCAGCAACAACCATTATCGGCAATCGTTAAACGTCATTCTTTCCGATATTTCCATTTAATACCTATCGAATGATGTAACTAGGAATCAAAAATGAGAAAACTCTAATCTTCGCTATCGTTTTCATCTTCCGCTGCCGCCAGAGCTACCCCAGCTTCCGCAAGTTGTTTGCGTAGCTCAACAATCGACGGTTGCCCGGGAGCTGACTGGCGTGAAACTGCAGCAAATGTTGCCACCGACCCGTAACGCCATCCCTCGATTCGCGCACGAGTCCCGAGCGGCCCCATGGATACCGCAATCACCGGGCGACCAGTTTTCTTCGTTACCTTTTCGGTTACTTCGAGCAGGCGGTCCACATCAGATTCGTCCATCGCAGTCACGGCCAGCTTGGCAACGACATCGTCCATTTCCAGCATTTCTTCGAACATCATTTCCAAGACATCCGAATCAGGGGTCTCCGACCAGTTATGATCTGACACCACCGGCGTATATCCGAGTTCGAGAGCACGTTTGACGAGGTCGGGCGCACCTTCGTACCAGAACTCAATATCGACGCCGATACGCTCGGCCGGTACTCGTAACTGCATGAGCGTGTCGAGCATTTCCGCAAGCAGGAGCCGATAACGTCCCGTACTAAGTTTAATTTCGCCACCCTGAATCGAGGTGCGGATCGTCAACAACAGCGGCAGCGAAACCGCTTTCAAGATTTGCGGAATAATTTCCCGGCCCAAGCTCGAAAACGAAAAATTCGGATGGTCACCGAACAAGAAATCAACACGCCATTCGACGACGTCGGCACCAGCTTTTTCTGCTTCGATCGCTTCTTCTACAAGAACCTGTGGGGTCGTGCCCATGAGCGGGACGATAATCGAAGCCCCTGCGCTTTCAAAAATCACCAGTTTTCTCCATCCCAATCGCCATAACCTTGGTCCTGTTCATTACGATACTCTTCTTGGCCCTGCCGGTTACGTTCTTGCAGCTCTTCCTCTTCGGGTGAAAGAGGAGGCTCCTCGTTTTCAGATTCTCCCTCACTACCATTCTCGCCCTCATTCTCCTCTTCGTCACCTTCATCGCCTTCGTCGCCCTCCTCGGAGGATTCCTGCTTATCAGCCGCATCCTGCGCTTTTTGCTCAGTTTCATCCTGTTGCTGTTGGGCCTGATCAGACTGTGGGGAGCACACCGCAATCGCATCGGCAGCTTCTAAATAACTGGCTTCTGCAGCGACGTAATCTTCTGCCGCATAGTATTCGTCACCGGTTATTTCATGACCAACCGACATATTAAAGCGGATTCGGCATTCGCCGATCATGTCCTCCTCGTCGGTATCTGCCGGAGCGCTTCCAACTTTTTCATCCTCGGGAAGTAATTCCAGCGCCTGTTCCAAACTGGCAATACCGGCATCAATATTGCCTTGTGCGATCTGGCTGGTACCTAAGCTGTAAAAGGCACGCCACGGATCAAGAAAACCCGGGGTTATTTTCGTGGCCTGCGAATAGCGAGCGGTGGCCGCATCGTAATTTTCATGCGAATAGGCGCGCGCTCCAAGTGAAGACGGAAGCGCGAAAAGCAAGGTCACGATAAGGGCTAGTCCTAAAACCATCGCCACTATTGAAGTGAGCAAAATATGGTTACGACGCTGTTTACTCGTCATGTTAACCACCCTGAGTTATCTGTTGTTTTTCTTCCCGGTAACCAAGTTTGCATCCCGCTAGTCGCGCCCGCGTTGCCGCCCGGCCCAGCGTACCCGCCTGGTCCACTATGCCCACCCGGTCCAGTGCGCCCGCCCAACGCTCTGACCGCCTTAACCCGCGGAACCAGCTCCCAGATTTCCCATGCCAGCAGCAAAGTTAAGATAATAGCCAACGGCCAGATAACCGGCGCATACACTGGCCTTTCGCCGTCTTCGGTGATTTCATCCGTCGGCTGGGCAACCGCGGCAATATGGGAGACATCGCCCGGAGCAGTGCGATGCTCATAATCCACCTCGAGCTGGGCAGCCACTGTTTTCAAAGCGTCTTCGTTAATAATCGACACCGCCGGAGCGCCTGTGCCCGGATCAATAATATAGTCACCAGGTTTGACGCCGTCGTAATAGTCTTTGCGTAACATCTGCCCACCCGCAGCCGTGCCGTAGCCGAGCACATATCCGCCGTCGATATATTGGGCAAGCCCACTAAATTGCGGCTGGGCATCGGCGGAAGACTTACGCGCATTCGTGCTTTCACCATCGCCAAAATAGAACACAATACGCACATCATCCGGACGAGACAGCGCCGCCTGCTCCAAGACCGCAGTCAGTTCCTCCACCGGCCGGTTAATATCCGAACCGAAAGAATAATCGGTGATTTCCCGGTCGTAAGTGTCGGCCCAGGATCGTACCGCCCGCAGATCATTCGTTAACGGCATCTGGAGCGTGGCCGTCGAGGAAAACTCAATAATTGAATATCGCGCACCCGGAATCGACTCGGCGATCTGCACCAGATCTGCGCGAACACCTTCCAAACGCTGACTTGACCCGTTGTAATCTTCGGCAGCCATTGAACCGGTCGCATCCACCACGAAGTAGATCGCAAGATTCGTCGAGGCCCGTTCCCAGTACGAAATAGTTGCTGGAGTCAAGCCCATCAGGGCAACGACTACAACCAGTGTCATGCGTCGTGCCCACATCCGGGCACTTCCCGGCCGCATCCGAACTGCTTTCCAGCCCAAGAAACACAGGACCAGCCCAGCCACGGCTAACGGCAGGTTTACCCACCAGGGAATAATATGCAAGAAGGTCATAGCTTCAACCTCCACGCTATCCCGATAAAGGCCAGCACGAGCAAGCCCAAAATAATGGGCCAGATTCCCGGATCGTCAATACGTACCGTTTCCGGGGAGGCATCTAGGTCGACGGCGTCTTGCGACTGCACGTCGGAGATGATTTGCGCGGCAGCTTGCGGATCGTTGGCGTAATAGAAATAGCCGCCGTTCGCAGTTAACTCTCTTTCCATTTCGTCGCGCGAACCTGAACCTATCGCATAATAAGATTCAATAAACAATCCGTGGACCGTAATATCGCGATCCCCGGCGAGTTTCGCGGCTTCCGGGAAAGTGAAAATCGAATCGCCTGCCACATCGTTATCGGTAGCCAAAATAATGAACCGGGAACGCTCCTGATCCTGCAAATCGAAAGCCTGCGCACACGAGGCTAAACCGTCGCCGACCAGCGAAGACCCATACACGTAGTCAAGGGTCGTCCCAGCAGTGAACCGGTATAGCTCATCGAAATTAACCGGGTTGGCAATGCCGAAAACGTATTCCACAGCCAAGGCTTCGCGAGCGTATTCAAGCTGTTCGCGGACCATATCGTAGTCGTCGGTGAGCGGGAAAACCGTGCGCGCCGCGGCGTCGAAAATAACGAGGGAAATACGCTCCCCATTAAAATCGTCAAGCAAGCCAATAAAAGACTCGATGACTTCGCCGTCGAACTCAATCACCGAACCAGACACGTCCAAACAGAGCACAATATCGCGCGAGGCGAGCTCGGAATCACCGCTGGCAATTTTCGCCGGACGGCCGGCCAGATACGCTCCAACCAGACCAGCTACTGTAACAAGGACGACGACGCCGGACAGCAGCATACGTAACGTGCGCACGCGTTGCTGGAAACGCGGAAGTTGCCGGGCGTGGGCGCTATGGGCAATAAACGTGGCATCACCCGTGGTTTGGGCGATACCCGGCGCGCGACGCCACGAAATAATCGCGACAACGAGCAATAGCGCCAGTAGCAGTAGGGTAACCGGGATTAGGACCATCGGCTCACCACCGATATCGCATGCTGGGTGGCTGCGGCTACGTCTCCGCTACCGTCGAAACTGAAAGTGGGGTGCTCCCACGAGGTAATGAGATTAGCTGCCGGAACAATACTCGGGGAAATAGCACGCAGTTGGTCAGCCGACCATGAAGTCGCATCTTGACCGATCCGCTCCGAAATAATCCGGCGCAATTCGGCCGCGAGGAGCAGGTGCGCCGTGCGCTCACTGCCACCGGCACGTTCGACGGCGCTAGCCAATTGACGAATCCACCGTTCCCGGTCGCTGAGGGTAGAAGCCGGCAGGAAAATTGGGGCGGGCGCGGCGCTTTGGCGCGGACGCTGATAATCCCAGATTCGGATAATCAGCCAAGCGATCAGTGTAACCACCAATATCCCGGCCACAATATACAGCCAGGTTTGTGCGCCCAGCGGGTCAAGTAGTTTATCGACGCTTTGCACTTTGCCCCCGTAACAGGTCAAAAAGGACCGGCACAATATCAGCCGAGGACTCTACCCGGCCACTAGCAAGGCCGGTGCTGCGCAAAATAGCTGCTGTTTCCGCCCGGCGTTGCTCCCGTTTCTGGGTAACCATTTCCCGTAAAACGGCGTCGTCCCTAACGAACTGTGGAATCAACATCCGGTTTTCAATATCGGCCATGGTGTCGATGTTGTCAGCGGTGAGCGGCATATCGGCGATCTGCATAAGAATTGCTTCGTGGCGGGTGCGGATCCGGCGGACGACTTCCTCATCGGCAATTGTTGGCCAATGCTCGTCCGCGATAATAAGGAGGAGCGAGCGTGGCTGCGGCAAACCTAAAATGTGTTTCAGTAAGGCGCTGACGTCGGTTGATCCTTGGGAAAAGCGCATCCGACGGGCGAGCGCGTCAAGGGTGAATTCTAGGTGAGAGTTACCGTGCCGGGCGGGATAGCGTTTAACTTCTCCGCCCTCACCGAAAACGAGGCCGAGCCGGTCTCCGCGGTTGGTTGCGAGGAAGCCAAGCAAATCTGCAGCTTGCAAGGCCAGGTCAAGTTTGCTTTCCCCCGAGGGTGCAGCGGCCCGCATTTCAATGCCCGTATCAACAACCAGCTGGGTGAACACGTCTGATTCACGCTCGAAACGGCGAATAATCGGGTGCCCGGCGCGAGCTGAAGATTTCCAGTCAATATCGGCGACGTCGTCACCATATTTGTATTCGATCAGATCCTCGAAATCGTGGCCATGTCCGGTAAAAATCGACGAATGATTGCCTTCGAACATGCCCGCCGCACGCCGGATCGTGGGAAGCGACAGTTTCGCCCGGCTTAATGCCATCCGCGTACCGGCCAGCGGCGGTCGGACGCTGGCTTCGTAGTCTGACATCTGTGAATACATGGTTATCTCAGCTGTATCTAACAATCGTGCTCGGTTAGGTGGATCATGCTCGGTTGAGTGGATCGTGCTCGGTTTGGCCTGCCGCTACGGCGTCGGCACCGCGTTGAAAACCGCGTCGATCAAGGTTTCCGGCGCAATATCGTTTGCCAACGCATCGTAGGTACGCACCAGACGATGACGCAAAATCGGGTAGCGAAGCTTACGAATATCGTCCGGGATCACATACGTGCGGCCTTCTTGGAGCGCGAGCGCCTGACCGATCTGCAAAAATGCCAGCCCGCCACGCGGCGAAGAACCCACTCGAACGTGCTTGGAAAAATCTTTCAGTGGACGCGGCCCGCCCCCACGCGTGGTATTAATCAGCGCCACAATATAGGCCTTAATAGCGTCGTCGACGTACACTTTACGCGAAGTTTCCTGCAAGAAGACCACGTCCGCAGTGCTAATCGGTTCGACGCCGTCGGGACTACCGAAACTGTCTTCTGCAGTTTTAGTCAGGATGGAAATTTCTTCTTCCGGCGTGGGGTAGGTCAGAACCTCTTTCATAAGGAAACGGTCCATTTGTGCTTCCGGTAGCACGTAGGTGCCTTCTTCTTCGATCGGGTTCTGGGTGGCCATCACCATGAACGGATCGGGCAGCTTGTAGATCGTACCGCCAATGGAGGTTTGCCGCTCCTGCATCGATTCGAGCATTGCCGACTGGGTTTTTGCTGACGACCGGTTGATCTCGTCCATCAACACCATATTCGCGTGCACCGGGCCAAGCTGGGTAGAAAACTGGCCAGTTTCATACGAATAAATCTGCGTACCCACAATATCGTTGGGCATCAGATCCGGCGTGCACTGAATCCGGGCGAAAGTACCAGAGGTGGCACCCGCGAGAGTAACTGCCGCCGTCGTCTTTGCCAGACCTGGAACAGACTCCAGCAAAACATGCCCGCGAGCAATCAACGAGGTGATTAACGCGGTTGACAGTGCTTTTTGACCGACTACCCGCCCGTTAAAAATAGCGTGTACCCGGGAAAGTAAATCGTTCGCACGTGCCATATCTTCGGCTGAAATTTTTCCGGATGCCAGTTGCTTCATCTCTCATCCTTTCCACTATCTGCACCTAAGCTTATGCAGTTTTCGACGATCCTTAAAAACTTATTAGGGGGAATAAGACCCCAAACGGTAAAGTGGCTCGTGTGAACCGGTGCCTACCAACCGGAGACAGCCACCCCACTCCGGGGTGAAAAGGAGACGACTATGGGAATCGCAGACTGGGGTTTTGACGAAGAACCCGAACCGGAGGCACAGCGCGGCCCGAGTAAACAGTTCATTTTCATGGTCGCCGCAGCTGTTTTTGCCTTGATCATCGGCATTATCGCACTGTTTACCCTGCTTATCGGGACGGGAGCGCATTTAGCTGAGCCGAAACAAACGGCGTCGTCCGAAACAGAAACCACAGAGCCAACGCAACCGACCGATTCTGAGCCTGCGCAAACGCCGTCGACCGCGGAAGAAGAATTAGCCGCCGCCCTCAATACTGCGAGCACCCTGTGGGAACACACCTCGTGCAACGATCCGGTGGGCGATGCGGCCATTATTAATGCGGTGGTTGATGCGGCGCTGGCTGGAAATGCGTGGAACATCGACGTCCAAAACCAGATTTTCGATGCGCTCAGTGATTTGGACGCCGCCTGTTCCACCGCGACGGATAAATCCTATGTTTCCGCCCTCCACCAAGAATTAGTTAGTGGAAGCGATGCACGCTACGAGCTGTACCCGGTCATCGCCGGAGCAACATGGGTGGTACCTGCGAAACCCGCTTCGTCATCGGCGGTTGTTCCCGCAGATGCTTTCACCACTCCGGTGGAGAACATCCGCTGTATGTTCGGCAATGATAGAGCCACGTGCACCATTGCGGCATACAACTGGGATGTGGATTCGCAATGTTCCGGAAAGCCGATGACCTTCGTCGTTGATGAGTACGGGAACGTGACCTCCGGGTGCACGACAGCGCCGGTGACTGGTGGCACGGTGTATCACCATGGCACCGAGCTGGCCGATAGTGGATTTGCGTGTTCGCTCGACCAAAGTAGCTTCACTTGCTGGAATGAAATATTCGGCGGCGGCTTTGAGCTGTCACGGCAGAATTCGCGTATTTTCTAGGGGCTCGGTGTATTAATGGCACGAATTACTGGCTGGGTGCCGAACTATCACGGCGCTTGGGCAATGATCACTGTGCCCGTACTGTTGGGCGTGGCATTTGCGGTGCCACTCTGGGGCGCTCACCGGTCATGGTTGTCCGCGAAAACTATCGGACTTGGCGAAGTAGCCTTCTCGATTCTGCTGTTTATAACGCTGGTTTAGCTACTCTTTTTCGTGTTATTGATGACGCCGGTCTAGCTACTCTTTTTCGTGCTGTGCAGTGCGGAATTTTCCGAAGGCACGCACAAAGCGCAGATTTGCTTCCGGCTCTGCCACCGTCATGCGCGTGCCCTCCCCGGAAAAAGCTCGAACCGTCAAACCTTCAGCCTCGCACAGTGCGGCTAGCTCGTTCGTCACATCCCCCGTTGGCACCCAAATAAAGTTCGACTGCGAATCCGGACCGGTCCAGCCCAAAGCCCGCAACGCCGTCGTCAACTTTGTACGCTCATCTTTAATAATTCCCACGCGCCGATCCACTTCCGGGCGCTCCTGAAGCGCCGAGCGAGCGGCGGTTTGGGCGAGCATATTGACGCCAAAAGGTGTGGCAATCGCGCGCAGGCCCTTAATAATTGTCGGGTTGCCGACCGCGTACCCCGCGCGAATCCCGGCCAAACCGTAGGCTTTAGAAAAGGTGCGCAAAGAAATCACATTCGCAAACTCACGTGCAAGGGCAATGCCGTCAACGGCGTCGTCCATATCCACGAAGTCGACGTACGCCTCATCCAAAAGAACCGGGATGCGTTGCGGGACCTCGTGGAGGAAGGCGCGGAGCTCGGTGTGGGTGAGCGCCGAGCCCGTGGGGTTGTTCGGCGTGCAAATCATGATTGCGCGGGTGGCAGGGGTGATCGCCTTGAGCATGTTGCGCAAATCGTTGTTGCCGTCGGCGCGTAGCGGCACCTGAACCGAGCGAGCGCCTGCGACTTGCACGGCGATCGGGTAAGCCTCGAAGGATCGCCACGGGTAAACGACCTCGGAATCCGGGGTGCAGACGGCGGATAGGAAAAGCTCAACAAGGTCGGTTGAGCCGTTGCTGATTGCTACTTCGTCGACCGAAATCTCGTGATACGCCGCGATTTGCGCGATCATATCCGCGCCCGACATATCCGGGTAGCGGTTGATTTGCGCGAGTTGGGTGGCAAGCGCCGCTTGCACGCCGGGCAGCGTCGGGAAGGGCATCTCATTCGAGGCGGCCTTGATCACGGAAGGATCTGTTGCCTTTTTACCTGGGACGTAGGCGGGCAGGGTGTCGATTTCGGGGCGGAAGAAAGAATCAGTCATACCTTTAGTTTTACCGTGTTTTTAGGGCGGGTGAAAAGTCTTTGGTTGGGTATCCCATGGAATCTGGGAGATTCGTGGTTGGGGATTTTGGGCACTTGCGGTAATTCTTAGCCCTCGTCTCGGATAATCTCGGTAATTCTTAGCCGAGGGTCCCACGTAATAGCTGGTAGGTGAACTAGGCTGGAAGCATGAAGTTCTTAGTGCGTATTGTGTCGAATGCGGTCGCCCTGTGGGTAGCAACCGCTTTGCTGTCTGGCGTAACGATCCTGACGGGGACGTCTACGACTATCAACTCCTTGGGTGACACTGCGGCTTCGGCGATTTACTTGCTGATTGCCGGCGCTATTTTGGCGGCGGTCAATACGGTGGTACGCCCGATCGTCAAGCTTTTGTCGCTCCCCTTCTATGTGCTGACTTTAGGGCTGTTTTTCATCGTGGTGAACGCTCTGATGATCATGCTGACCGCAGCGGTGTCCGAAGCTGTCGGAGGCGGGATCGCGGTTGAAAGCTACTGGTGGGCAGCCGGGGCGGCGGTTGTGGTGGGAATTGTGAACTGGGTGATTGACCTCGTGCTCGTTCCCGGAAATTTGAAATAGTTCTTGGGGTTCGTAATAGTTTTGAAGATTTCCACTAGTTTTGGGGATTTCCACTAGTTTTGAGGCAAAGCATCACCGTGACTGGAAATATTCCTATGCCGCCGCGCCGATTCCGTAAAAGAGGATCGGCGCGGGCTTTGGCTTTTGAAGTTGCTGGATTGGCGGAGCTTGGTCGGGCCGCGGCCGCTGGCGGCGTGCCCTGTACACGGGTTGTCGGGCAAGGCCCGGGATTTATTGAAACCGAGTTAATTGATAGCGGCCGTGTAACCCGTGCAGCGGCGCGAGAATTTGGGCGAAAGCTGGCGCGAACGCATGCTTTTGTGGATAACGCGCTTATCGACGCCTCCGAAACTCCTACGCTCCATCAGGTGTCCGAGCAGGCACCGGAACGAGTCTTTGGGCAGGCACCAACGCGAGTGTTTGGGCAGGCGCCGGAACGAGTCTTTGGGCAGGCACCAACGCGAGTGTTTGGGCAGGCGCCTGCCGGATTTGGCGAACAATGGCATTGGACCGGTTTCATGGGCGCCGCAGATTTACCGCTGGTTTCTCCAGGTTCAGAACCGCGAAGTTTTGGTGAATTCTATGCTGACGATCGACTCATGCCCTACGCGCGCACCGGCTTCGAGCGCGGGGCACTTAACGCCTCAGATATGCAGGTTTTGGACAAATTGGCGCAACGACTCCATGATGGAGTATTCGATTCTCCACAGCCTGAACTGGTAACCACGGATGCTGCATTACTTCACGGCGACCTGTGGAGTGGCAATGTGCTGTGGGCGCGCACCCGCGCTCATGCTGACGCAATTCACCACACGTCACCGTTTCCGCCCAAGCCAGACCAGAATCCTATTGGCACATTAATTGACCCTGCATGCCACGGCGGTCACGCCGAATCTGACCTCGCCCAATTAACGGTTTTCCACCAAGAATATGTGGAAGACATCTACGCCGGATACAACGAAACTTCGTCGCTGGCAGACGGCTGGGAAGAACGCATCGGCTTGCACCAGCTACATATCCTGCTGGTCCATGTTGCCTTATTTGGATCGGGTTACACCGCGCAAACCATGCGTACCGCCCGAAAGTACCTCTAAAAATGCATCTAAAACAGCGGCACGCCTGCCTCTACCGTAATTTCGAGGCAAAATACCCTCCCAGAATGCTCAATAACCGTGCAAACCGATTTGAAATTAGGGAATATCGAACTAT
>JAAYWS010000052.1 GCA_012516575.1 Actinomycetaceae bacterium
CTACGCTGCCGCTCCTTTTTAACCCACACCCCAAGAGTCTGCTCCACTAAGCCCAGCTCTTGAGCCACATGACTAATCGGCCGCCCAGTATCAATCACCTGACCAGCCGCATCCCGACGAAACTCAACAGTAAAACGTCTACGAGTACCCATGACACCATTCTCCCCCAGGCAAGACCAACCCACACGAGCCAATCCCATCAAACTAAGTGTCAACAAAACACGGAGAACCCCAGTTGGTCATTATCCGATTCCCGCTGCGGAAAGAAGTTCGCTTTCTAAGTATCCAAACGTGTAGTCTTCGTCCATCCCTTTAGAAAGCCAAATATCGACCGCATCCGAGAGACTAAGGGACTCATCAGATCCCCACAATGACTGATCAAGATCCTCATCATCTTCTGCATAGGAAACATGGTTACCATATTCGTCAACAATATTGTCTTCCGAAATACTGTTTGAATAGCCGCATTCAGCGCATTCCCATTCGGTGTTATTATCATCAAAACCACTTTGCCCATTTAGGAATGCATTGCAGTTATCGCACCACCAATCAACATTAGGAAAGCGCTCACTCATCGTCCGTCTCCTCCTTTTCGTTGCCCGCAGAATCTAGCAAATGCACTTGTTGTTTCGAAAGCCATTCCGGTTTCTGGAAACGACTGCTTAACCAATAACGTGCCTTGGCTATCTGTGTTTGTACAAATCGCGAGCGATAGGCGGAATAAACAACTGCGACGAGCGCAACGGCGACTATTGTTTTAATTGCACCTTTCCGTTGCCCGGCACGATCCAAGGCTTTCCGAAATTGTTCCGGCCCACCGTATTGACTCGCGTCCAAGGTCAGCATCGCATAATCCCAGTTCGCACTCATTTTGGTTCCTCCAATCCGTTGAAACAATAACTGATTACTTACTCAGAAAGTAACACTGATCACTAAAACAAATGTCGAATCGACGTGGACAGCACTTCCCAATCACCAAGGCACCAGACTAAATGCCCAGCTATACGCTGGCCCCTCGCGCGAAATACGCACGATGGGACGTGCAGTTCTTCATGGCTCACACTCAAACACAACAGTGGCCCGGAATTTCCGGGCCACTGTTACATTTCGTTGTGTGTTGAGTCGTTGACTTAACGATCAGTACGTGTACTTAGAGCGATTCACCAAAGTCTTCGCGGAACTTTGCCAACAGTTGCTGTGGCCAGTCAGTAAGTGGGCGCATCCGGCCGTAGAAGAAGCGCAGAATCTCCGGCTCTTCTTCCCACTCTAGGCCGCCAATCATCTTGCGGTTCTCGTACAGCCACGTCACGCGATCAATCATGTAGTTGACCTGTGACAACGTGAATACGCGACGCGGAAGAGCCAGACGCACCAGCTCCATATTAGCTAGCGGCTCAACACCGTTGGCATCGCGCTCTTCAGACATCGTGCCGCGTTCCATACCGCGAACACCCGAGGTCAAATACAGGGCAGCGTTCAACGCGCCCGCCGGGTACTGCTGCTGCGGGATATGATCAACAAAATCCATAGCATTCAGGTGTGCACCCAAACCACCAGCTGGCTTAACCACCGGCACGCCACGCTTGTCGAGCTCTTCAACAGCGTACTCAATGAACTGCGGACCATGGGAAATCATGTCGTAATCCATGGTTTCTTCAAGACCGACGACGATTGCTTCCATTTCCCGAACCGACATACCGCCGTAGGTCAAGAAGCCTTCGAACATTGGCACGAATCCGCGCATCTTGTTGTAGACCTCTTCGTCACGGATGCAGATACCTCCGCCGCGGCCGAAGCCCAGCTTACGCGCCGAGAAGTAGAAAACATCAGTCAGATCTGCGATTTCACGAGCAATATCGCGGATCTCCCAGTCCTTGAATTCTTCTTCGCGTTCCTTAATGAAGTACAGGTTGTCCTGCAGTAGCGAAGCATCGAGCACGAAGGTAACGCCGTACTCGCGGCAAACTGCCGAAACATCCCGGTAGTTCTGCAGGGAAACTGGCTGACCACCGATCAGGTTCGTACCGGCTTCAATACGAACGAAAGCAACCTTGTCGGCACCAACTTCTTCGATCTTGGCACGCAGAGCGACAATGTCCATATCGCCCTTGAACGGGTTATCGCTCACCACATCAAGGCCTTCTGGACGAAGAAGCTCAATAACCGAGCCGCCGTTGGAGGTAATATGCGCCTTCGTCGTCGTGAAATGGTAGTTCATAATCGTTACTTGGCCCGGCTTCAGCAACGAACGAACGATAATGTTTTCACACGCGCGCCCTTGGTGCGCCGGCAGGAAGTAGTCCATGCCAAACAATTCGCGCACCTTGTTATACAAGCGCGTATAGGTGGCTGAGCCGGCGTATGCGTCGTCGGCCTGCATCATCGCAGCCTGCTGCTCTTGGCTCATCGCGTTCACACCCGAGTCGGTGAGCATATCGAGGAATACATCCTTATTTTCCAGCAGGAAGGTGTTATAGCCTGCGTTCTGGATCGCCTCAAGGCGCTCCTCAATAGGAAGCAGATTCAGCTTCTGGATAATGCGGACTTTATGCATTTCAAGCGGGTATTGCTGTTCGCCATAAAACTTAACGCGAGGCACGTGGAACTCCTAAATACGACATTAATGTCACGCTTATTCTTACCAATTTAAAGCAACTTCGAGCAAACCAAGGCGGTCAGCGACCAGATGGTGGGCACTAATACCGTTTTCGGAGCTTATTAAAGCGCTAGCATAAACGTATGCGAAAAATATTTGTTACTTTCGGGATTTTTCTACTAGCTCTTAGCGGTTGCGCGGACGGCCGTCCGGACGACGGCGAACCTAGCGCAACCGACCAACCCGCCACATCAGATGAGCCAACGGTGTCTGATACCCAAGAACCTGCTCCCGTACCCAACCCAGTGTTCCACTGCACGGGCACTATTGAATGGAATGCGGGTTCGCTTCCGCCCGAGCACTACTACGAGTGGACAGTGGTCATTACCGAAGCTTCCACCCTAGACTTCACCATGCGAGCATTGCAGGGCGGCGACGCAGTGTATGAAGAGCTCGGAATCGTACTAACCGCAGATCAGCTCGATGAGTTAGATGATCTGTGTGAAGAAATTGTTGAACTTCAGGAAGAAGTAGCCCAGTGCCCCAATGACGGCGAAGGCACCCAGCCGCTATCCTGGAACTTCCCCGGAATCGGTGAGGGCACCTGCGATGCCTACGATATCTACGAAGACGTTTACGAAGACACTATTGAACTGCTCGGTACGTATTACACAGACGCCCTCGCAGCTAAGGATGCCGCCTAGTCAAACCGTTAGCTGGCTTCGGCTTCAAAAATGGCGGGTTTTCAAGAACCTACTCTTGAAAACCCGCCATTTAGGTCGCGCCGCCATTTGGGTCGCGCTTAGACAATGTCTTAGCGCAACACTTCTCCCGCTCCCAATTCGAGGGCAATCAGCGACTCACGAGACGGAGCACCCTCCCAGTCACCGATATTGCCTACCGCAAAGGCACCACATATATGCCCACGCTTTAAGCATTCGCTGGAGGTCTTGCCATCAAGCTTGCCTGAAAGGAAACCTGCAACAAAAGCGTCCCCAGCGCCGATAGTGTCACGAACGGGCACTTTCATTCCCGGCTCACTTACCGTTGTATCTCGAGTTACTGATGTTGCGGCGCCCGCACTCTTGTACACGACTTCTTCGACACCATAGTCAAGTAGTTGTGCAACGCCCTCGTCAATATCTTCGCAACCAGTCAGCATCTGAATTTCTTCCGGACCGCCAAAAACGATAGTGGCGTTGCGTGCAATCTCAGTCAACACTGGCGCAGCTTCTTCAGGGCTCCAAAGCCGCGAACGATAATTCACGTCAAAGGTAAGCGCAATACCGCGTTGCCGTGCCTCCCGGGCCAAGTACATAGTGGCTTCGTACGCCTTCGATCCCAAGGCCGGGGTAATACCGGTCAGATGAACATAAGTAGGGTTAAGCGCAAAAATATGTTCAATCTGTTCTTTTGTGATCTGCCGTGCCGCTGAATTAGAGCGGTGATAATCGACCGCAAAAGATCCAAGACCAGCATCGCGCGACACCAAAAGACCCGTCGAGTGTTCATCCGTCATTCGCGCTCCGGTAACATCGACCTGCTCGGCACGAAGACCCCGCTGGATGAGGCTTCCGAAGGTGTCATGTCCGACAGTTCCGACCCAAGCAGCCTTATGCCCTAACCGGACTAGGCCAATTGCTACGTTTGATTCTGCTCCGGCGAATGAGGCACGCGGGGTACCGCCAAGAGCCGGAATATCTGTGAACCTAATCGTCCCCATCGTTTCGCCGAATGTTGCAACATCAATCATGAAAGCTCCTTTATCATGACTATTTTTCTCTCTCCCAAGAAGTAACTATATCTGTGGCACGCGCAGTAATCTCCGCCCAACCACAACTGTTCACCAAATTATCTGAAACCAACGAGCCGCCGACGCCGATCCCAGCACAGCCCAGCCTCCGGTAGGCCACTGCATTAACCGCATCGACTCCCCCGGTAGGTATTAGCGGAATATCATTAAGCGGTTCTCGGATGGCTTTAATATATTGAGGACCGCCAAGTGCGCCAACCGGGAACACTTTGACCCCCTGTACTGCCGGATGCCGGTAGGCAGTTTCTATTTCGGTCGGAGTCATGGCCCCGCAATACACATCGATTCCGGCATCTAGCGCAATGTCGAGCACGTCAGCGTCAATAGTTGGGGTAACGAAAAACTTAGCTCCTGCCGCCGCGGCCGCACGCGCCCCTGCACCGTCGCGTACTGTTCCCGCCCCGATTGTTATCTCAGGGTCGTCCGCAAACTGCGCAATGGTTTCTAAGGCCCTCGGCGTCGTGAGTGTCACTTCAACCATGCCAATACCGCCTGCTGCAATCGCGCGCACAAGTTCTGTGGGGACCGGCTGAGAATGCAAACGGATAATTGCAATAATCATTGTTTTCCTCGTAGATTGGTACGACGCCGGACAAGCCGTTTTCTATTAGAGTGTTTTGCCCGTCAGCCCATGTTTTGTACTAAAGCGGCCCGCATTTACACGGGCCGCTTTAGCTTGATACGTTCAGGTATTTGTCAGGTAGAAAGTTTAACTATCTGACTTGCCCTGATCATTATCGCTAGTAGCTACCGTGGCAACGTCAGCGTCGGTTACGTCAGCCTTCGCAGCTACTTCGTCGGCTGTTTCTTTTTCCGCATTTTCGGCGGCAATCTTAGCCGCGGCTGCCTTTTCTGTGCGACGGTTGAAGTAATCCATAAACTTCGGCGAGAAGAGCATGAGAATCATCAACACGATGAGTACCGCAGAAATCGGACGGGTAAAGAACTGAGTGAAGTCCCAATCCGTCTTGATCACCGAGGACAGGAAGTTACGTTCCACAACCGGTCCAAGCACGATTCCCAGAACCACTGGCGCCAACGGTATTCCATAACGTTCAAAGAGCACGCCCAGAATACCGAAGATCAGTACGATAATGATCTCGAGGTAGCCGTTGTTAATCGCATAGGCACCCATAACGGATACTGCCACGATGATTGCCATCAGAATAGACCGTGGAATCTTCAGAATCGAGGACGCACCCTTAATGAGAGCGAAGCCCAGCGGGAAGAGCAACAGATTAGCTATGAAGAACATAATGTACAGGGCGTACAGCGTCTCCGTGTTCTGTGTAAACAGCGTTGGACCCGGTTCCACTCCCTTAACGATGAGAACACCGATCAGAATTGCGGTAATCGTGTCTCCCGGAATACCAAAAGCGAGCGTCGGAATATATGCCGAGGACAGCGCCGCGTTATTCGCTGAGGAAGCACCAGCAATAGCTTCGGTGGATCCGCGGCCAAATTTGCGCGCATCACGCGAAGTTGCCTTCGTAACACCGTAAGCGATCCAAGCCGCAATATCTGCACCTGCGCCTGGTAGTACTCCAACGATCGAACCGGTAGTGGTTCCCTTAGCAACCGCAGTCTTGTTCTTGCGAATCTCCTTCAAAGAGTCGCGAACCATACCTTTAGTTTTCACTTCCGGCATCTTACGCACATGCGAAGAATGCGAGGTCACGTTACGCAGTACTTCGGACAGGCCGAACAGGCCAATCATGGCCGGAATAAAGTCAATTCCACGGTAGAGCTCTGCCATACCAAAGGTAAAACGCGGCTGACCCAGCGTAACGTCAAGCCCAACGGTTGAGATCAACAGACCAAATACGAGGGCCAACGCACCCTTAACCTGCGAACCTTGCGAAATAATAACCGCTGCGGTTAGACCGAGAACTGCCACCCAGAAGTATTCGAAGGAGGTGAAGTTCATCGCGAAGCGACCCAATAGCTGTGCAAGGAAGATCAATACAACAGAACCGATAAGTCCACCAATAACCGATGCAACAAGAGACACGCCCAAACTTACGGCGCCGCGACCATTCTTGGTCAGGGAAAAAGCGTCTTCTACATAAGCTGCCGACGACGGCGTACCAGGCATACGTAGTAATGCACCCGGAACGTCACCAGCGAAAATCGCCATTGCCGACATGGTAATAATCGAGGCAATTGCCGGTACCGGATCCATGAAGAAGGTGAACGGGATGAGTAGTGCCGCACCAAGCGTTGCCGTGAGGCCTGGGATAGCACCAATTACGAGGCCGAAGATCCCAGCGGCCAGAACAATAAGAATAGTAGTCGGATCAGCAAAGATCAGACCTACTGCACCAGATAAATTATCAATCATTTTAGAACCCCAGAATTCCGTTCGGAAGCTGGACGAGTAACACCACTTCAAAAGCAACATACAAAACCGTAGTGACAATTGCAGACATAATTGTTGCCCGGATGATCTTCTCGTTCAGCGCTATCATAATCGCAGCTAATACGAGGAACATGGTAATAATAAAGCCTAATGGCTCGACCAGCAGGATATAGCCAATAATGCCACCGATAACGACTAGCGCATTAACAAGCAAACGCATACCAGATTCATGGCTGAACTCATAGGTACCGCCGTCACCAGCAGCTTCTTCATCTTCCTCGCTCTGTACAGCGTGAGCTTCCAAAATATCTTCCAGCTCGGTATCTTCTACGGTTTTACCACGGATTGCTTGAATGAGCAGTACGAGGCCAAACAGGGCAAAGAGAATACCACCAACAACCGGGAATAGACCCGGGCCTAGCTGGCCGGTGGCTAGACGTTTAAGTCCAAACCCATAAGTAATGATCGCAATACCAGAAACGATCGCGATCAAGGAAATCACCACGTCAGGAATGGCGATACGTCGCCGTTGCGTGGTCTCCTTTGAGACGTTTTTTGTTTCCATACAAGTTACTTTCTTCAGACATGACTGTGGCGGCCGAAGCCGCCACAGTTAGCATTTTTATTAGCCAGCGAGTCCGGCGCTCTCCATCAGCGGACCGAAGGAAGCATCAGATTCCTTCATGAACGCGGTGAAGTCGGTTGCATTGCGGTAGGCAATACGGAATGCGGAGGCATCCATGACTTCGATGAAAGCGTCACGCTCAACGATTTCTGCAAGGTAGCACTCGAGCTCTTCAACGATCTTCTCATCAGTACCTAGCGGGACAGCGATTCCACGCCAGGTGCCGCCGACATAGTCGTAGCCAGCATCCGACAGCAACGGAACATCAGAGTAGTTCGGGTCTGTTTCAGTGCCCATAATGGCTAGAACGCGCACTTCGCCGGTATCAAGCATGGTACGTACCTCACCAATGGAGGAAGTAACGATGAAGTCAACACCACCAGCAACGAGCTCCTGAACTGCAGGTGCTGCGCCGTCGGACGGAACCCAAGTAACGGCGTCCTGATCAAGACCTGCTGCTTCAAGGAAGCCAAGTGCAGCCAAGTGGCCAATGCCACCCTGGACCGTTCCCGAAGCGGTCTTTACGTCGCCAGCTTCGATGCCTGCAACGAGCTCTTCAACGGTCTGGTACGGCGAGTCAGCTGCGACGGTGAGCGCTGCCGAGTCTTCGTTAACCTGTGCAACAGCCTGTACCGACTCTGGCGTCAGGTCGGTCAGACCCTGCCAGTGCATCATGGCAAGTTCAGCGGTAACGAGGCCAAGAGTCTGGCCGTCATTCTTCGCATCTGCAATAGCTTGGTGACCTACGACGCCGCCCCCACCGGTACGGTTAACAACGTTCACCTGAACACCGAGGTCCTGTGCAAGTTCGTTACCGATTGCACGGGCAACCTGGTCAGTACCGCCACCAGCGGAGAATGGAACGATGATTTCAATCGGACCGCTTGGGTAATCCGGAGCTACATCACAAACGTGGCCCGAACCAGCATCGCCGCCGGAATCCTTGCCGGCATCAGCGTCTCCGCCACCACAGGCAGAAAGCAGAAGGGCTGCGGAAGCAATTACCGCAAGGGAGCTCAAACGCTTCTTAGAGGTCATATTGTGTCCTATCACTTAGAATTGGGTGACCCACAGGGTCTGAATAAATTAGTGCGAACGTCACGCTCATACCACGATGTATTTCGCGCTAATCTCCTTTTGGCTGGCAATTTGACTTTTGTCTAAGATTTGAGGTCTCGATTATGGGATAATAGTTATTCGGAAAACAAATAACTATTATGACAATTCGCTGAATGAATTCATTCAACACCTGATAATGCGCGGTTTGTCCGAAAGGAGTTATTCGTGGCTCAAATAGACCGTGCCGAGTGGTTAGAATCTTTCGTCGCAGTAGCGCGCTACACGTCCTTTTCGGCTGCCGCTCACGCATTACACCGTAGCCAGTCACGAGTCTCTAGCCACGTCGCTTCTTTAGAAAAAGCAGTTGGCCACACCCTCATAGACCGCTCCACTATTCCGTGCCAATTAACAGAAAAAGGCTCAATCTTCTACCAACGAGCTACTGAAATCCTTGATCTGATTAAAACCTCTGTCAGCGAACTCAGCTCTGAGCCTGGGTCACTCACTGGTACCGTCGTCGTCGGGACAATCCCATCAATCTCAGCGGAGTTTATCCCCGATGTAGCAATATCCCTACATCACAAAGAGCCTAACATTGGCTTCAGCATTATTGAACGCACCTCCCGCGAGCTATCCAGCCTGCTACTCAGCGGCGATATTGATTTAGCCATCTATTCACGCGCAATAGATGACACAAGTATGGCCAAGCCATTGCACACCCTCTGGTTTGAGCCCTACGTCGCAGTGTTCCCAGAAGATTCCCCTGATCTTCCTACTAAGCCGCGTGTCACCCCCGAAGATCTCCTTGGCCTTAACCTTGCAGTAACCGGCGCTCCTGGTCGAAAACGAGATCCGGAATGGGCTGCAGTCCTTGATGCCTGGCATGCCGATATTGCACCAGTAAAATTCCGTACCGAACAGCCACAAACACTCATCAATATGGCACGGTCTGGACTTCTAGTACCGGTTATCAACTATCTGGCCTACGAAAGCTGCCGCCACGAAAACCTACGTGCCTTTCCAATTGAACACGGAAATCTCCAGCGCGAAGTCGGGGTGTCGTGGAACCAATCTCGCCACATGCCATTAGAAGTCCAACGCATGATCGAAACCATTATCCACACCCCACCGCCTGCCGGATTATCAGCCGTCCAAGACGTGTAATACCCCCCATTTACCCCATACCGCTATCCCGCATATTATAGTTGCAGATACGGAAGGCTCTACCCCATTACGAACGGTGGCAACAGGATGAAGAAACGGCTAGTTACATTAGTCAGTGCACTTGCTTTGGGTTTGAGCGCAGTTTTTACTGCGGTGTTGCCCGCGAGTGCAGCGAACCGTCCTTTTCCTAAATACGAGCTCACATATCAGTGGGTTCATGGCACCCCGGACCCAAACTACGATCCTGACAATCCGGTCGGCGACGGGTGCCTGCGAGACCCCAATGCGGAAGTGACACACCTGACCACTTTTGCTTTTGGAGCAGTTATTGAACCATGCGATGCCGTGCGCACCACGATCCGGTTCTATAACGATCTGCAGCCCGGCGAAGAAGCCACTATTGATTTCCGATGGGGCGTGAGCTGGCAGTACACCGATATTTCTGATCCGAATGCCAGCAATTACATTTGGAAACCGGTGGAGAATTTCCTTTTCGATGGTCAGCCTTATCCGGCATACGACGTTAACGATCAAGACGCCATGGTCGTTAAGGACGCTAACGGTAATTTCGTGCGAATGAGTAACGGTAAGGGCTACTACGAACCTGTCCATTTCATTTTTGATGATCTGTTTGAAGACGGTGAAGAGCACACCTTCCAATTCGACGCTTACCTGCCAATTAACGGCGATTGGGCTGGTATGAGTTGGGGTACTGGCTCAACCGGCGACACCCAAGGCGGATCCATCGGTGCCGTCGCTAACGGACTCGACGTACGGTTTAATGCCGGCGCCGATTTCCGCCATGTGGAAGACTCGGTGTATCGAGAGTTCCTGAGCATTACGGATCCCGATAATCCGCTACCTAACCGCACACTTGGTACTTGGGGGTCCGAGGTTGCAGGTACAACGTTCTCGATAGAACAGTGTTTAGAAGATCGCCAACTCGCGCCGCTTACCGATTCAATTACGGCTAACGAAATCTATCCAGACCTGACGTATACCACACCGATTAAATTCCACACTGGAAGCGGTTCTTACCTCATGGCGCGTTGGCCCTACGAGTTCATGACCTCATATCTAGGCTCTGATTTTGATTCAATTAGCGGGTTGCGGCCTTTCTTCCGCAACGGCACAACTTTCGATTCCTACGAAACCGTCCGCCCAGGAGTTGCTAATTTTTCCTATAAGCCCACGATAGATTCGATTATTGCTGATATACCGGGGTATACCTATGTAGACAATGATCTGCCCTACTACAGTAAGGGCGCATTCGATTTGAATTCGCCTGCTGGGAAATACAATTACATATCAGCGAAAAACATCGTTGTAACGTACAACAAATCCGGTGAACGCATCCAGCATTTCTACTACACTTATGAGCCGCTAAAAACTACTTTCGAGCTCACTAAAACTGACAGTGCCGGCGAGCTCCTCGAAGGAGCCACCTTCGAACTTTTCCGCCAAGCCGATATGCGCGAATATTTGGCCTATGAGGACGGCGGCTACCTGTGTAAGCGTACTGAAACCCCCGAACTTGAAGAAATCGAAGTATGTGACCAGGGCCAGTGTTCTTTGGTTGGCGTGAACCGAGTTGATGTCCCAGGAGCAGCCGCGGACGGCACGTTTAGCACTGACGGCACTGGAACTTTCATCCCCACGAATAACGACGGCACGCCCGCATCTAATTGGCTTACACCGGGAACTTACTACTTGCGAGAGGTTACCGCACCCAGCGGCTACGTGTTGGATGAGAACCCGTTAGTCTTCCAAGTTGAACCCGAAGTAATCGACGACGTCATTCAAACTGTGGAGCTAACGGCAGTTAACGAGGAGGAGCCCCCACCAGTTGATTCTCCGCCCACCCCTCCTAACACCCCGCCAAGCGATCTTCCAGCAACGCCCGAGCCCACATCGCCAAGCGAGCCGATGCCGAAAACCGGTACGGATGCTGCACAGCTGGTTGCTATCGCGCTTGCGTTCATTGCCGGCGGAGCGTGGCTAGTACGGCGCAAATCCGCCTAACGCCCACACGTATTAATTGAAAAGTGCCGGCCTTCGAGCTGGCACTTTTCTTTACCTAAACGCCCCAAACAGCCGAATGTGAGGCCTGCGAAAGCGGGCATAAGGTCCCAGCTCGCATGATAAAATTGGACATGTCCAGCATGCGAGAACGCGCCTTCCGCGTTCTTCATCCCATGTGGTTTATTCCTATCCGTTTTCTACTGCGCAAAGGTATTCTGCATGTCCGTTTCATCCCACTTAAAGTCTCTTTTGCCGAGTCGTGAAGACTTAGCCGAAGTAAAAAGACATTGGAAAGGTGATATCCCTGCGGGTATCACTACCGGCGTTGTCGCCCTACCGCTTGCATTAGCATTCGGTGTCGCCTCGGGAGTGGGCGCGGCCGCCGGGCTCATTACGGCAATCGTTGCTGGAATCATCGCTGCCATTTTCGGCGGTTCCCGCTTCCAAATCTCCGGGCCTACCGGAGCCATGGTCATTATTCTGGCACCTCTCGTAGCGCAGTACGGGGTGGGTGTTATTCCACTCCTCTCAATCATTTCGGCCGTTTTACTCATGATCGGAGCAATGTTTGGAACCGGTCGAATTATTTCGCTTATCCCTTGGCCGGTAATCGAAGGCTTCACCCTTGGGATTGCAATGATTTTATTCTTCCAACAATTCCCGAATGCGCTGGGTGTTGGTCCGCAGTCGAGCCCCAATACTCTCGTCGCTGGCTTCCAAGCGATCGGGGCGGCGTCATTCCCCGATGCGCTTATCCCACTCGCAATCGCTGTTGGAACCGCGATCCTTATTTCGCTATTCGACCGTATTTCTCCACAGTTCCCCGGCTCACTGGTAGCGATTATTATTGTCACGATCGTCGTCGTTTCTTCCCCTATTAGCGTGCCGGACATCGGAGAAATTCCAGATTCGCTACCTGCCCCGCAAATTCCAGCAATGAGCCTAGGGCTCATTGAAGCGCTCTTGCCCGGCGCAATTTCGGTAGCTTTACTTGCTGGCATCGAATCTCTACTCTCCGCACGCGTGGCCGCAGGTATGGTTCCCGGTGGCACCTACGCTCCTGATCGGGAGCTCTTTGGACAGGGCGCAGCCAATCTAGCATCGGGTCTGTTCGGTGGCATGCCAGCAACTGGCGCGATTGTCCGCACCGCGGTCAACATCCGTGCCGGTGGACGCTCGCGCTTATCCCCAGTTATCCACGGTTTAGTCTTAGTTGTTATTGTGTACGCCGCATCCGGCGTCGTTAGTGTTATTCCATTGTCTGCGCTTGCCGGAGTTCTTTTCGTAACGTCCTACCGGATGATCCCACAAGATGCGATTAAGCAGATTTTCAACTCGACCCGGGTTGACACTTTGCTATTCCTCATCACCGTTGTTATCACGGTTGTTTTCGACCTGATTTGGGCGATTACCATCGGAATGTTCGTTGCGGTGATGGCGATTTTGCGCCACTTTGCTAACCAGTCGGGTGTCAAACACGAATTCCCTACCGAAGATTCCCGCATTCGCGTCCTGCGTATTGACGGGGCAATGTTCTTCGGTGTTGCTGATCGTATTCAAGAAGAAATCACCCATATGCAGTCGGTACGTGTGGTAATTCTACGGCTGTCGCGTGTTGGGATTATGGATGCGACCGGCGCGAAAGCGTTGACGGATATTGTCGCTACGTTACGCCGCACCGGGAATAAGGTACTCATCGCGGGATTACGCACCGTACACGAGGAAATCACCGAGTCACTTGGTGTAGTGGACGCTGTTGGTTCGCACGAACTTTTCTTTGACAATATGGACGACGCCGTTGCCGCGGCTTTTGAGATTATCCGTGAAGAAGACGAGGAAAAGGCGCGCCAAGAAGCCGAAGCACAGCGCGCAGCCGAAGCTTTGCAAGCCGCAGAGAGCAAGCGCCGGATATTGAAGGGCAAGAGCCTGAAAAATGCGAATGATCCCGCAACTTCTCCCGGCGACGTCCTCGGGCAACGAATGGAATCCACGCGCGAGCGCTTGCGCTCGCTCGCTAGTGCCTCCCGAAAGCTGGCAAGTTCGAGTGTGAAGAAGATGCTTAAGCTTCCACGGTTGCCTAAAATCAACAATTCAAAGCCAGATGAGGACAAAAAACTTGAGAGTTAACAACCGAATATAGCGCTCTCACCTTAGCATTTACCCCTTCGCAGGTTAGCCGCGCATAACGCAAAATACATTGCAAAAATACTTGTAAAAACCGCGTTTCGAACGGTTCATTATGCTATTCTGAGGGGCCCTGCACGAATTTAGAGGGAGCTAAATATGGCAGTTGTCTCACACAGCGTTTCAAGGATAAGGCTGGTATCATCACCGGCGGCGCTGCCGGTCTTGGCCTAGCAGCCGCGAAGCGTCTTATTCAGGAAGGGGCAGATTTGCTTCTTGTTGACCTGAATGCTGACGCCCTTGAAGCCGCAAAGGCTGAAGTACAAGCTGAAGGCGATAGCCGAGTCGAAACTTTCGTTGCCAACGTTGCCAACGAAGATGAAGTCAAGGCTTATGTTGCCAAGGCAGTCGAGCTTTTCGGCAAGATCGATGGGTTCTTCAATAACGCTGGTATTGAAGGCAAACAAAACCTCACTGAAAGCTATGGTGCTGACGAATTCCACCGCGTAGTAGCCATCAATCTTAACGGTGTCTTCTACGGAATGGCTGAAGTATTGCGCGTTATGGCTACCAAAGAAACTGGTGGTCATATCGTTAACACTGCTTCGGTCGGTGGCATCCTTGGCGTTGGTAACCAGTCTGGTTACTCCGCCTCCAAGCATGGCGTGGTTGGCCTAACTCGTAATTCGGCCCGTGAATACGGAACGAAGAATATTACGATTAATGCCATCGCACTAGGCGCAATTATGACTGCAATGGTTGAAGGCTCGTTGAAGCAGATGGATCCGGAGAACTGGGAAGAAGCTGGTCAAGCATTCGTTTCCTCCAATCCGACCTGTCGTTTCGGCAAGCCGGAAGAAGTTGCAGCCACAGTTGCTTTCCTACTTTCGGATGATGCCGGATTCATTAACGGTTCGATCCTTCCGATTGACGGCGGCCAACACGGCATGTACTAAAACCATTTTCTATCATTAACCACCACTTTTAATGGAGAGTGTCATTTGCCGTTGAGTTGTGAACCTTGAGGTGCTTAGCTCTCTTATTTGTAGGTGTTTAGGTGCGTGCGTCGGCGTTGATTACCTCGATACCAACGTCATCTGTGCATAAGTGCCAACTTTTACTACCCTCCAAGCCGTATATAGCGCTGGAGGGTAGTACAAGTTGGCACTTATGCACGAAACCCTTCTTAGTCTTCAGAAAAACGAAGAACGAAAACAGTGAGCGCAGTCCGAACACCAGCTGGAGCGCTTTTGCCACCATTCCAGTCGGCGCTATTGACGGGGTATTCTACTTACATGGGAGTTTTGCTCAATATTATCTGGGTCTTATTCGGTGGATTTTGGCTTGCCCTTGAGTATGCCTTCCTTGGCGTTCTCGGTCTTATTTTCATCGTGACAGCACCGGCGGGTTTTGCGGCATTTCGGATTGCTGGATATGTTATCTGGCCATTCGGACGTTCAGTTGTTCAAAAACCAGGTGCCGGAACTGGATCATTAATAATGAATGTCGTCTGGTTTTTCATCGCCGGGCTCTGGCTGGCCATCGGTCATCTGTTCACAGCCGCGGCCTTGGCAATCACAATTATCGGGATCCCCCTGGCAGTGGCCAATCTAAAGCTGATCCCCATTACTTGCTTCCCATTCGGAAAGATGATTGTTAACAACCGTGACGCATATCGTTACGTCGTTCTTTATCAGGCTTAATCGGCAGGATACTGCTATCAGGAATACTCCGAATACTCATTTAGGACCTCTGGCCCGCCGGACGCAATGATCTGTCCATGATCAAATATGTACACAGCATCAGCGTCGGTGGCTTGCTCAAGCCGGTGGGTGACTTCAATAATTGTCACTCCGGGAAGTGCTCGGGCAAGGTTGGCCCGGATCTTCTCTTCCAGTTCTCGATTCAGATTCGCGGTGAACTCATCGAGTAACAGCACACGCGGTTTAGTGAGCAAAGCACGGGCTAAACACAGGCGTTGTCCCTGTCCACCGGATAGCTGCGAGCCGTCTTGCCCCGCCATAGTCTCTAGGCCCTCGGGCATTTCCCGCACCTCATCGGCGAACTCTGCTACTTCCAGCGCCTGCCACAGCTCCGCGTCACTCACTCCCGGAGCACCCAAGCGAAGATTATCGGCTAAAGAGGCATCAAGAATCTCGTTCTTTTGCCGAACCAACATAACTGCCGCACGCAATTCATCCAGCGCCAGCTCATCAATTGGCTGCCCATTAACTCGGATCTGCCCCGACTGCGGATCGTCAAAACGTAACAGCAACTGTAACGCCGTCGTCTTACCTGAACCGCTACGCCCTACAAAAACGGTCCGTTTACCTGCTGCTGCACGGATTCGAATGTTATTCAAAATCTTGCGCCCAGTGCTCGCCAATCCCGGGTACGAATAATCGACGTTGTCCCACTCGATATCTACACCAGCGGCGTCATCGACGGGAAAGCTCTTATCCCCGCTACGCACGGCTTGGGGCGCGTGGGTTAAATGCCAGAGTCGACGCGCCGACGCAATCGAGGCGTCCAATGCGCCCACCGTATCCTCAACTCCACGTGGCCCTTCGAAGAAGCGCAAAGATCCGGCCGCTAAAGCCGCGATCAGAGCGATATCTAGTTCGCGACACAGTCCAATTCCCAGTATCGACGTAAAAGAAATCAGCATCAACGCAATATTCAGGCCGCGCCTAAAACCGCGGTAGAAAGCCGGAGATCGCGATGCTTGGTTAACCTGATCGGAAAGTAGTGCGGTTCCTTCTAGCCGCTTATCTTCGTTGCCATACCCAACAACCTCTTCGACGCCAAAAACGGAATCTGTCGTATAAGCCGTGAGCTGACCACGCAGTTCAAGCGTTTTTTTAGTTGCGTCAAATGCTGCCCGCACACCGAAGAAAGGCACGAAGGTCATAGAAATGAGATAGCACAGGGCAGGGACTACTACGATTAGCGGGTCGACGCCGAAGCCAACGCCGATTAAGAACGCGCTCGGAACGACGACGGCGGAAACCACCGGAGCAAAAGTATGAGCATAAACAACTTCGATCCGGTCGACGTCTCGGGTTAAGGAGGCAAGCAGATCTCCCGAGGTCGAACGGGTAATAATTGCGGGGGCTTTCGGCCAGAGCTGTGAAAAAGCATGTCCACGCAATAGCTCCAACGCTTTAAAAGCCACATAATGTCCAGAAAACTGCTCGAAGTAGTACGCCAACGCTTTGGTTAGCGCCATACCAACCAATATCCAGAGTGCTCCACCCAAAGGCTGTCCTTGTACCGCACGCACAATAGTCCATGCTGCATAACCAAATAACACCATTTCCAACGACAAATACACGAAACGAAACAGCGTGGAAATAACAAGCGGGAAGTGTACTGGCCGGGTGATTGTTGTCAGCCAACGCACGATCTGTCCAGTGGAAGGCTCCGGTAAACCAGACACCGGATTCACTGGATTAATGCTTTGTAGATTGCTGGTCTGGCTCATCAACCCACCACCTGTTGTAACTGTCCATCCGCCATTTCTAGAACCGTGTCCGCCACCGTTAATAGCGAGTGCCGGTGAGTGATTAACAAGATCGCTACTTCATCACCGATACCGGCAATTGCATCAATAATTCGGGCTTCAGATTCCAAATCAACTTGCGAGGTGGGCTCGTCAAAAAAGAGAATCTTCCGTCCAGAAAGAAGTGCGCGAGCGATCGATAGCCGTTGGGCTTGCCCTCCGGAAAGAAATGCGCCCTGCTCGCCTACCGGCGAATCTAATTGAAGCGGCATAGCCCGTACATCGTCAGCTAGTTTCGCAGCTTCGAGAGCTTCCCACATCTGGTCAGTAGTCGCATCTTGATTAGCGATTCGCAGATTGTCCGCCACAGTGCCGTTAAAAAGCCACGTCGATTGCGATACCGTAGCGGCCAATGCACGAATCTCTCCAACCGGCAGATCTCGCAGATCATGCCCGTCGATAACAACCGTGCCTGCTTGAAGTGGAAGAGAACCTCGTAACACCGACAGCAGTGTTGTTTTTCCTGAGCCCGAGGGTCCGATAATGGCGGTTTTTGTTCCACGCGGCACTGCCAGATTTACGTTATGCAAGACTTCGCCGCGTCCATAGTCGTAACACAGGTCTTTAACGAGGATAGCTGTGTCGGAAGATCCGATAGCTACCACCTCACGTCCAGTGTTGATTATCGATGGAGTCTGATGCTTGCCGTCAATTCCTCGGGCACCATGGGATACGTGTTCGAGGCTTTCTTGTTCAGCATGAGATGCTAAATATTCGCGGATAGCACGTTGCGCGGCCATCCCGCCCATTCCGACGTAGAAAAAACCGGCCACTTGAGTAAGTGGTTCGAGTAGTAAGACCAACAAAAACATTGTGGTGACTGCGTCCGTAGCACTGAGATGTCCGGCGTCGATCCCTTTCGTAGTAAGGAATACTGACCACACGATCAAGAAAAGCGAAAAGACACCGTCCAATACGATGATGACAATCTGATTGCCTGCCAACAACCGCATTATTGCTACCCGATTTTTCTCACCTTGTTTTTTGAGGGCTTTTTCAAGCCGCGGTCCGGCTCCAAATAGTCGCACTGCGGTGAGATTACGTAGCGCATCGAGATACTGGGAGGTTAACAGCGCACGTTCGTTGCGCGAAGCCGCTGAAACTCGTCTAAAAATATGGAGGAAACCCCCAACTAATAGTGGGACGAAAGGAAAACCGATAGCCATGCCTAAGCCGAGTCGCCAATCGATGGCCAGTAAAATATAGGTCAAAACTAAGAAAGGCGTGATTAGCGCGGCTTTGGTTGAGCCCCAGTACTGTTGGCGAAACTCCGTCATCCGCTCAACATTATCCGTCATCATTTGTACAAGGCGCGGCGAATCAAATTCTGCTTCAGCGTTTTTTGGTAAGGCAGTTGCAGCAAAGATCTGTGCAAGAATCCGCTGACGTAATCGTTTTTCTTCCGCACGAGCGCCGGTGATCCCCACATAAATCTCCAGGCATCCCAAAACACCAGCTAAAAGCGCCGCAAAAACCATCGCAACCCACACCCATATAGGGACAGGCATGCTGTCACCAGCGAGCCCGAGTGCGTACCCACCGACGATAACTGTCAATGCAACACTTGAGGTACTTCCTACTCGCATCAATGCCGCACGTCGAGTGGTAGCTTTGCCTGCCTCAGTTTCGACGGCAAAACTTTCCTTTTTCATGCTATCTCCGAATTACACACTCTCTTAGGGTACCCTCAGTAACCGCCTCCAACCACAGCAAAATTTACATCATATCTTAAAAAATATACAGTTTTACACCTATTTAGTAGCGTTTTGGCAATTAGAATGTCACCCGTACAAGCATTAAACCGCACAATACAGCCATTTCGTGTACATGCTTACACATAGTCTAAGTTTTTTAAACCCCCTACATAACTTTTCTATCATGGTTAAAATAGAGTGATTTCAAAGAAGAAATGACCTGCTACCTACCTGAAAGGAGCAGTTGTGAAAGACGATCCGAATTCACCGGCGCTACTACAAGGCGTTGACTTTCGTGGCACTCCAAACGCTACGAAACGTGTCACCGAATATGTAAAGCCGGGTAAGCGGCGCGCATTTATTGCACGCTATATCAAACTCAACCTTCCACGCACTACGAAGGCACTTTTAGTACTGATCCTCGCCGGCAACGGCGTTGCTGCCGCCGTCACCGCACTTGACGGCCGCGATATTTTCGGCGGATGACAGGCGATGCTCTGGGCACTACGTGCCCTAGCCCTTGTGGTCGCGGCGGCCAGTAATATCACGAAGAAGCGTTTCTGGACAGCTGCACTAGTCGTCCCGATCGCTTCCCTCACGGTTTACGTTTTGGGTGCCTTTGGCGATGCCCCATATCACTGGAACGGGGCCACCATCGAGCAAGCCGCCATCTGGAATCTATTGATGATCCTGCCGCTTGTCTACCTCGTTCTTTACGTATTAATCCTGTACGAAACGATTGTTGTTTACCCCGACAATCAGAACTTCATGGATTAAGAAAGGATAAGCAATCATGGAATTTGGATATCCTTGGTGGCTCCGTGTGGAGCACATGATTTACCTCTTTTTCGTTACATTCCTCATTCGCTCGGGCCTCGAAATTCTTGCGACTTATCCTAAGCTGTACCGCAAGCAGAACACTAAGGCAGGAGCTGCGTGGCACAGTTCACGATTCAACGTCAGTCCAAACACAAGTACTGCACCGTGGGCGGTGAGTACGAGGATTACTCACCACGCATTTCATTGCCGGGTAAAGGACTGCTGGGCCTTGGCCGCTACTGGCACTTCATTTCGGTAACCGGCTTCGTTACCGCATGGCTCATTTATATGGTGCTCATTTTTGCTACCGGTCATTGGCAACGCTAAGTACCGCAAAGCTTCGACGTGGTCACTCAGTCCTTGAAGGACATAGTTTCCTACCTCGCATTTGTTTCACCTGAGGCAATGCCAGGTATGCCGTTTAACGCGACACAACAGATGGCCTACTTCTCCGTGCTATTCATCCTCGCTCCGCTTGTGATGTTCACCGGCCTGTTCCAGTCGCCAGCTATTGCAAACCACTTCTCGACCGTGACCCGCGCACTTGGCGGACGTCAGGTTATCCGTTCAATTCACTTCTTCTGCCTCTCTGGCTACGTATTCTTCATCATCTCGCACGTGAGCATGGTGCTCTTGCACGGCTGGGGTTATGAGACGTCGAAGATGATCTTCGGAAATACTGACAACCCGATGGCCGGCGGTATTATCTTCGGGCTCTTGCTGGTTCTGCTACTTCTGATCCATATCGCTGCTACCAAGTGGACCTTGAAGAAGGGACGTCAGGTTGAGAAGCTACACAACCGCGTTGTACGTCCGTGGTCGAACCTGCTGTACAAGCTTCCTTCGCGTATGCACTACGACAAGACGAACATCACGAAGAAGGATGTCGGGATGGCTAATGTCAACCCGAACCACCGTGCATCGGGACGTCCACCAGCAACCGACGAATACCTTGCAATTCACGCAAATTGCTACCAGGACGATTACGTTCTCGAAATCGGTGGCTATGTTGAAAAGCCGATGACGCTAACGATCGCAGATCTGCGTGAACTCGCAAACGGATACAGCCACACCCCGTTGCACCACTGTGTGCAAGGATTTACCTCGATTGGTAAGTGGCGTGGTATTCCAGTATCCGCATTGCTTGATCTGGTTAAGCCGCTACCGGACGCTACCGACGTCGTTTACACATCATTCCAGAGCATGGGACGCGACGATCCTTTGTATAAGGGTGGCCTGTACTACGAATCGAACCCCATGGTTTGAGGCGAACTTGCCGCAAACCTTTATCGCTTTCGAGCTCAACGATCAGGGCGAAATCACAGTGAAGAACGGTGCTCCGGTACGTCTTCGCGTAGAAACGTCCACTGGCTTTAGAAGCTTGAAGTGGCTCGAACGTATCGACATCGTTAATCGTTACGACATCATCGTTGAAGGCCGTGGCGGCTTCTTCGAAGACGCCGACTTCTACGACCGCAACCAGTTCATCTAGGAGAAATAATGACCGCGAAAAAGACGTATCCACGGACGCAAGCTGAACTCGATGAGTACATGTCCCGTTACAAGATGCGCACGATCGATGATCATGAGGGCATGTTCCCCATGCACAAAGATCTAATGCTCACCGACGAGCAGGTGCAGATCGTTCAGGATTACATTAAGAATGGAAACGTACCACACCTTCATTCGGATGTCGTGGGGCCAGCTTCACGGCGATCCTGACGCACCGATTCTGCCAGTCAATCCGCCTGTACTAGCAGCTGACAATATGGTGCTGAACAAATACCGTGACACACGCACTGGTCCGTCACGCACCGGCGTTGACTCGTACGCCACTGACGTTGGCGAACCAGGCGTCGTGGTCATCATTTACCATTAGAATGGTACGTATGACCACGACGCCTGTATCTTCTTCCAGTAAAGGAACCAAGCGCCGCGACCTCATTATCGAAGCGACATTGGACGTAATCGCAGCCGAAGGTGTCAGCGGGGCTTCTGTACGCCGGGTAGCGGCGGAAGCCGATGTGCCGCTTGGTTCAATGACATACTATTTTGCCGGACGCCAAGAACTTCTTTTAGAAGCTTTCGAACGTTTTGTAGAGCGTTCGGTGAAGCATTTTCACGCCGAATTCGACGACGTTGATAGCCTTGAAAGCGCCCGAGCCGCCATGGTGCGGATTTTGACAGTAAATGCTTATATGGAACCGCCCAATATTATTATCGGCGCGGAACTGTATGCGCTAGCAGCCCACGATCCTTATTTCGTACCTGTACAACGCTCTTGGATGCATCGTTCCCGCGATGCAATCCGGCAATATTTCGACGAAGCAACAACCCTTATGCTCGATGCGATGGTTGAAGGAATGTCCATGCACCGCTCTTTCGAACGAGACTTCCATCCCGCTGAGCTAGTTGCGGTTGTTATTGAACGTATGACGCCGCCCGAAACTTACATTGGACCGTAACTTACATTGTTGGAGCAGTGGGTTGTGCAAGCGCCCCTTCCCATTGCCACATAACACTTTCACCCCGAGCGATTTTCCCGCTAATGTTCACCTAGATTTAACTTCAGGAGCCTAATCTGAGTGACAAATAGGGACATAGGTCCCCGACCGCTAAGGAGAATCATGGCCAAATGGTATAGACAAGCCGCTGAAATTGAGCAACTACGCCGCGAAAACGAGTATTTACATCAGCAAGTTGCTGAGCTACAAATTCAGCTTCAAGCCTTGAACCCCAATCAGGCACCCAGCCAAACACAGACGCAATCGCGTAACGTCTACTACCCGCCACAACCTTCCGCACTTAACGATTATCAGACCGAACCCGCCAGGCCTCAACCAATTGACAATTTTGGTATTACCGCTGACGAGCGGGCGCTTATTAATCAGGGAAAGAAGATTGAAGCGATCAAGAATTACCGCGAACGCACTGGTGCCGGATTGAGGGAGGCCAAGGACGCGATTGACCGGGCTGAAGAGGGCTACAAGGGTGGCACTGCCTGGCAGTAAGCTCAGAACTAGTGGGGATGGGATGCGCGCTCTTTGAATCCCGCCCACACTGGCTTAGCCAAGAAAGCCCGCACCCAGTTAACGTAAGTTTTCTAAAAATGGAACAATAACGGCGTCGATCATCCGACCAATCGCCGCCTCATCGACAGTCCCGCGGGTAAGAATCTCCCCTATCACATAGACCAGCGGGAATCGGATATAGACCTCTTCTAGGACCTTCTTGTCTAGCCGCCCAGCAACGACTTCAGCCTCGTACAACTGCTGGATGAAGCGCAGTCCCGGATGAACAGAAACGGTGGCAAACATAGCGCGAGCCTGTTCATCGGCTTCACCGATCAGGGCATTCACATTCGCCAGACCAACAATACTTAATCGTTCGGCCAACACTCTCGCCGCCGCATGCAAACCAGGTGCCAACCCTTGATCGAGCGGAATCTCCCGCACTGCCGGATTGGCACTACGCAATGCCGACGATATAACCATGTCGGCACGCGTTGAAAAACGACGATACAGCACTGTTTTACTCGTTTTAGCACGCCTAGCTACGCCTTCAAAAGTTACTCCGCCATAGCCATGCTCGCCGAGCTCAGCCATGACAGCGGTAGCAATATCGTCGAGTAGTACAGCTCCCGTACGCCGTTGTCGCACACCCTCACCCCATTGTGACATGGAATTATTTCCCAAATTAAGATACGCCCCGTATCTTCTTTGTGTATTATTATCTCATAAGTTTATTCGTTGAAAGTGATAACGATGAGCACAGCAATCAAAGTCGAAGGCGTGTCAAAAAAGTTCGGCACAAAAGAAGTATTGCGACATGTATCTTTAGACATCCCTAGATCAAGTATTTTCGCGCTCATCGGCCCATCCGGATGCGGAAAGACTACCCTGGTTAAGATAATTATTGGCTTATTAACGCCTACTACTGGCTCGATAGATCTGCCTGCAGTGGGCGGTATCGGCAGGAAAGCCGCAGCTCATTTAGGATACATGGCCCAGTCTGCCGCACTATATCCACTGCTGTCTGGGCGGGAAAACCTGAAGTTTTTCGGCAGGCTATACGGCCTGAAAAAGCAAGAGCTCACCGAGCGAATTACCCAAGTTGCTAACCTCGTCCATCTCACCGAAGATCTCGATGTCCCCGCTCAAAATTACTCCGGTGGCATGCTGCAACGGCTATCGCTAGCCATCGCCCTCTTACATGATCCGAAGCTCCTTATTCTCGACGAGCCAACTGTTGGCATCGACCCCCTCCTGCGCCAAGAAATCTGGAAGGAGCTTCGCAAACGCGCCGACAATGGAACCACCATCCTCATTACCACCCACGTTATGGATGAAGCAGAAAAAGCAGATCAACTTGCGATGATGCGCCGAGGCGAGGTTCTCGCCGTCGGCCATGCTCGCGAACTCATCAACCGCACACGAACGACCACTTTCGAAGAAGCCTTTATCCATTTTGCGTCCGGGGAGGATAACTGATGCGCACTCGTACTCTGGCACTACGTGTACTAGCCCAGCTGCGTCATGATCGGCGTACTCTTGCCCTCGTCATCGTTGCTCCGCTCCTTATTCTCACCTTGCTCTACCTTGTACTCACCGGTTCGGGCGCTCACTTCACGCTGGCCGTGGGCAATGCGTCAGAAGAATTCGTCCAAGCAGTCGAAGATAACGAGGCCATGGCGATTACCGTCACTGATTTAGAAGGTAATGCGTGGGAACCACCGCCAGCCAACACGCATTACAGCGCGGCAGATTTACGTCAGGCAGTCACCGATTCTGGCGCGCTTGCCGCAGTGACGCTGGCCGAGGACCTATCGAGTATGAATGTCTACGTCGACGGCACCTCGGCAGGCGACGCCACCAAAATTCAAGCGATACTCGCAAACGCGCTCCACGAGGAAACCCAAGCTCGTCTACAGGACAACCTCAACGCAATGGGGCTTCCAGCCGACGCCATCTCCGCCCCTGAGATAGTCAGCGAGTACGTCTACGGCAAAGAAGACGCCACGATTTTCGACGCCTACGGCGCTGCGCTTATCGGCATTATCGTCTTCTTCGTCGTCTTCTTAATCGCAGGGATTAATTTCCTAACCGAACGCACTTCAGGCGCGCTCGAACGTATGCTATCCACCCCGATTAAACGTTCTGAAATCATTGCGGGCTACACGCTGGGATACAGTGTGCTCGCACTGATCCAAACCGTACTGGTGACGTTATTCGTCATTTACGTGATCGGGATGGATGTGGCTGGATCAATCTGGCATATCTTGCTCATTAACCTACTGACCGCGATTTGTGCGCTGACCTTAGGAATCATGGTGTCGAATCTGGCTTCCAGCGAGTTTCAGATGGTGCAGTTCATTCCCATCGTGGTCGTGCCACAAATCTTTCTATCCGGAGTGTTCCCACTCGATGAAGTCTGGGACACCATCGGGCACGCCGTACCGCTTTATTACACCGCCGACGCGCTACAGAAAATCGTAATCCGCGGAGATGAGATTACTGCCTTTTGGCTGTCGATTGTGGTGCTAACAGGATTTTCGATCGTTTTCATCCTCGGAAACGTCGCGCTACTGCGACGACAACGAACCTGGTAACCCTAGTATCCTGCCTGCGTCAGCGCTTTCATCAATGCGGGACGAATCCGGTAGTCTTCCCGGAGGTTTTTCACTGCGGTTTCGAAAGTAGCACGCAACTGAGGGACGACGTCGGCATCGCACGTGCTGATAAAACGCTTCGTTTCGTGTAGCTTTTGAACGACTCCTGCTGCACCTTTCCGCCCGGTGGTCAAGAGATCTTTGTCTAAAGACTCTAGATACAAATCAAGGGTTTTCTCCGGGTAAAGTCGGCCAGCTTTCTCCGCCAACTGACGCCACACGTATTCAGCGCCCCAACGGTCAGCATATTTCCATGCGCGTTGATTATCGCCCGTATCAAGAGCTATGAGAAGCGGAATATTGTATCCCTGCCAGTCGCGTTGCTCGAAAGTTTCCCAGAATTTTGTGCACTGTTGTTCCCATTGTCCTTGTTCCACCAAGAAATCTTTAAGTACTAGTGCGGTTTCCATAGTTTCCGTATTTGGTATCGCACAAAACTTTTCCCACAGGTAAGAATGTGCTTCTTCCGGGAAACCCTCTTCAACATACAGACGGGCTAAATGCCGCGCAGGCACCCAGAACGGGTTATCGGAAAGGGTACGGAAAGTAACGCGCTCATTAGTACGTGCCCGTTCTAACCATTCCATTGCTTCCCTGCGCCGGCCTGCTTCTAACAAAACGTTAATGATCTGCCAGTAGGCGACATATTTCGGATTAGCCGAAAGCACTGCAACAATCTCATCCGGATCGTCGTCGTACATAGCTAATTCGAGACGCATTTGGTGAAGATCAGTGTTGTCATACCATTCGGTCCCCGGAGGAAGTTTCACTAGGGTTTTGTCGACTTCCTGCCGATAAGTAGCCAATCCAGTTTCGCCAAGTGCTGGTAAGAATTGTTCTAACGTAAATCTCGGATAACTTGGTGATTCCATCCGCATTTTTACAATCCACCGAGCTAGGTTCCGCGGATCAAGTTGAGCTAATTTTGCCGTCTCAGCATAAAAGTCAACAGCGCGTTGACATTCCTCACCTAAGAAACCGTTCGAATCATCAGCATTCCCAATAATAGTTTGAATGCGCTTAATAGACCGTTTCAGAATCGGCTCGACTTCTTTAGCACGGCCGTTCGCAACGTAATCAGCCAGAAAGTCGAGGAATAAGGAAATCTCCTCTGCGACGTCGTCCACTTTGTAATAGTCAATATATCCGCGCGGACGGAAGGTCCGTTTGTATCCACGTTCGATTTCTGCGACGAGGTTTTCCGGCGGCGAGAAATGCGCTTTAGCTAGGGTTAACACGTACTGTTGAGCACTGTGATTATGGGCGAGAATCTTCTCAACTAAGTGCACAACCTCGTCACGGGTGGGCAAGTTCTGCAGATATGCACTAATGAGTTCCGAATCTGCGGTTGTTTCAGCAATAGCAGCCCTGATGGGATCAGCCCAATTATTACTAGCGTCGAGTAGACCTTGCGCGTCTTCGGACAGCGAATACAAGGCTGCCACAAGGTGTTTACAAAAATACCCGGAAGCTGAATGCGGACAAGAACAAGTAGCTCCCGTCAGATCGCCATTCCCGTCCCACTCGAGCGTCAACGTATAAGTGCGCCCGCCCTCAACTTCGAATGCCGCCAACCGGTCCTCCAACCGGATTAGCCGTATACCGTCATAATAATCTTCCGCACGGTCAATAGATCCCGAGCTAGCAAGCCCGTAGACCTGCTCAAAAACAGGCAACACACTCGGAACGTAATTCATTAATCCCCCCAAAAGCGCGCTAACCGTGGATCTTTGAACATTATAGGTCTGTGGACGGGCTCGGTCAGCAAGTTGAAAGACCTGCAAGGAACTGTAACCCGTGCGGAGCCGCCCTCACCCAGCAGCCGAAAGCTCAGCCTCGCTCTTGCCACGCCGGGCGACAAATTTACGGATTTCTTCCACCCATAAAACAATCGAAGCGACAACCACGCAAAATAGCCAATCTTGCCAACGCATAGATACGGTCCCGAAACCCGTTTGCAGAAGCGGAATTTCTACTACCGCAATTTGTAACACTGTTGCCAGCCCTACCGCACCCCACAACCATTTATTACCGAACAGATCATGGAATGCCGAATGGTAAGCAGACCGGGAATTAAACGCATTAAACAACTGGGCGAAAACAAGAGTAGTAAAAGCCGCCGTTCGTGCTTCATCAATATGCCAATGGCCTTCGAACAACCCGCTCGGCTCATACCAGTCGAGCATAAAAATCGTAATCAAGCCCATGACTAGACCTAAGAAAACGATTCGCATCCACATTGTTTTCCCCAGCACACGATCAGTTAGCCGCCGAGGTTTACGAGCCATAACGTCGTCAACCGCCGGATCGACGCCCATGGCGAGCGCCGGAAAAGAATCCGTAAGCAAATTGATCCACAAAATCTGCGTGGCCAGCAAAGGCGCGGCGACGGTACCGTCGTCGTTCATAAAACCGAGCACACCAGCAAGTAGTGTGCCGAGGAAAACAGCGAATACCTCGCCCATATTCGACGACAACAAGAACCGCAAAAACTTACGAATATTGTCGAAGATTAGGCGGCCGTTGCGCACCGCGGAAACGATGGTGGCAAAATTGTCGTCGGCGAGGATCATATTGCCGGCCTCTTTGGTGACTTCGGTGCCGGTTATCCCCATGGCGACGCCGATATCTGCGCTTTTGAGTGCAGGGGCGTCGTTGACGCCGTCGCCGGTCATGGCAACGATTTCGCCTTGCGCTTGGAGCGTGGTGACGATACGCATTTTGTGTTTTGGGGCCACGCGGGCGAACACCGATACTTCGCGTACCGCCCGTTCAAATTCGCTATCAGTCAGCTCGTCAATTTCGTTTCCAGTCAGTGCCCGGGCCGTGGTATCTGTAATGCCCAGATCGCGGGCAATACGGGCGGCGGTTGCCGGGTGGTCACCGGTGATCATCATAATGCGGATGCCTGCGCCGCGAGCTTCTTTAATCGCCTGTGCTGCGGTAGCGCGCGGCGGGTCGATCAACCCTGCAAATCCGACGAAAACGAGATTGTTTTCGTCGTCTTCGATTGCGTGTCCGTCGACTTCGTAGGACGGATCAAGCACCCGGTACGCAACAGCTAGAGTACGGAAGGCTTGTTCGGCAAGCTCTTGAGTGGCGTTGAGGATTTCCGTACGGCGGTCTTCATCAAGTTCTACCTCGTCAGTCCCCACTAGCACTTTCGAGCAGTTGGCAAGCAGAACATCAGGCGCGCCTTTTGAAAACAGCACCTTTCCCCTGCCCGGCACCTCTCCCACCACGCTCATCATTTTGCGCGCGCTGGTAAATGGGACCTCGGCGCGTCGTTCAAAACCATTAACGTGTTGCGCGGACTGATCAAGTTTGCGGGAGGCGACAATGAAGGCGGCTTCTGTGGGATCGCCTTGGATTGTCCATTCCCCGTGGTCTTCGGTGAGTGACGCGTCATTGGCAATCGAGCCGCCGGTTAAAAGTACTGCCACTTCGCGGCGGTGTGCACCGCTAAGTGGCTGGCCCGCGGAAGTAATACTCCCTTCTGGGGTGTACCCGATCCCAGAAATATCCGCTGTGCCCGAGGCAGTGATAACACGCTGAATGGTCATCTCATTTTGGGTGAGCGTACCGGTTTTATCCGAGGCGATAACTGATGCTGATCCGAGAGTTTCCACTGAATTGAGGTCCTTGACGATGGCGTTTTCATTCGCCATCCGCTGGACGCCCATAGAAAGGACCATCGTTAGAATTGCGGGCAAACCTTCTGGAATCGCGGCAACTGCAAGGGAAACCGCAAGGATCAGCGCTGCGATAACAGCGGGGGCGGTGATTTGGTCGCTCATTAATAGCGAAACCACCATCGTAATCGCGGCGATGACGACAACAACTTTCGACAGCACCGCGCCCAGCTCGTTGATTTCTTTAGTCAACGGTGTTTGTTCTTCTTGTGCCTGATCGAGCATTCCCGCGATGTGGCCCATTTCAGTGGTCATCCCGGTGTTGGTGACGATCACCCGCCCGGTACCCTGTGTTACCGCCGTACCTTTAAACACCATATTCGTGCGGTCGCCAAGCGCCGCGTCTGCGTCAATCGTGCCAGGCTGCTTATCAACTGGCACCGATTCTCCGGTTAAAGAAGCTTCTGAGATCTTCAAGGCGGCCGCGTGGATAAGTCGACCATCGGCGCCGACTTCATCGCCTTCCGCCAAAATCAAAATGTCTCCGGGGACAAGCTCGGCGGAGTCGATAACACGGGTTGTGCCGTCACGTAATACAGTCACTTTTGTTGCCGTCATTGCTTGAAGTGCGGCAACCGCGTTCGCGGCTTTTATTTCTTGGAAATAGCCGAGAAACGAATTGAGGACGACGATCGCGGCGATAACAAGGGCATCGATGGGGAGCTTGGATCGTTCAGCAGCAGGTTCGAGGAACCAGGCGATTGCCGAAATCACGATCGCGGCTAAGAGCAGGTAGATGAGCGGCGATTGGAGCTGGCTGAGGAAAATCTGCCATTTAGGGGTAGGCGGTTTGCCTTCAAGTTCGTTGCGCCCATAGGTAGCCAGGCGCTTGCTAACTTCCGCTGTGTTTAAACCCTGTGTAGGGTCGACGCCGAGTTCAGTAGCAATTGTAGTTTCGGTAGCGGTGAGCGGATTGAACGTTGGCTGCGTTAGGAGCTTGGCAGGTTTCACCGAAGGATCCCGATGACCATTAGATGTAACATCCCCAACGCGCTGACTCATAAAAATATCTTAGTACCGCTGACGGAAAATGTACTTCCGGATTCGGGGACACTGCCCCACTCACGTCCCAGTATCGGGTTTTCTACGCACATCTCCCCACGTAGGACTATTGTCACACCCCCTAAATACTACCCAAGTACTACATACTACTAGTACCATGGTACCGATTAGCTTTTATTTAATTACTATTTTCGTAGTAGAAAGAATACTGGTATGTCCCTCAGAAAAAGACTGCTCGTTATCAGTTCTGCCACCCTGCTAGCTCTCAGCGCAACGCCAGCCTATGCTACGTCTGCGCCCGAACCGAATCCGGATACGCCGTCGTCCCAGAGCGCCGAGACCGAGCTTGTTCCGACGTCATCTGACGCACAAAGCAACGAACAACAAGTCTCTGCCACGGAAGATACAACCGAAAACACGGAACCAGCCCTTGCTCCGAGGCTCAAGTATGCTGTGGCAGCTGGATATGACCCGTTCGTTTTTGACCGTTTCGGAGTTAACGGCCCTTTCCACCGAAATACCGAAAATAATGTTTACTTCAGCGAAACTGGTATTGGATTGCTTACAACGGAGTTTCTTACCACACCAGTGGAATTCCCTGTGGAGTGGAGTGAAGAATGCACACATATTCTGCCGGATAACACCCAAGTTCGTAGCTTCTCCGTACAGACCGGATTAAATCCGTATCTGACATCAGATAACGATTCCGAGACCGCTGGTGGATACTTCTTATTCATCCCGAAATCTTTTCAAAACGTTACCTTTATGATCAACGATGAAGTCGTAGATCCTTACGATCCTGATGCCTCAGGCATCTCCCCGGCACCGTCAAGTGGGGTAGATTCCTTGTACCGGACTCCACAAAATGTTGAGTTCTACGATGTCTACTGGGTTCACGGCTGGGACTCTACCCTTGCCATTGAGGGCGAAATTCATGTTGCGGCCGCCGATTGGTATGGTCAAGAAGACGTCACACTCCACTACCCAATCCGGATTGTTCCGGCCACTTTGCGGTGCACTTCTCCCGAGGGAAATTGCGAGCAGGCCCTCTTGCCGATGATTGAAGGCCGGGATGTATACACCGACGAACAGGTTGAACAACATTTCGCTCAATCATTTGGAACGTGGGATTTCAGCGAAGAACAACTCCAGAAAATCGCCGACGCGAAAAGCGCTAATAACGCCAAGACCACGTTGATTGACGACATCTACCAGCCGCTTCCCGATCTGTCAGATCCAACGCAGCCTATCGCACCGTTGACTATAAAGACCGATCCGCACGGTTTCGGCTGGCTCTACGCACAAACCTTTGAGCTACAAAATAACTTCGACGTCGTGTACACATTCACCGAGTCATTTTCTGACACCATGTCACAGGTCGTGCTGAGCGTTCCGGTTACTTATATTCCGGAAGGCGTTTGCCCCTACGCCTCAAAAGAAAACCCGCCAACTACTCCGCCGACCCAGAATCCACCGGCCCAAAATCCGCCGAAACCAGACTCCGTGCTTGCAAAAACCGGTGTTGATATAACCGGTGTCGGAATTGCTACCGCATTGCTCCTCGGACTTGGCGGCACTGCGCTTGCTGCGCGTCGTCGTTTTGGAATGCAAAGCTAAAAACTCTGCGTCGTGTGTTGTGACCCGCGTGTGTTGTGACCCGGTTCGAGTGTTGCAACCCGGCGTCGTGCGTCAAAACCCTACGGTGTTTCCTGAAATCCGGGCATCGTCTCCTGAAAGTGGGACGCTTGCCCGGATTCACCTTTGCCCTACTATGCTGGAACGCAGGTCGCCGTTAGTGATGCGCTGGCGTCGCTAAGGCCATATTTCGAAGGAGACACGCAGTGAAGAACGCTTCCAAGTTCGTCCACGCCGGATACGTTCCGGGTAACAAGGATCCACGCCAGGTTCCGATCGTCCAGTCAACCACCTACGCGTTCGACTCGGCCGAAGCTATTACCGCGGTATTCGATGAGCCTACCCATGCGCTTATCTACTCGCGTTTTGCGAATCCAACTGTGATGGCGGTTGAGAATAAGGTGGCGGAGCTTGAGGGTGGCGCGGCTGCAATGGCGACTTCGTCAGGTCAGGCTGCAACTGCGATGGCAATTATGAACCTGTGTTCGGCTGGTGATTCCTTCGTGGCGTCAGCAGAACTCTACGGTGGCACGCTTAACCTGTTCACTACGACGTTTAAGCGCTTCGGTATCGAAGTTATTTACGTTGATCAAGATGCGTCGGAAGAAGAAATCGCGGCTGCATTCAAGCCGAACACCAAGCTACTGTTTGGTGAAACCATTGCGAACCCAACCATGTCCGTGCTCGACATTGAAAAGTTTGCGCGCATCGCGCACTCGCAGGGCGTGCCGCTGGTTATCGACTCGACTTTCGCTACTCCGGTGCTGTGCCGCCCGATCGAGTGGGGTGCCGATATCGTCATTCATTCGACCACGAAGTACATGGACGGTCATGCTATTCAGGTCGGCGGTATGATCGTTGACGCTGGCAAGTTCGACTACACGAATGGTAAGTTCCCGGGCTTCACTGAGCCGGACGAGTCCTACCATGGCGTTGTTTACACCCGCGATTATGCGGCCGCCCCGAATATTATTCGTACCCGGATGCAGCTTATGCGTGACTTCGGAGCTTATCCAGCAGCGCATTCCGCATTTATGCTCAACCATTCGCTGGAAAGCTTGGATGTGCGGATGAAGCGGCACTGTGAGAACGCAATGAAAGTGGCGCAGTATCTGGAGACCCGCACCGATATTGTTAACGAAGTGCGCTATCCAGGCTTGGAAAGCTCGCCGTACCATGAGCTGGCGAAGAAGTACTTGGATGGCGGCTATTCGGGCGTTGTGACTATTGATATTAAGGGTGGCCGGGAGGCTGGCGTTAAGTTCATGGATGCCCTGAAGATGATTACTCGTCAAGTGCATGTGGCTGATGCGCGGTCGTGTGTGCTTCACCCTGCTTCGACCACGCATCGTCAGGTCCCGGAAGAGGATCTGAACGGAGCAGGTATTACCGCTGGTCTGGTGCGACTTTCGATCGGCATTGAGGATGCCGACGATATTATCGCCGACATCGAACAGGCACTTGCCGCGGCGGCAGCGTAGATCTGCAACTGTAGCACTGCCTGCGGCGAGCTCCGATTTGCCTGCGGCGAGCTCCGATTTGCCTGCGGCGAGCTCCGATTTGCTTGCGGCGAGCTCCGATTTGCTTGCTCGGATTACGCGCTCGCTTTTCCATCCGTAAAGTCCCCTATGTCGGTTTTCACTCTTCGGTTTTCTGAAGCATAAGACGGACTCCGTGCATAAGTATCAACTTTTACCTACCTCCAGCGCTATATACGGCTTGGAG
>JAAYWS010000053.1 GCA_012516575.1 Actinomycetaceae bacterium
GACACATGCTCGATACGTTCAACAAAATTGATCGTATCCCCGCCTTCTCCGCACCCAAAACAGTGCCAACGGCCCACATGCGGGCGGACATGGAAAGAAGGAGTTTTTTCGTCGTGGAAAGGACACAGCCCCTTCATTGAGCCGACGCCGGCTTGTCGCAAGGAAACGTATTCGCCCACAATTTCTTCGATGCGCGCCCGCGAGCGCACCTCCTCGATTACTGAGCGTTTAATCATCCCTGCCATAGAGGTATCTTACCGATTAGTGACGAAGCATTCTGAGTAGCAGAATAATTGCTCTTAATGGCGCAACATTCCGCAATAGCGGGCGTGCCAAACCCGCGCGCTTTGATCGGTAAGCGAGGCAATCTGATCGACGATCACACGCATTTGAGCGTCTTCGTCATTTCCGGCTTCTTTCCATGCGTGAATAAACGTTCTTTCTAAACGTTCTTCAGGCGCTTCTGTGAACGCGTCAACAAGGTCGAAGATGATAGAGCGTTGTTCGTAATATGAAGCGTCATTTTCACGTGGCGCCATAACATAGTGGACGGCTACACCTTTGAGGAATACGATTTCAGCCAAGGTTTCGCGCGGGACGACGACGTTGCCAGCGTATCTTACGAGCGGTTTGCCGTTGTTTTGTGCTCGGGTTGCTTCGGTAACTGCGGAGATAAAACGTCCAATTAAGTCTGAGGTGTAATCTTTGAGTCCTGCCATATCCCGCAAGGTTCCGCTGTACCCTCCGGGCCACCGGCGCATGTCAGTCAGGCGATGAGCTGCACTTGCTAGTTCATCGACACTGTAGGCAGTGCCGTACCATTCTTGGGTCGAGCTAATAACCTCGGTTAGCTCCGCATCACTAAACCCACCTTGCATTGGCTGAAAAGAATGCCGGACAATCGCGTCTTCAATATCGTGAACTGAATAGGCAATGTCGTCAGCAAGATCCATCATTTGAGCTTCTGCAGGGCGAGTAAAACCGTTGTTTTCATGCGCCCACTCAAAAGCCGGACGATCGTCGTCATAAGCACCAAATTTGGAACTGCGGGTTCCTTTCGGCCCGTTAAAACGTGTCCACGGATATTTAATCGTGGCGTCTAAGGTGGCGCGGGTAAGATTCAGGCCTGCCGGGCTACCGTCTGGGTGGAAACGCTTTGGTTCTAAGCGTGTCAGAACACGCAAAGTCTGTGCGTTGCCCTCAAAACCTCCAAAAGAAGCTGCAACCTCATTGAGTGCACGTTCACCGTTGTGTCCGTAAGGTGGATGCCCAAGGTCATGGGCAAGACAAGCGGTTTCTACAATGTCTGGATCAGCGCCGAGATTCTTGGCAAGTGATCGGCCGACTTGGGCAACTTCAAGGGAGTGAGTAAGCCTAGTTCGAATAAAATCGTCCGATTCCGGTCCCACTACTTGAGTTTTGGCGCCCATGCGTCGTAACGCCGAGCAATGCAAAAGCCGCCCACGATCGCGTTCAAAATCGGTGCGCGTTGGGCTCTTAGCTGATTCTTGCGCAAAACGTTCGGTGTCGCTATCTCGATAACGGTTCTCCACGCCCACTACCCTACCCGAAGTGGCACAATAGACGACGTGACGAACCAAGGTTTTACTACATTGCCCAGCGAAGAGACTGCCGAACCCGCACATGTGACGGTTGTGCACCATGCTCATCCGAGTAATACCCTGTGGTCTGATTTCTCTGCGTGGTATCACGCAGCTCCTGAAGAAATGGAAACTGTAGACTGCGGTATTGCCCTGATTTCAGATCTGGGACGCAATGGTTTCAATGTTGTGTGTGTTCCGGCGCGCAATATCGATGATGAGCCAGATTATGCCAGCGCGATTATTGACCGCGCACAAAAGCGCGGTATGCGGGTACTTGTTGATATTGGAGCCACAACCGTTGAACGTGGTGGGCACTTAGCGTTGACTGACGAAACGGCAATCCGGGTAGTTCAGCATTGGTTGGACGCCGGGGCGTCGGGTATTGAGCTCGGTGCCGACCGCGTAACCGACGAATCCGCATATCGTCATTCTGGTCTCGACCTAAGATTGTTCCAAGATTATCTTGCCCAGTATTATCCGGATGCGATGCTTTCCCTCGGATTCATTGCTGATGAAGAAAAGGAAATGATAAGCCGTATTCGTACTGATTTAACGCATGTAGTACGAACGTATCGAATCGATTATGCGATTACCGCAGAAAACATCCAACGGCGAATGCTTAATAGGTTCCGTTCTTTTGAAAAGTGCGGGGTAATCCCTTCGTGGGATTTGTCCGGCGCGGCACTGAATGCGCTAAGCGGTGATATCAGATCTAACGGCATGCTCCAAGCAATGCTGGCTTTTCCGGGAGTGTTGCATTTAGACCGACGAGCCATGATGATGACGCCGTCGGTCCGGCATGGTTTACGTTTACGTCATACTCACCGGCTGGCCAGTAAGTCTTTGGCGATTGACAATGGGTTGGCTGATCGCGGCATTATTTCCCTATTCATCGACCCTTTTGAAGTACGTCTGAATTTCGGGCCGGAGATTGACGCGGTTGCCAATGATGGCCGCGTTGTTTCTTCTTCGCGAATTGAACTACCATCGCAGGGCAATGATCTGCTCATCCCGCCTGGCGATGTAGCGTGGATTATCCGACGTTAACGGGATTGCCAAGCAGAGGACTTCCCTTTCGGGCTAATTCGCAGATTGAACAGTTGCAAGGCGCCCAATACGATGAGCGCAATTGACGCACCTGCCATCACATACAGACCAATACCTGCCGAACCAGCAAGTAGATCATTCACATCAGAAATATCAGTGAGTGAAACAAAAGCTGTTAACAGGGCAAATATTAGGGCCGCCGTGGCAGCACCGGAAAAATGCTGCTTATTCTTCGTGATCATTCCTGCTACGCCAAGAATCGGACCGATGAGGAAGAAGAAGAAATACCGAATTCCCGATGTTGTAAGGTCTTCAGCGAAGTAGTTGTAGGATCCTAGGCTACCCAGATCCAGTACTGGCATGAATAGCGATAACGCTCCGATAGCCCCGGTCACAATGATCATTAGGTTGAGAATCTGCACCGGGATGAACTTTCCGCGTAATTGATCGGCGTCAAGCTTATTCGAGTTTTGTTTCGTAGCTGTGGCCTGTGTGACCTGTGTGGCCTGGATCTGTTGCAGTTGCGCAGGCGAATACTGCTGCTGGGGCACATTAAAATCCGGGCGAGCCATCTCATTTTGTAGCCATTGAGCTAGCGCCGGAGGGCATTTGGGGTGAATCCGAACCGCGGCCCATAAATCTTGGCGATGACCGCAAATGATCTCCAGCGCCCGAGCATCAACGCTCGGATCCAATAGTTGGTCTGCCGTGATAAAACGTGGATCGATATTCATTTTTCTGCTTCCTTAATAGCCTGACGTGTAACAGTATCGCATGCGAGCGAGCACTTAAACACACATATGCACGAAAACATTATTAAACGGACAGTATTCGACCAGTTGAATACATTCTCCCGGTTGCGGGTACTACCCGCCGCTGACCCCGATTTCGGCTTGGTGGATCTTGGCGGCCTGCTGCGGAGAAAGTTCATGGGAGTCTAACCAGAATTCCGGCAAATGTGGACGTTTGGCGCCACCAGCACGACCGCGCGGACCATGTGCACTGTGCGGATATTCTTGGTCAAGGTCAAGAGTGTCGAGCATATCGCGTAATTGTTCTACCGAATCGATCAATCCAAGTTGATGACGCATTTGTCCACCAACTGCGAACCCCCGTAAATACCAACCCACGTGTTTACGTAGCTCACGGATTGCCCGGTGTTCATCGTTGAAATGTGCCACTGATAGCTCGCCGTGGCGCACGATAATATCAGCAACTTCGCGCAAAGTCGGGCGATATCGGGCTTCGCTACCATGCGCCGCCGCAGCAAGATCAAAAAATAGCCATGGGCGCCCTTGACAGCCTCGGCCCACAACTACGCCATCCGCGCCCGTCTGGTCCATCATTCGCGCTGCGTCGTCAGCTTCAAAAACATCGCCGTTTCCGAAAACTGGCATATCTGTCAGTTCTTTTAGCTCGGTAATAAAATCCCAACGAGCTTGACCAGAATAGTGTTGTTCGAGAGTGCGCGCATGTAATGTCATGGCAGAAATACCCGCTTCACCGCACATACGGGCTACATCTTTAAAAGTTTCATGATCGTCGTCAATACCGATACGAAACTTCGCAGTAACCGGAATCGTATGATCTCGACCAGTGCTGGCACGTTCAGCTGCCGCTACCGCGCCGGTCACGATGCTGGCGAACAGATCATGTTTCCATGGCAGGGCAGATCCCCCACCTTTACGGGTCACTTTAGGCACTGGGCAACCGAAATTAATATCAATATGGTCCGCACGGTCTTCTTCCACCAGAATTTCTACCGCACGTGCAATATTCTTTGGTTCGACGCCGTACAGCTGGATCGAACGCACCGGATCATCAGGGTCCGGCTCAATCATCATCATTGTTTCCGGAATGCGCTCAATAAGCGCTCGGGAGGTGATCATTTCGCACACATAAAGCCCAGCCGGTGCGTGCCGCCCAACCGCATTCGATTTCGGGTTAACTTCGGCGGCTTCCAGACCTGCTTCTGCAAATTCCCGACACAGTTGTCGGAACGGAGGGTTGGTCACCCCGGCCATCGGAGCGAGCATCAACGGAGTTCCCAGCTCAATATCGCCGATCTTAACCATCAGCGTCTACTCCTCCAATCTAGCCCTCATCCAGCGACCGGTTGAATCGCATAACGATATCCTGAGTGAAACATCCGGCGGCGAGGACGCATCTGCCGCGTTCCTCGCCGCCGGAGTTACTATCGTTGCACGTAGCTAATCGCTTGTTAGCAGCCCACGAGCTTTCCAGCGAGGTAGCCTTCTACCTCATCAATCGGAATACGGATCTGCTCCATTGTGTCACGATCACGAATAGTCACTTGGTTATCATCAAGCGAATCAAAATCAACCGTGATGCAGAACGGCGTGCCGATCTCATCTTGGCGACGGTATCGGCGGCCAACTGCACCGGCGTCGTCGAAATCAACGTTCCAGTTCTGCCGTAGCTTAGCAGCCAATTCCCGAGCCATCGGCGAGAGCTTCTCCGAACGCGACAGCGGAAGAACCGCGGCCTTTACCGGGGCTAGCCGTGGGTCAAGTTTGAGTACAACACGCTTGTCCACGCCGCCCTTGGTGTTCGGGGCCTCATCTTCGGTGTATGCCTCTACGAGGAAGGCCATTAGCGACCGGGTCAGACCAGCAGAAGGCTCAATTACCCATGGGATATAACGCTCACCGGTGGCTTGATCGAAGTAGTCGAGCTTCTTACCTGAAGCCTCGGAGTGGCTGGTCAAGTCGAAGTTCGTGCGGTTAGCAATGCCCTCAAGCTCGCCCCACTCGTTGTTCATAAATCCAAAACGGTATTCAATATCGACCGTACGCTTGGAGTAATGCGAGAGTTTCTCCTGCGGATGTTCGTACAGACGCAAGTTGTCCCGGTCAATACCAAGCCCGGTGTACCAGTCGATACGCTCCTGGATCCACTTCTCATGCCATTCTTCATCGGTGCCCGGCGGAACGAAGAACTGGATCTCCATCTGCTCGAACTCACGAGTACGGAAAATAAAGTTACCCGGAGTAATCTCGTTGCGGAAGGACTTACCCGTCTGTCCGATACCAAACGGCGGCTTCATACGAGCCGAGGTCAGCACGTTAGCGTAGTTAATGAAAATGCCCTGTGCGGTTTCTGGGCGCAGGTAGTGCAAGCCAGCTTCATCATCAACCGGGCCAAGGAAAGTCTTAAGCAGACCCGAGAAAGCGCGCGGCTCAGTCCAATTCCCTCGATTGCCACAGTGTGGGCAGGGAACATCGTCCATATCAACATCGGCTTCGGCAACGTTGTTTTTCTGTGCGTACTGTTCCTTCAGCTCGTCTTCACGCAGACGCTTATGGCAGTCCAAGCATTCGACAAGCGGGTCGGAGAAGGTCTCGACATGTCCGGACGCTTCCCATACCGCACGCGGCAGAATAATTGAGGAATCCAAGCCGACGACGTCGTCACGACCTTGAACGTTCTTCTTCCACCACTGACGCTTGATGTTTTCCTTGAGCTCAACGCCGAGTGGACCGTAGTCCCAGGCGGAGCGGGTGCCTCCGTAAATCTCACCGCACGGATATACGAATCCGCGGCGCTTGGCAAGATTAATAACATTGTCGAGGCGAGATGGTGTAGCCACTGTGGCTGCTCCTTTCAAATGTTCCGCATCTGGCTGATGCAGTAGGTCAAAGCCATTCTACGAAAGTTCGGCTACAAACAAGACATTGCACCTCGTGTATCGGCTGTGACTCTAGTCAAACCACACCCTTATTGACAATGAGTCTCATTATCGCAATACTGGAACCATGAAAAATGTAACTACCCCATTTAGTTCCGCAGTTGCTGATGTGAAAACGCATCGTACCTCAGCAGGCAAGCGCGCTATTGCGCTGCTCAGCGCCGCCGCGCTCAGCCTCGCTGCCTGTTCCGCAAACGATTCAGCCGATGACGACGGCACCGAAACAATCGCGGTTACCACCGCTTTTTATCCGCTAGCTTTCCTTGTTGAAGAGGTCGGCGGCGATAACGTAACCGTCACCGATCTTACTCCGCCGGGATCTGATGCCCACGGCGTCGAGCTCTCCCCCAAGGAAGTTAACGATATGGGCAAGGCTGACGCAGTTTTCTATGTTGCCACGCTCAGCCCCGCGATTGACGACGCTATTTCTGCGTCGCATATTGACGCTGTGGACATAGGCGAGTATGTAAATCTGCTACCGATCGCTGAACTTGGTGCGGATGCGCACTCTCATAGTCACGATGCTGATGCACACGAGCATGACGCCGAAGCGCACGAGCACGACGCCGAAGCACACGACGCCGAGCATGCGGACACACACGATCATGACGCCGAGCATACAGACGCGCACGATCATGACGCCGATGATCATGCCCATCACCACGGCACCCACGATCCACATTTCTGGACTGATCCGGGCCGTATGGTGTTAGCAGCGGAAGTAGTAACCACGACGCTCATGGAAATTGATCCAGACAATGCCGAAACCTATCGGGCCAACGGTGACGATCTGATTTCCCGTCTAGAAGACCTCGATAATGCCTACGCGCAAACCTTCGTCGATGGACAATGCGAGACCACCACTTTTGTTGTTACTCACCAGGCCTTCGGTTACCTCGCCCACGAGTACGGGCTTAATCAAGTTGGTATTGCCGGTATTGATCCAGAACTCGAGCCTTCTCCGGCACGGATCGCGGAAATCCGCGAAGTTGTTGCCGAGTATGGCCTGACCACAATTTTCACTACTAATGAGGGCGAACAAAAGGTTGCAGAAACAGTCGCCGACGAAACCGGGGCGACCGCTGGCCTCCTTGATTCTGCCGCCACTCAAATCAACCCCGATCTCGACTATATCGAGATTATGGAGGCAAACCTAGAAGCTTTAGCCGCTTCTATGAACTGCACAAAGTAACTAGTTCTCCTCCCGGTTCCGTAGCATCGCGTGTGCGATGCTACGGGATCGTCATATATATCATGTATACATATCGGACTAATCACCACCGGAATTCGTCCGAAAACCCACACCGTATCCACGATAAACGTAAAGAAGAAACATGAACGATACCGTCGTTAAAATCCGTGACCTGCACGTTAAACTGTCCGGCGCACATATTTTGCGTGGGATCGACTTGGACGTTGACGCAGGTAAAACCGTTGCGGTTTTAGGTGCCAATGGTTCGGGTAAATCCACACTCATTCGTGCCATGGTCGGAGCTCTCCCGCGAGCTCACGGAACTGTGGAACTTTTTGGTGCGGCTTTGGGTTCGCGCAAAGTCCCGTGGCATAGGATCGGTTATGCGCCACAACGAATCACGGCTACTTCCGGTGTTCCGGCAACCGCTTTAGAAACCGTCCGTAGCGGACTCGTGCATGGCTGGAAACTACATTATGGACGCGGGGCCAATGACAAAGCCCTAGCTGCCCTTCGTAAAGTAGGCATGGAAGCTCGCGCCCACGATACGGTTCACACTTTTTCTGGTGGACAACAACAGCGAGTACTCATTGCCCGAGCATTGGTAAAGAATCCCGACCTCTTGGTTCTCGATGAGCCCTTTGCTGGCGTCGACCACGCCTCACGCGAGCGAATTATCAAAGTGTTGGAAGAATTACGCGCAGCTGGCACCACATTGATCATTATTTTGCATGAGCTCTACGAACTCGAACATGTTATTGACGAGTCCTACACGTTGGCACACGGCAAGATCCTCGAACATAACACCGATATGCACGCCATGGTTGGACACGGTCCGCACGCCCACCGCGATCATGACCACCAACATGCTCATGAAGACGATCCGCCACACTATCGCACTCCGGTTATGAAAGGACTGCACTGATGATTGAAATGCTCCAATCCCCGCTGATGGTACGGGCTTTTGTGGTGGCAATCCTTGTCGGTTTAGCTGCTCCGGTGGTCGGAACCTACTTAGTACAACGCAGGCTTACACTACTAGGCGATGGTATTGGCCATATTGCTTTAACCGGTGTGGCAATGGGTTGGCTTGCTGCCAATGCGGCAGACGCGGCAAATAAGGACGCATGGGCCGTGCCGGGTGCGATTCTTTTTTCGGTGTTCGGCGCGTTACTCATCGAATGGATGCGTGGGCGCGGTCATGCCTCAGGCGATGTAGCACTCGCTTTACTTTTTTACGGTGGCATCGCAGGAGGTGTGTTCCTGATGGGTATTGCTGGAGGAACCACGTCGAACCTTAACTCCTACCTGTTCGGTTCGATCTCGACGGTTACCCGCCTCGATATGATCCTGACAATCGTCTTAGCGGTGTTCGTCATCGGCGTAGGTCTCGGTTTGAAACCCGCGCTATTCACGCTTGCTCACGATGAAGAATTCGCGAAGGCGATTGGTCTGCCTACTTCGCTACTTTCTGCACTTATCGCCGTTACTGCGGCGCTCACCGTCTCCGTGGCGATGCGCGTGGTCGGCGCCCTGCTAGTTTCCGCATTAATGATCGTTCCGGTGGCTATAACACAGTTACTCGCGCGTTCTTTCAAAGCCACGATGAGTGGAGCTATGGTCATTGGAGTGCTTGTGGCGATTACCGGGCTGACCACCACCTACTACTATCCATGGTCCCCCGGAGCCACGATCGTTTTATATGCAGTAGGTCTGTATCTGCTGGTGGCAATTCTTCGGCCACTTATTTTCATAGCCATGGGCAGGTTCGGACACCAGCGTGATCCCCACCCTGATCTGCACCCGGATATGACGCATAAAGATCACAGGTGCGATCCAGATATTGAAAATTGTCTAGAAAGATTGAAGGAATAGTCATGCAACGGGTACCGGTACAGCGAATGACAAAGCAGAGGCGCGCTATTTGGGATCTACTTCGATCCCAAACAAAGTTTCTTTCAGCGCCAGAAGTTCATGATCTGTTGCTCGAATCTGGCACGAGAATTGGTTTAGCCACCGTCTATCGGAACTTACAAGCCTTGGCTTCTTCGGGCGCGGTCGACGTATTACGAGTTGATAATTCCGATGTGCAGCTGTTTCGGTACTGTCCAGAAAAAGATCACCATCATCATTTAGTGTGTCGAGAATGTGGAACAACCGTCGACGTCACCGGAAACGTGCTTGAAAAGTGGGCACAGACCCTTGCACGTGAATACGGCTTTACCAAGGTAAGCCACTCTTTTGAATTATTCGGATTATGCGCCTCATGTAGCGAGGAAGAAAACGCCGGCTGATCGGCTAGTAACCTTTGACGAAGACACGTTGTTTTAATCGCCTTCTAGTATTAGCGTGGAGTTCTGTTGCGATCCTATCGCTGGTCGCCTAATAAGATGGTTTGCGGGTCATGTTTTAATAGCAGTTCATTTATTAATGACGAGGTGGAATATGGAAGAGTTTGCAGTTCGGTTACCGATTCAACTGGGACAGTTCGTTAAGTTAACTGCGCTTGCCGAGACTGGTGGACATGCGCGGGAACTCATTCAAGACGGCGTTATCTACGTTAACGGGCAGGTCAACACCCGCCGCTCGGCCAAATTGAACGACGGCGATGTGGTTGAACTTCGTATACCAGGCGGTCCACGAGCAAAGATTCGCGTTATCAGCGAATAACTACCGACTCTTCCCAGATAAGCATGTAGTTTTTGGAGAATTCCTGCTTCGAGAAAGGTTGCGAGAGCGGAATTTAGCGGTTTGTTGGATGTAGCAGGCAACAGGCTTAGGGTTGCTCCGGCTTCCAGAAATGGATCGCTCCGGCTTTCAGAAGTGGATCGCTCCAATTTTAAGAATTGGCACGGTTTTAAGAATCGGCAAGGCTGTATAGCGTCGGCCCAGTGCTTCCAGCGCGGCTGAGGGCGTCTAATCTGCTGTTTTTATGGCTGTTTCAGGCTTAGCGCTATTTGAAATTAGGGAAAATCGAACTATCCGAAGACTATCTGCGGATAGTTCGATTTTCCCTAATTTGGAGAGC
>JAAYWS010000054.1 GCA_012516575.1 Actinomycetaceae bacterium
CAAAAACTACTTGATATTCCCACGCACGGCTGGCTTAATTTGCATTATTCGCTACTGCCACGTTGGCGCGGAGCCTCCCCGGTACAGTGCGCTATTGCGGCAGGAGACACTACGATTGGTACCTCGGTGTTCCAACTCGAAAAAGGCCTCGATACCGGGCCGGTGGCCGATATGGAAGAACATGAAGTATCCGGACGTACAGCAGGCGAAATGCTCACCTACCTATCGGATACTGGAGTCCGCCAGCTGGTTCGCGTTTTCGCAGAACTTGAAAACGGTACGGCAACATTCACAGCACAAACTGGCGAGCCCACACATGCTCCGCTATTACGGGCGCGAGATGTAAAAATTGATTGGACCGCAAGTGCTCCGGCTGTCGATGCGTGGATTCGTGGCTTCACCCCCGAACCGGGTCCATGGACGATGTTGGACGGGCAAAGAGTCAAAGTCGGACCTGTTCGTGTGCGTCCGGAGATCACACACCTTGCACCGGGCGAGATCGCTCCTGGTAAACAAGTGCTTGTTGGCACTGGTGAAGCAGCAGTAGAGCTTGGCCAAGTTGCTCCGGCCGGAAAAACATGGATGAATGCCGCCGATTGGGCACGCGGAATTAAAACCGATAATCCGCGTTTCGAGGTGGTTGACAAATGAGCCACCAACGCCCGAAAAACTGGCGTCCGGGCCGAAGCGCATCAAACCCGGCTCGCCTAGTCGTATTTGACGTGCTCATGGCGGTAGAAACCGACCAAGCTTATGCGAACCTTATCCTGCCACGCGAAATACGTCATGCGCGGCTTAACAAATCCGATGCAGCCTTTGCTACGAACCTGTGCTACGGAACACTGCGTCTGCAAGGGCGTTGGGATGCGATTATCGCGCACTGTACGTCGGGACGACCGGTTACCGAGATCGATTTGCCGGTTCTGGTTCTCTTACGAATGGGCGCACATCAGCTTCTAGAACTACAAACCCCACCCCATGCGGCGATTCATGAAACCGTGACAATTGCACGCAATGAACTCTCATCTGGTCCTGCCGGGTTCATTAACGCTGTACTACGTCGGATTAGCGAGCGCAGTATGGATGAGTGGAAAAAGCAGTTATTGGCTGACGCCGGGGGAGACGCTAAATCAGTCCAGTTTCTTTCCAGCTGGCATTCTCATCCCGCGTGGATTGTACGGGCGTTGACTCAGGCTCTCCACGCTCATGGCCGTCCCACCTCAGATATTGAGCAACTACTAGCAGCAGATAATGAACCAGCTCATGTTGCACTCGTCGCCCGAGATATTAGTTTGCACGACCTGCGCACTGATATTAAGCGCGGAAAAATGGGATCCCAACCTGGATATCTTGTTGATTCTGCCGTGCTATTAACCGGGGGCGATCCGGGTAGAGTTTTTGCAGTCCAAGACGGATTAGCAGGAGTACAAGATGAAGGATCCCAACTAGTTGCCCGCACACTAGCAAACGCTCCTATCGATACCAAAGATGATCTCTGGCTTGACCTGTGTGCCGGACCGGGCGGAAAGACTGCTACTCTTGCCGCGATCGCCGCAGATCGCAATGTCACTGTGCGGGCCAATGAAATCCACGAACACCGTCTCGATCTTGTCGCTGACGCCGTTTATCCGTGGGCTGACCTCGTCCAATTGCGCCTCGGCGATGGTCGTAAACTCGACGAGCAGAATACGTATTCGCGTGTGCTGATCGACGCGCCCTGCACGGGAATCGGTGCGCTTCGGCGTCGTCCGGAATCTCGTTGGCGCAAACAGGCAGGTGACGCGCTTGACCTTGCGCAATTACAATATGAATTACTCGTAGCCGGGTGGGAAGCACTCAAACCGGGCGGCGTACTTGCCTATTCAACGTGTTCCCCATATGTGGTGGAAACATCCGATGTGGTTGAGCGTTTTATGGACGCCTACCCCCACGCTCAGCGTCTTGATACCCCACGGATTGCCACCCAAGAGTCCTTGATGGAATTGTCTGGTGTTAATGGGGAACTGCAATTATGGCCCGATCTGCATGTGTCGGATGCGATGTTCCTTGCGTTAATCCAAAAACCACGTGAAAACGGTTCGTCCTCAGCAAGCGACACAGGAGAATAATTATGAGCGTGCTCATTAGCCCTTCGATTTTGAATGCGAATCTTGCAGATATTCGCGGTGAGCTGGACAAAATTTCCCGTGCTGACTGTTTACATCTAGACGTGATGGACAATCATTTCGTGCCAAATCTGTCATTCGGCCAACCAGTTGTTGAATCGATTGCAAAAATCACCGATATGTTCCTCGACACTCACCTAATGATCGAAAACCCTGATCGTTGGGCATTGGACTATGTGGACGCCGGTTCGGACTCGGTAACGTTTCATGTGGAAGCAACCGATGACCCGGTCGCTTTGGCACGTAAGATCCGTGAACGAGGTGCTCGGGCGGGTATTTCGGTTAAGCCAGCAACTCCGATCGAACCTTATTTGGCCGATTTACAGGCCTTTGACCTGATTTTGATTATGACGGTTGAACCGGGGTTTGGCGGACAAGCATTTATGGAAGACATGATGGGTAAAGTACGTGCGGCGCGCGCTGCGATAGATGCTTCCGGGCTTGATATTTCGTTGCAGGTTGATGGCGGGATCTCTCGGGCAACAATCGAGATTGCGGCGGCGGCTGGGGCAGATAATTTCGTGGCAGGATCCGCGGTTTATAGTGCTGCAGATCCAAACGCCGAAATCGACGCTTTACGTGAGCTTGCGTTGCCGTATCGGCGTTAATAGCGCAATCCGGCGTTGGTATTTGCACTTTTACTATTCCATGACATACTAAAGAAGTACGTCAAGTGCTCCGGGGTCAGTGAAAATCTGAGCCGGCGGTGATAGTCCGCGACCCACGTTCAGTGGTTGACAGGGTGAAACTCCCTGACCGACGGTTAAAGTCCGGATGGTAGGAGCAAAAGGGTGGCGCGAAGTAGCGCATACCCATCTTTCCCCGGTGCGCTAGGGAAGGACTTATGGAACGCGCACGGATTATTGCACCGCTACTCGTAGCGGTGTGTGTGCTGTGCACGTGGATCATCGTCACCGAACTAGGCATTATTGGAGCGTACGCTTTACCAAAACCCGGCCTTGTCTGGGATCGGCTCATCAGCGGGTTAGCTGATGGTTACCTCATACACTCGACTTGGCAAACTCTGAGTTCTGCTTTTTATGGGGCGTTTTTGGCGCTGATTGTTGGTATTCCGGTTGGCTTTGGTATTGCGCATTTCAAACCTTTTAGTGCGGCTATTGAACCCTACCTTGCGGCCTCGCAGGCGATTCCCGCGGTGGCTTTTGCACCGTTGATGGTGCTGTGGGTGGGGTATGGTACGCCGCCTATTGTCTTGCTATGTGCGTTGATGGTGGTTTTCCCGATCGTTATTAACACGGCAGTTGGGGTGCGCGATATTGATCGCGACCTCATCGCAGCTGCCAGACTTGATGGTGCGGGCGGGTTTATCTTATTAACCCAAGTCGAGTTCCCCCTAGCTCTACCAAATATTCTTGCGGGTATTCGTACCGGATTTACGCTCTCCGTCACCGGCGCCGTTGTCGGCGAACTGGTCATTGGGGGAGAACGCGGATTAGGTACGGAGCTGACGACTGCCCAACATCTGAATGATTCAGCAGGAATGTTTGCGACCATCGTTGTGCTCGCGGTGATCGCAGTTGGTATTTATCTCCTTCTACGTGCAATTGAAACCCGTCTAATTCGGACGGTTTCAGGAAAGTAACTGACAATGAAAAAATCACGTTTAATCGCCGGGATTGCCGCACTTATGCTCGCTCTAACCGGATGCCAAAGTGGTAGCAACCAGGAGGGCGAAGCCGCACCGGACAAGGTTACTATCGGTCTGACTTATATTCCGGATGTCCAGTTCGCTCCGATCTATGTTGCTGAGGCCAACGGTTATTTTGACGACGCCGGGCTGGATGTGACGATTCGTCACCATGGCGCTCAAGAGTCGCTGTTCGGAGCTTTGTCTTCTGGCGAAGAAGACATTGTTTTCGCAGGCGCGGCTGAAATGGTTCAAGCGCGTAGCCAGGGTATTGACGTTGTCAACTGGGCAACCTTGTACCAGACGTATCCGGTAGTTCTTATTACATCGGCCGATTCCGGAATTGAAACGCCTGCTGATTTGGCTGGTAAAAGCGTTGGCCTGCCCGGTCCGTTCGGGGAAAACTACTATGCGTTACTCGCCATGCAAGATGCTTACGACCTTCATGATTCCATGACGGTTGCGTATATTGGCTACACTCAAACCAGTGCTTTGGCTACCGGGGAAGTGGACGCCATTATTGGTTTTTCCAATAACGACGTAGTTGCGATTGAAAATGCTGGTCTTGAACCGGTTGTTATTCCAATGGTTGAAGATGGCTTACCGTTGATTGGTGTGGGTTTCGGCTCACTTGAAGGTTCACTGGATGCAGACGTGCAGGCACGGTTCCTTCATGCTGTTGAACTGGCGGTGGCCGATGCCGCCGCAGATACCGAAGGCACGATGGATATTGTGACCGAACATGTGCCCTCGTTAGCAGATGAAACCCAACGCGAACTTGCCACCCAAGTACTGATTAAGACACTCGAACTGTATCAAGGCTCTGAGGTATTTGGTCAGCAGGACAATCAAACATGGAACGACATGGTGCAATTCTTATACGACTCGGGAATCACCGAGACTTTTGTAGGAGCCGATGAAGCTTATACGAGTGAGATTGTTGACCTTGTTCTTGATATGCGAGCCCAATAAGCATCTCGAAACACACACTAGTACGGTAAGAATATGAAGACTTTTGAAGAACTTTTCGCCGAGCTATCCGAAAAAGCGCGCACCCGTCCTGAAGGTTCGGGTACGGTCAAGCAGTTGGATGCCGGGATACATGCAATTGGGAAGAAGCTGGTGGAGGAAGCCGCCGAAGTATGGATGGCTGCCGAATATCAGACCGATGCCGAGCTGGCAGAGGAAGCTTCGCAGTTGCTGTACCATCTTCAAGTTATGCTGATCGCACGTGGTCTGAATCTCGACGACGTTTACACCTACCTATAAAGGAATTCGATGTTACGTATTGCTGTTCCAAATAAGGGTTCGCTCTCTGAGCCAGCGGTTCAAATGCTGAAAGAAGCCGGTTATCGTCAGCGCCGTGAATCTCGCGAACTGGTGCTAATTGACGAAGCCAATGGTGTGGAGTTTTTCTACATTCGTCCGCGTGATGTTGCGGTCTATGTTGGCGCCGGAACCGTTGATGTTGGTATTACTGGCCGTGATCTGTTACTGGATTCGGGAACTTCTGCACTTGAGCATCGAGCCTTGGGCTTTGCCCGGTCAACTTTCCGATTTGCTGCTCCAAAGGGCGAGATGACCTCAATTAAGCAGTTGGAAGGTAAGCGCATTGCCACCTCTTATGATGGCCTAGTTTCGAACTATCTATCTGAACGTGGAATCACCGCACAAGTGGTGCACTTAGACGGCGCGGTGGAATCTTCGGTTCAGCTCGGCGTGGCAGACGCAATTGCGGATGTCGTAGAAACCGGAAGCACCCTGCGTGCGGCGGGACTGGAAGTTTTTGACGATCCGATTCTGACTTCCGAAGCAGTACTCATTCGTAATCCGGATGTGACTGATGAGCAGGTAGAAGTTTTAGATTGGCGTTTGGATGGTGTTATTACGGCACGTTCGTACGTGATGGTGGACTACGACTGCTCGGAAGAGAACCTGCCAGCAGCTGTGGAACTCACCCCTGGTTTCCAGTCGCCTACGATTTCCCCGTTAATGGACGATGGCTGGTACGCGGTACGTGCCATGGTTAAACGCAAGGAAATGAATAAGGTGATGGACGAACTCCATCGCGTGGGTGCCCGCGGTATCGTGGTCACTCCGATCCTGATTACGCGGATGTAGCCAATCGGGATTGCGGGAGCAATTTTGGCCTTGTGAGAGGCCCATTTGGCAGTCGTAGAGCCGAATTCACATTTGAAATTAGGGAAAATCGAACTATCCGAAGATAGTCTGCGGATAGTTCGATTTTCCCTAATTTCGATTCAGAACATGTAGGAAATAGCTACTCAAGCAAGCTGGCGGCATAAGAGCCCGCCGCCGCTGCGCCCACGAAAGCCGAAACATCACCATCAAGGTCCCGACCCATAGTGCGCAGACCTACCGGGCTCGCTTTAAGAATCTCGTACGCCCCCGCAGAACTGACATCGGAGAATTTGAGTAAGGCTCCAGCTGGAGACTTCATAAGTGCGGCACACTGTTGTGCAACAACATTCTGAAAACCTTCCGGCAAACGCTCCTGAACCGCACCATCGGCAAAGTCCGGAACCGGCACAATGCAGGGCACCTTCACAACATCTTTCAAAACTCGGCTGGTGTGATGCGAAATCCCGTAATGACGTTCACGCTTATCTGCATTAGAAAGCCGTAAACAAGCAATCGCTTGCCCACCCAGCACACCCGCTGCATTGAGCGCATCACCTACGGCAACACCTGAAAAGCCCCACACCGTGCCAGTTCCGGCATTCCCCGGGCCTTGACTGACAACCGCAATATCGGCATTCCACACATGTTTAGCAGCCAACAGGCCAGTATGAACATTAACAGCCTCAAGTTCACCGCCATATGCCTGACCAACGCTAATCGTGCCGAGAATATCGCCACGTTGAGTCAACGTATAAGCGGCTCGGGAGAACCATGCCGGTAACGCCCCGCCATCTGTCATCACATAAGCGATCCGTGCCGCTGGCCGTTTTGCTTTGATCGCCGCCACCACAGCTGGCAACGCCGAATGCAGATCAGCTACCACTACGGGCATGCCCTCAATCGATGTCGCCGCCCGCATCACCTCATGGTGTTCCGACTCTTGCTCGTCAACGCCTTGCACCATGAACTGCATAGGCGTGTAACGTGCTTTCATAATATGACCCGGGCTAGGAGGCGGATCAGCAGGCAAGCGTTCCGGTACCGCGACCACCATCATATAGCCGCCGGTGCCCAAACCCCGCTCAAAAGCAGCCCCCGAAAGTAATACGTTATCGCCAACCTCAAGCTCACCGACCTGCGGGGTATAAGCCAGAGCCCGCACAATACGCTCATCGTCAAGTTTTACATTGTATTCGCTGGCCGATCCCCAGCTTAGGCGATGCTCAATTACTTCGCCGCGTCTCCACATCATCATAGGACCCACATTAGTGCACTAAAGTAGTGCGCATGGGGAGCACCGAAAAATATAGTGCGGATGAACGGCGATTTGCGCTGTTAACCGCGTTATCGTTACGCCCACATACCGCTGAGCAGATCTTCGCACTTCCCGCGTTTAATCGCGAAGGAATCTCTGAAGCCGCCGCCGAAAAAGAACTTGTGCGTGATATTGAAGTCTTGCGATCTTCAGGGCATCGGATCACGAATACTGGCGCACCTGACTACCAATACGTTCTTGATAACTCAGGAAATATTCCAGTTGATGGCACCGGTATGGACTTATCACTAGTTCGCTACCTATTAAAGTATCGGTCCGCTGACGGACTAGGAGCTTTCGCTCAACAAGGAGTAACCAAATTATTAAGTAGCGGCGAGTACAGTGACGACATCAGCCCTTATACTCTGCATGTTCCCACTGGTGAAGCAGTTACCGATATAGCGCCCGCTATCCAATTAGGTAAGCGTATCCAGTTCGACTACAGCTCAGCCTCCACCAGCAAACCGGCACGCTACCTCGTTGAACCATGGCAGATTCAAGTTCATTTTGGTGCGTTTTATCTGCTTGGACACTTGGTCGCACGCAACGGAGACCCTACTGAAAACGGCACACGAACATTCAAACTTGATCGCGTGTGTTCTCCGGTCACGGTTTTAGACGAAGATTGTGTGCATCCGGTAACGGATGCACAGATCGAACTAGCACCGGTTAATGCCCGGGTATTCCTTACCGATCCCACATTGCCACTGGCTCAACGCGGCCGCGTTTTGGCGCAACGAGACGGGGGAGTGGAAATCGAACTGATTGGTATGGAGCGTACCGACTTATTTGACGACCTCATATTCCACGGAACCGCAGCGCAACTGTTAGGGCCAGACGAACTACGTGAAGAATATGTGAGCCGTTTGCGCCACCTTGTTCATTTAAATCCTCGGCGGGAAAAGCACTTCGCGGATAACTCCGAACGTCCGGAGGCAACATGAGCAATATCGATATTTCTCTCGCGCGTAAAGCCGCGATTCTCGCTTTTCTTGCCGAAGGGCCGGTCAGCCTCGCCCAATTGGCGACCCGTTTCAACCGTTCCTGGACCGAAATCTACACCGAAATTACGAAGATGTGGACGGTTGATGTACGCGATGCTGCCACGGAGTTCTCTCCGTTCGACTTCGATTTTTACGATGAAGAAGTCGGCCCCGATACTCTGGTAGAGCTGACAGCGGGCTCAGATCATGCGGTGAGCCAGCCGCATCTGACCCTTGCTGAGGCCGTTGCTGTTCTAGGAGTGCTAGATCAGTTATTACGTGCCGCAGACGCCAATGACTTCGAGTCTCTTATCAAATTACGTCAACGGATTGCCGACGCTGCCACCCAAGCCGGATATGGCCCCGCGCTCTGGCCGGCTCCGCAACTAGTCGCCGCCCCTGCAGTGATTACTGCGCTCGGTGAGGCTATTGAAAATCGACATTGGGTGGAAATCATCTACTGGAAATCAACGGATGGGAAGCTCGCCAGCGAAAAAGCCCAGATTGCTCCTATTACGTTGTCGACCGGTGCCAACCCACTGGTCATTGCCGCAAACCGGAAAGAAGAACTGCGCAGGTACCGGCTTGACCGTATCACCGGCGTCGAGATAACCAATAAAAAATACTTCAAAAAACTCGCACGCCAAATTACTACTGATCTCGCAACTGACGACGGCGGTTTCGGCGCAATCGACGTTATCCTCACCTGCGAACCGCAGGCTCGTTGGGTGGCAGAGTCGATTCCAGGTGCCCAGATGGAAGTCGGCGACGATCATATTCGACTTTCTTTCCGGGCGCGAAATATTGACTGGCTACGAACCTTGCTTATTAGGCTTGGGCATTCTGTATTAAAGATTGAACCGGATGCGGTCGCCCACGAAATTGCCGATACGGTAGAGCAGATCTATCAGGAGACACAATGAAGCTCATTATTGCCGTATTAGTGATCGGTTTACTCGGCCTCGGTACCCTCGCTGGGTTTTATGTGCGCGACATTTGGCGTTCCTTGAAATCCTTTATGCGTGCCGTGCGGGGGTTCTCAGAGGCGTGGGGTATTTTTGGGCAGGTTTCTTTTGAAACTGAGTCCTATACAAACGTGTTAGAAAATCCGGAACGCCGTAAAGAGGCTCGGGCCGAGAGGCGACGTATCCGGGAAGAACGCCGGGCAATTCGGCGTCGTAAACTTGATGCTTCAGCCGCTCGCTGGGATGAGATCACGGAAGAAACTTTCAGCGGAATTAACGAAGAAGCGAAGTTAGCCGCCCAAGAGCACTTGGAGAGGTCGCGCCAATGATGCGTCTTGCCGTGATTATGAATCCGACCTCCGCCAAGGGCAAAGGTCGGTCATATCGGGAGCGGATTATGACGATCGCCGGGCAGTACCCGGTGGAAATCGAGTGGTTAAGCGCAGAATGTGCGTTAACTGCCCGGCAGGCAATGAGCGCAGCGGTCATCGAAGGAGTCGACGGGCTGATCGTGGCCGGGGGAGATGGCACGATACATCAAGCAGTTAATGCCCTCGGTGATTCGCAAATACCGCTCGGTATTTTAGCGGTGGGTTCGGGAAATGATATTGCCCGGCATTTCAAACTACCGGTTCATAAAATCGACCATGCCTTACACCAGGTAATGTCGGGTTTTCTCGGCCAACGTTTCCACCGCGTCGACGTGATTGAGATTAGTGCACACCGCCCGGACGGCGCCCGTATGAACGACGCCGCACACCCCCCGGTACAACGCGCGCTTGCTATTGTGTCGGTCGGGTTAGACGCCGAAGTGAATTATCTGGTCAATCGTCTCACGTGGCCGCAGGGGAACCTGCGGTATGTGCGTGGGATTATTCAATCATTACGCGGATATGAGCCATATGGGGTGAAACTGACATTAAATGGCAAAACGCAGTCTGGGCCGATCACGCTGATCAGTGCGGCAAATACCCGTTTTTTCGGAGGCGGTTTTGAAATCGCGCCGGATGCGCTTGACGACGACGGGCTTTTTGACGTGGTGATCGCACGAGGGCTGTCGTTACCAGAGTTTGCGAGTTTATTGCCGAAGCTGGTTATGGGCAAACATTTAACGGACCCGCGTGTGCACATGATTCGTGCTAGTGAACTACTGATTGAACCTGCCCTTGATCGCGGTGGTGAGCTTCCGATGATTATGGCCGATGGTGAAGAAATTATGCGTGCACCGGCGAAAATTCGGCTTATTCGGGGTGGGCTAAGGCTTGTGGTGTAGTTATGGAACTGATCGTTCGACATTTTATTGATGAGTACGCGGCCCGTGGGATCAGGCTTGATGATTTCCAGGTCTTAGCGATTAGAGCCTTGGCCGCTAAAGAAGATGTGCTGGTTAGTGCCCCAACGGGTGCCGGTAAAACTGTGGTGGCCGAATTTGCCGTGGAACTGGCCCTAGCAACTTCCATGCGCTGTATTTATACCGCGCCGATTAAAGCACTGTCGAACCAGAAGTTCCGGGATCTAGTTCACCGCCATGGTCAAGACACTATTGGCCTGTTAACCGGTGATCAAACAATAAATCGCGACGCGCCCATACTCGTGGTCACCACTGAGGTTTTACGCAATATGCTCGTCCAACGCGACACTGTTATGGATGATGTCGGTTTCGCGATATTGGATGAAGTTCATTATTTGGCTGATCCAGCGCGCGGCCCGGTATGGGAAGAAGTCATTATCCACCTGCCTGAACATATTCGACTGGTTTCGTTATCGGCAACGATTTCAAATGTCGATGAGTTTATTGGATGGTTGCGTTCGGTGCGGGGGCGCACGGCTGAAATCACTACGCGCATTCGGCCCGTACCGCTCGAACAACACGTGGCAGTGAAGAAGCGAATTTTCCCGTTGTACGATCGACGTGGTGAGTTAAATCCGGCGCTTATGTCTGCGGTACGTAGCGAACCTCCAGCTTTTCGGCAGTCCCGTAGTGCTTTACCCGCACAACGCCGCCAAATTCTTCGAATGCTCGGGCAGCAGAACATGCTACCAGCCATTCACTTTATTTTTTCGCGTAAAGCCTGTGATAACGCGGTCGGTGACCTGCTAGATCGCGATATTTTCCTCACTTCGCGCGAAGAGTCCCGTCAGATTAATCGTCAGCTTAAAGACTTACGAGCCGAACTGTCCGACGCCGATGCGCGTACGATTCGTTTTAATTTTTGGGCGAAGGCTTTTCGTCGCGGCTTCGGGGCGCATCACGCAGGGATGTTTCCAGCTTTAAAAGAGCTCGCTGAGAGACTGATGAATCAAGGCTTGCTGAAGCTGGTTTATGCCACCGGAACGCTCGCTCTTGGAATCGATATGCCAGTGCGCACCGTAGTACTTGAAGACTTAACACGTTTTAACGGCACTGATTTTGTAGAGCTGACCGCCACTGAATACACGCAACTGATTGGACGGGCGGGGCGTCGCGGAAAAGACACCCATGGTAACGCCGTCGTCATGTACGGTCCGGAAATTAATATCGATTATTTAGCGGATCTTGGTTCAGGGCACGTGGAACCGGTGGAATCGGCGTTTTTCCCCTCCTATAATGCGGTGGTTAATCTGCTGACGCACTATACGTACGACCAAGTGCGTGCGATTATGGGAACCTCGTTTGCTCAATATCAACGTAACGCGGAATTGGGCACGATTGAAGCACGACTAGTGCGGGTGCGACGGCACATGGATCGGTTAGAAGCGGAATTACGCAAGAGTTGCTTGCTGGGCGATGTTGTGGAATATCTTCAAGTGCGCGAGCGAGCTGGACGGGCGAGTAAAGCCGAGCGTAAACGTGCGAAAACCGAGTATCGGCGCCGGATTGAAGAGTCATGGGAGAACAAGAACACCGGCAATTTGTACGCTTATGCGGTTAACGGCGAGCTTGAATACGCGGTGGCACTTTCGGTTAACGGTGAGAAGATGCGGGTCCTCACGGTGGATGGCGAAATGATCTGGTTACGGTTTGTTCATTTGTCATCGGAAATGCGTGATTTGGGGCGTTTCGATTTACCGTTTGGCATTTCACTTAAAGATCCTGCGACGCGTCGGGAAATAGCTGATGATATGTACGACGCCGTTGCCGAGCGGATCGAACTTGGAACGGACCGAGATTTAACCGCTTCGTGGGACCGTTTCGCTGTTCGGCTTACCCCTGAAGTGCAGGACCACCCAGTCCATCATTGTCCGGATCTGAAAGATCATCTCAAAGAAGCATCCACGTATTTATCAGTATCCGCTAATGTCCAGGAACTGACAGCGCTGCGTGACTCGTATGAGGAATCCGTGGCGAAAGAATACGATGCAACGGCGCGGGTGCTTTTCGATCTGGGCTATTTACAAGGGTCGAAAGATAGCGAAGTGAAATTGGCGGCGGGAGCACAGATCCTACGCCGTATTCATAATGAGGCTGACCTGCTCATTACGCTGTGCATGAATGAAGCCGTGTTCGCAGAGCTCGATGCTGATGAGTTTGCGGGGGTTTGTTCGGCGTTTCTGTGTGATCGAAGGCTGGGAAATGACGTTCCACGGACGCCGCGAATGCGGGCAGCATGGTCGGTGATTGAACGTAACCGCGATTATTTGGTATCGCGTGAACACGAAGTGGGAATTACCCGCACTGCAGAGCCGACGCCGGGTGCGATGGAAACCTTTACACTATGGGCACAAGGCGCGGATTTGGAAGCTGTAGTCCGACGGTCGCGCTTGGTTGTTGGTGATTTTATTTCCGCTAATCGGCGTCTGATCGACCTGCTTGAACAACTTATTATCGCTGGAGAGGATACGTGGATCGCAGAAAAAGCGATGGCAAGCCGTAAGCTAATCTCGCGGTGGAGCTGGGTTTAATCAACAATTTTCACACAATACCCATCATCAACATAGGGTAGACGTAACCCTTCTGCGAACCGGACATTTCGGGTGTGAGATGTGAAATTCGGTTGTATTTGGCACACTCAAGGGATAGCCTTAGGGGACGCTAAAAGCGGGGAACGCAGATTCTTACCGAACTCGATAGAAAACGATCTTCCCGGTCGGTCCGAGGGGTTCGCAAAGAATCTGCGTTGTCTTTTGCTCAAAGTGGAAGGCGCATATCTACGAAGAATCTTAGAGCGGATAAGATATTCGAATGAGTGGAAAGAACCGGCCCTTGCCTGTGGTGGCTGCTTTGGCGTTAGCAGCCGCAGGTGGACTATCAATGTGGCTGGCTCATGCGCCGTTTTCGTTATGGCCGCTGGCGCTATTATCGCTGGTATTATTATGGTAGGCTACTAAATATCGTGGGATTTTTGGGGCCTTTGGTATCGGTTTTGTACACGGTTTTGTGTTCTTTTTCCTCCTATTTGATTGGGCTACGCAAGCTGCTGGGATCGTCTTGGCCCGGGTTGCGCTTGCCGGCATGGAAGCGTTCTTTTACGGGCTATTAGGCATCTTGTGGGCGGGATTAAGCCATATGGAACGCCAGCCCTCACGGCGTAAACCTCGTAGTCGAAAACGTGATCAATCAGCATCTGCGCCCACTAAACTTTCTGAGCTGGGTAAATGGCTAGGCTTGCACGCATTCCCAGTTTCATTATTCGGCGGGGCAGGGGCGTGGATACTCATGGAACAGCTCCGCGCAACCCTACCTTTCGGCGGAATGCCGTGGGGAAACCTAGCATTCGCGTTTACCAGTGCACCGCTGAGCCCACTAGCACGGTACGGATCGACCGCCTTGGTAGGCTTCGCGGCAGTTGTGACTGGATTACTGATCACTCGAGCATTTAACGTTTTTCGGCGACAACCTGGGCGTGCGGCTATCGCAGTATCGCTTTCGGTTTTATTACTTGGTGCTCCGGCAATAATCCCCGTTGGTGTACGCCCAGATGAGCGTATTCGAGTAGCGATTGTACAAGGCAATGTTCCCGACGTTGCTTCATTACCAGAGGGGGTATCACGCGCATTAACCGTTACCGAAAATCATGCGGAAGCAACCTACCCTATTTTGAATGAATATCCGGACCTGATCTTGTGGCCGGAATCCGCCTCTGACCGCGATATTCGCGCTGATACGGAAGCCATGGGTATCGTAGAAGATGTTGTTGCCCAAGCCGGGGTGCCATTGGTTATGGGAACCCAGGAGTATCTCGACGAAGGGCGCTTCAATGACTACCTTGTGGTGCTTCCAGACGGCTCCATATCCGCGACGTATTCCAAACAACATCCGGTACCTTTTGGGGAATATATTCCCATGCGGGACACGTTCCGATTTTTTACGGCCGCAGTAGATCAGGTACACACAGATATGCTTGCTGGCACTAATCCAGCCTATATTCCAGTGCAGACCGACCAGTCCATAATTGGTTTAGCAACACCGATTTGTTTTGAGGTCGCATATGACTCCATTGTGGCCGACGGGGTCAGCCAAGGCGCCCAACTCATTGTGGTACCAACGAATAATGCTTCTTTTGGTATGACAGGAGAGGCATATCAACAGTTTGAAATGACCCGTTTTCGGGCTATTGAACACGGCCGAACCGCAATCCAAGTATCTACCTCCGGAACTTCCGGCGTCGTCGACGCGAACGGTGTTGTACGTTATCAAACAGAGCTTTTTACTCCCGACGCGCGGGTTATGGAGGTTGCATTGCACAGCAAGCTGACGTTTGCGACCACGACGCACGAAATACGAACCGTCGTCGTCTATATGTTGGGAGCGATAAGTGTTTTAGTATCGTTCCTCGGGTTTGGGATAAGGTATCGCGAGCGTTCTAGAATGAAAGCAACGTCGTCGTCAAGAAAGAAAACTCGCCGGTGAAAACGCTCATTTGTATTCCAACGTATAACGAACGGGAGTCGCTGCCAGGAGTGGTCGCGCGGGTGCGCAAGTCGGCACCCGGGGTTGATATTTTGATTATCGATGATAACTCGCCCGATGGTACCGGAGAATTAGCAGATCAATTATCAGCGGAGGATCCAGCTATTCACGTTATGCATCGCGCTGAAAAGGCGGGTTTAGGCCGGGCATATTTAGCGGGTTTCGAATGGGCGGCCGAACACGGATACTCGCATGTGGGTGAGTTCGACGCCGATGGTTCACATCGCCCCGAACAGCTTCCTGACCTGCTTAAACGTGCCGCTGCGAACGATAATCCGGACTTGGTCATCGGTTCGCGATGGGTCAGCGGTGGGGAAGTGGTCAACTGGCCGAAGCATCGTGAAATACTGTCCCGATTCGGCAATCTTTATGTCAAATTATGGTTGAATCTACCGGCACGGGATGCGACGGCAGGTTTTCGTGTGATGCGAATCGAGGCTTTGCAACAACTCGATTTAGATGCGGTGGAAGCGCGCGGCTATTTCTTCCAAGTCGATATGACGCGGGCTTTTGACCAGGCGGGAATGCGCATTGTTGAAGTTCCTATTAGTTTCGTGGAGCGCGAATTGGGGACTTCAAAAATGAGTTCGAATATTATCGTGGAGGCTATGTTGCGTACCACCAAACTAGGTTTGCGTGACCGGTATACGCAACTAAGAGGCAAGTTTCGTCGTTAACAAGGCTTCAAGTTTGTTCCAGTGAAGCATCTGTGCCCATTTGAGTTAAGAAAATCAAAGTACCCCGTTGCGAAATCAACGGGGTACTTATGTCAAATAGGTGTTGGTTATCGGATTTGCTAACCGTCAGTGATGACGCCGGTGCAACTTGCCTGCACGGAGCAACTCGAGACGTTGATCAAGTAATACCTGTAGTTCTTCAATCGTGCGACGCTCGAGAAGCATGTCCCAGTGGGTACGTGCGGGCTTAACAGGTTTCTTTTCTTCTTCAACCGTGCCACCAACGAGTTTGGCTTCTGCGCCACATTTGCATTCCCACAGACCGGGGGCTTCCGCGTCAGCAGCAAACGTTACGGTGAACTTGTGGCCCTTTTTGCACTTGTACAATTCTTCGCGGCGTTCGACGAAGGCGATGCCTTTGTCGGACTCGAGGGAGTTCGCGCCAATCTTCATCCCGCGCAGTGAACGTTCTGCCATAATGTCTCCTCCTGTAATAATCCTTAACTATTTTACCGAAGAGTGGTTGCCGTTGTGTCAAGAGAGGTAACAAATGGCGGGATGACGCCGTTTTCTCGGGTTTTGTTAGCCTGGTAAACTACCTCCTTAGTTCCGATAATGTACATTATGTCAAATTAGCGAATGGAGTGCTACGGAATTATTCGCACCTAAATGAAGGCTACTACTCGTGATGGAGGCCTACTGCCCCGACGTGAGCTGTTTGCGTACAATCCGCTCGATTGTTGCCCACGCATCCGCTGCCTGGTCGGGATTGTCGATCACCCATGAGATGGTGGTGTGTATAAGCGTTTCAGCGTAAGAACTCATCAGATCGATAGACAACGGATTCTCGATCAGTTCAAGGTCTATAGCACGCTGGCACATCTGACGTAGCCATGCACGGATAAGTTCGGTGGCTTGCGCGACGGTCCCCCGCATGCCCTCACCATTTAATAAAACAACTGTGGAAAGCCAGTGGGCGGCCGAACCGGGATAAATTGCCTCGCTCAACTGATGTATGGTTCTCGCGATTTGGTCGGCGTACGTTGATGCGTCTAATTGCTCAGGTTGTGGTAGCGGAATTGTAGACATGACGTTCGTAACCGCCACTGCCGCAACCATATCGAAAAGCTCTTCTTTGTTTGAGTAGTAATGATAAAAAGAAGATTTGGAAAAGCCGGCTTCTTTCAAGATTTTGTTTAGTGAAGCTTCGGCGTACCCCTTGTCGAATTCTTTTGCGGCAACACTAAGTAATCGCCGTTGGCGATGATCAGGAATTGGTTGCGCGGGCCTTGCCATACTTAATGTTAGCGCCGTCACATAATAAGTGGGAGGCGCACAC
>JAAYWS010000055.1 GCA_012516575.1 Actinomycetaceae bacterium
AACTATCCGAAGACTATCTGCGGATAGTTCGATTTTCCCTAATTTCAAATTGCTCTAAGCCTGAAACAGCCCTAAAAAGTTCTTCACAGATAAGCGTGTAGCTGTTTTTTGAACCTTCCTGCTTCGAAACGAGTTCTGATACCGAAATTTAGTGGTTTGTTGGCTTCGGCAGACTAAATATTGAGGATTTCTCCGGTTGTAAGAGCCGGCACGGGTGTAAGAACTGGATTTCTCCGGTTGTATGAGCCGGGAGGGCCATTCAGTGCTTGGCACAGTGCCTTCAGCGCGCTGATGGCGTCTAATCTGTTGTTTTTGTGGCGGTTTTAGGCTGGTTTTTCTGGACTACTTGTCATCCTTGCTGGATAGGGTGGTGATGCCCCTGAAAATCAGAGGTATAGCCACCCTATCCAGCAAGGATGACGGGTTCTGCCCGACAAGACCCGTCTCTGGCTCCAGAATTCATGCAAATGAACAGTATTATTTAGCTCTTGGGTGGCGGCTCTCCACAATTGAGCATGTAGTTACTTATCAGCGAGGTATTCGGCTGCTGTTAATAAGGTTTTACGGTTGATAAACAGCCGGTCACCACAACCGCCTGGACGCCCTAGGGCTTTTTGCTCGATACGCTGGCAGGTTTTATCCACTGCTTCACCAACAAGTTTTTCTACGTGGAAAGCATCCAAGACGGGTTGGCCTTCGGGAAGCTCTTCGACGGCAGGTCATGTCTTGACGCCAGCTACGAGTACAACCGGTGCATTTCATACGACGAACCATCAGCGATCAGCACAACCGGTCAAGACCAAGCAAAGTAGAAACATTCACGTCAATAAACGTAAGACTCTTCAAGAGGGTTTCGTGATGACAAACAGATGATCAGAACACTCCGATATCTCATCCAAAACCCACCACCACTACACGCACAACTATGAAGAGCCAGTTATTGGTCTAGTTTTGGTCCGTGGCGGAGCACCCACATGTGCATGGCGACTGCCGCAGCCGCAGCCACGTTCATGGAACGCGTTGACCCGAACTGGGGAATATAAACGGCACTATCCGCGGCAGCTAGCAATTCCTCGCTAAGCCCTACCGATTCCTGCCCAAAAACAAGCATGGCCCGCTGCGGCAACTCGGTATCCGCAATCGGCGTGGAGCCTTCCATATTGTCCACTGCGACCAGCTCATAGTCGTGTTCGCGCGCCCATTCAGCAAGCGAATCAACCGTCGGATGATGATAAACGTCGAGGTAGCGGTCAGTAACCAGCGCACCACGTCGATTCCAACGCTTACGGCCCACAATATGCACCCCGCCCACATTAAACGCATTCCCCGTGCGCACAATCGACCCAATATTGAGATCATGTTCGAGGTTTTCAATCGCAATATGGAGCACTTGGCGAGAGGTGGCAAGATCAGCGCGGATCGCATCCACAGTCCAATACCGGTACTTGTCGACGACGTTGCGCCGATCCCCGTTCGCTAATAGTTCCGGATCATACTGATCACCGTCCGGTACGGGCAGGTCCGGATATTCTTCCACCCACGGTCCCACACCAGAAATCCCGCCCGGTTTCTCACCATTACCCCAGATCAAAAACTCTTCATCCGGAGTCGAAGCAGGCCCCAACGTAGCACTGTTCTTTATTTCTTTTTCTGACATAGCACCTCCCCTACCGGTGTATCTACTAATGCGCTTCCTGCATTAATTCTACCCATCGCGTCCCGACAGCCCCGGACCGGCGACTTTACGCACCAAGCGACGCGGCATAATCCGCAAAGCTGCTGCCGCCGCCTTGTATAAAGGCGTGGGCGTAACAATTACTTTTCCAGCACGAAGTGCGTTCAAAGATTCCTTCACAATCTGCTCCGGCTGAGCAAATACCACGTCGGGCCATTGGGAAGCATCCACCTCTGAACGCTCATGAAATTCCGTGCGGATCAGTCCCGGGTTCGACACCGTCACGTGCACCCCACTCCCAGAAAGTTCTGCCGCCAGCCCTTCAGTAAAAGTACTCACCCACGCTTTATGTGCCGAATAGGTTCCCTGCGCGGTCAGCGAGGTCATCGAAGCGATATTGAGAATCCCCCCACGCCCACGCGCCACCATGGCATTCGCCGCCGCATGGGAAAGCTCCAACACCGCGCGAACCATAACGTTCAGCGCCTCGATTTCGCGCTCCACACGTCCGCCAATAAAATCCTGCCCCACCCCGAAACCGGCATTATTCACCAACAAGGTGACCGGATCGGCGTCGTCGGATAAACGGGAAGCAACCCGAGCAATATCGGCTTCCACAGACAAATCCGCTGCCAGTACCTGCGCATCCACACCAAACTCGTGTTTCAACTGCTCAGCCAGTTCGGCCAGCCGCGCTTCATTACGGGCAACGAGTACGACGTCGTTGCCTTCCGCGGCGAGCGTGCGTGCGAATTCCCGTCCCAGACCGGCGCTAGCTCCGGTGATCAGTGCTTTTCCCATGGTGTTAGCGTACCGCCTCGGGCCGATCTGCAAGCGCCGCGCCCGCACAGTAGGCTGAAGGCATGAAAATTGCCACGTGGAATATTAACTCTGCTCGCGCCCGCGTCGACCGCATCCTTGATGTGCTCGACCGACATGATTTAGACGTGCTTGCCTTGCAGGAAATCAAATGCAAGCCTGAGCAATTCCCAACAGCGGAGATTGAGTCGGCGGGGTACGAGATCGCCGCGCACGGGTTGAACCAGTGGAATGGCGTGGCGATTATTTCCCGCGTGGGAATTGCGGATGTGCGAACCGAATTCACTGGTCAGCCTGGTTTTAAAAAGGGCGAACCGGCCGAAGGTGAGCTGTTCATTGCTGGGCCGGTCGAGGCGCGAGCGATTGGCGCGCGAGTGGGGGCCGAGCGTGCGAACGACGGCGGACTGGTCGGCGGTATTGACCTGTGGTCGTTGTATGTTCCGAACGGGAGAGCAGTGGGCGATCCGCATTACCACTACAAACTGGCGTGGTTGGAGGCTTTACAAGCAGCAAAAGCAGAGAAGTTGGCCGCCAAGCCGGAAAAGAAAATTGCTTTAGTGGGCGATTTCAACGTGATTCCAACCGACGCCGATGTGTGGGATCCGGCGGCGATGGATAACGGATTATATTTAACCGACGCCGAACGGGCAGCGTTTTTTGCGTTCGAAGACGCCGGGTTCGTGGAAGTCTCGCGCCAGTTCGCTACGAATTACACTTTCTGGGATTACCAGCGTCTGCGTTTCCCCAAAAATGAGGGTATGCGGATCGACTTTGTGTACGCATCACCTGCTTTGGCGGCGGCTGCGGTTGCGGGCGAGATTGACCGTGATGAGCGTAAAGGTAAGGGCGCTTCGGACCACGTACCGGTGATTATTGAGTTTGACCTATAGGGCACGCATCTGATCGGTCAGTCCTGGCCACACCTGCGCATGCTCCTCGCTGAATTCTTTTTCCCCAAGGAAAACGCCGGCTTGACCAATGTCCGGGTCGACCCATAAAAACGATCCTGCTATCCCAAAATGGCCGAAAGTACGCGGTGAAAAAGTATGACCCGTCCAATGCGGAGACTTGTCGGAGCGGATTTCCATGCCCAGTCCCCACGTATTGTTCTTCTGCCGTCCAAACCCTGGCAAGATACCGGGAATACCGTCAAATACCGGCGTCGTCGCTTGGGTAACTAGCTCTGGGCCGAGAAGAGTGGGACGCAAAAGTTCTTGGGCGAACTTCGCCAATGAATCGAGCGTGGTCATACCCGAGCGTCCGATTCTGCCCTCAATCTTTGTGGTGTCCATACCCAGTGGGTCCAGCACCGCCGCGCGGATCCAATCATGAATCGGCATGCCAAGTTTGGCCGATACTGCCTCGCCCAGTAGGTCAAAACCGTAGTCGGAGTAAATGCGCCGCTTGCCCGGTTCCGCAAGCGGGGCACCCGGCGTCGCCGGCACACCGGATGCGTGTGCGAGCAGGTGACGAATCGTCGCACCTTCCGGACCGGCTGGGTCATCGAGGGAAATCTTTCCCTCCTGCACTGCCACTAGCACTGCCCACGCAGACACCGGCTTCGTCACCGATGCCATCCAGAAAACCTCATCCGGGTCGCCGACTATTAGGTGGACATTATCGGCGTCTAGCTGCATATAGGTATGATTGAACTCAAACGTATCTGCAGAAAGTGGATCAAAAAGCATGGGACCATCTTCCCATATTTTTATGTAATTCAGGGATTGACGTAGTTTCCGGTAGTGTTAGTGATATGGATCAGCCGACGTCGTCTTCCGAAATGAGCGCTTCGCCCTTCATGGTGCCGAGCGATATTTTCGACCCTCGGCCCGATCCGTTGCTCGATAAACAACCCGCAATTCGGTTGAATTTATATGGTCCGGGTTTCTTTGGCGGTCCGCAACGTTATGGCGGAAAATTACGTCATAGCCCTTCCCCATTTTATGGGTGGGAGGATGAGGCGCGGTCCTCAGCACGCGAAGCACACCCGTCGAGTTTTGGTCGGGCAGGTGGTTCAAGATCTTCAGGGCAGCGAAATCGAGATAATGACGCGCGTTCTCAGGCTCCAACAAACGACATTTTTTCGCGACTTTTTGGGTCTTCGCGGGAGGAAATTGAACGCGAGTATCATGAAGTGATTAATCGGGGCGTGCGCGATGATCTTCCCAAGGAAATTGCTGACTTAGAAAAACCGACGAAAGTAAAAGCACTTCTCATTGCCCTCATTATGGGAATATTCGGCGTACATAATTTTTATCTTGGCTTTGTGCAGCGTGCGTTTATCAATCTTCTTTTGGGCGTCGTTGGTATCGTGCTCACTTTTGTGTTCATGTTGCCTTTGGGATTTGTGCCGGCGCTGGTTCTTATTTGGGTGGAAATTATCCACATATACATGGGTTCCGGGCCTTACGAAGAGGTCGACTGGCGTTAGTGTGCCTAGCTGCGGCGTGAGTGCCGGCTGAGCTGGTCATTTACTGGCCATCCTCCTATCAGATCGACGCAACAAAAATTCGGACTGTGCGATCTTGCACCTTTCACTGCATACTCTTGCTCGCATAGCTTCAGCCATGAATAATAACTTTGTCCTGACATATTTGTCCTGACAAAGTTTTGATGATGCGGGAAGAGATCTAGTGGGAATATGCGCTCTCAAGCGTTGACCAGCGCAAATGCTCGCAAAAGGGGCCGCGTCATCGTCGTAGCTGAGGAGTTTATTATGGCTAAAGTACGCGTGGGTATCGTTGGCGTGGGTAACTGTGCAAGTTCACTTGTGCAGGGCGTCGAATTTTATCGGGAGGCTGATCCGGTGCACACCGTGCCGGGCCTGATGCATGTTGATTTTGGCGGCTACCACATTGGAGACGTGGAATTCGTTGCCGCTTTTGACGTGGATGCGGAAAAAGTTGGTGCGGATTTGTCTGATGCGATCTTCGCCTCGCAAAACAATACGTTGAAGTTCGCTGACGTGCCCGCAAGCGGGGTGCCCGTACTCCGCGGGAAAACACTAGACGGTTTGGGCGAGTACTACCGAGACACCATTGAAGAGTCCGAAGATCCTGAAGTTGATGTAGTGCAAGCGTTAAAGGATGCAAAAGTAGACGTGCTCGTTTCCTACCTGCCAGTGGGTTCGGAGGAAGCGGACCGCTTCTACGCCCAGTGCGCGATCGATGCCGGGTGCGGTTTTGTGAACTGCCTGCCGGTCTTTATTGCTTCCACCCCGGAGTGGTCGAAGAAGTTTGAGGATGCCGGTTTGCCCATTATTGGCGACGATATTAAGTCCCAGTTTGGAGCCACGATTTCGCATCGCGATCTAGTTGCTTTAATGGAGGCTCGTGGAGTGCAAATAGACCGGACCTACCAGCTTAACGTTGGCGGCAACATGGACTTTATGAATATGCTGCAACGTTCGCGGCTGGAGTCCAAGAAAATTTCGAAGACCAATGCGGTAACTTCAAATATGTCCGGGCCGTTTGAGGACAAGAATATTCACGTTGGACCTTCCGATTATGTGCCGTGGCTCGAAGACCGCAAGTTCGCTTTTGTGCGTGTTGAAGGAACGACTTTTGGCGAAGTGCCAATTCAGATTGAGTACAAGCTGGAAGTCTGGGATGCCCCGAATTCGGCTGGCATCGTGATTGACGCTATCCGCGCATGCAAGCTGGCCTTGGACCGCGGCATTTCCGGAAATCTACTGTCCAGTTCGGCTTACTTTATGAAGTCGCCGATGGAACAGCTACCAGATACCGAGGCGCGCCAGCGAGTAGAGGAGTTTATCCTCGCCGAACGCGAGCGGTAAACGCCAGGTGTCAGCGGAGTCCGTGCATAAGTGTCAACTTTTACTACCCTCCAAGCCGTATATGGCGCTGGAGGTAGCTAAAAGTTGACACTTATGCACGAAATCCTTGGTATGTCCCAAAACCGAAGAGCGAAAGCCGACATATTGAGCTTTACTCGCGCCGGCTTTACTCGCGCCAGCTTTACTCCTTGACGGTCAGGCACAGTCGCGGCTTCGGACGGCCATGAGCAACACTATCAGAGCTATCTGCTCCAGACCCGGCCGATACATCGTCACCGCAACCGAACACCGAAGTGTCAAGCGGCGCCGAGTCAACCAGCACGGTATCGCCGTCTTCTACCGTTCCAGCCAGTAGCATCCGGGCCAACTGGTCGCCAATCTCGCGCTGGATCAACCGGCGCAACGGACGTGCTCCATAGGCCGGATCATAGCCGTCGTTGGTCAACACTGCCCGTGCCCCATCGGTCACTTCGAGAGCAATGCGCCGAGCAGCCAAACGTTGTGCCAGCTGTGCTACCTGCAGATCCACAATCTGACCAATATCCTCAATCGACAGCGGATCGAAGACGATCAGGTCATCAAGCCGGTTCAAGAACTCTGGCTTGAAATGCGCCCGCACAGCCGCCATCACAGCATCGTGCTTCTCCTGCGGTGTACCTTCACGCACCAGATACTGCGAGCCGAGGTTCGAAGTCAGAATCAGAATGGTATTGCGGAAATCCACCGTCCGGCCCTGACCATCCGTCAACCGCCCGTCGTCCAACACCTGAAGCAAGATATCGAAGACTTCCGGATGAGCCTTTTCAACCTCATCAAGCAAAAGCACTCCGTATGGACGGCGTCGTACTGCTTCGGTCAGTTGCCCGCCTTCCTCGTATCCAACGTATCCTGGGGGCGCACCGATCAGCCGCGCCACCGAATGCTTCTCGGAGTACTCGGACATGTCGATCCGCACCATGGCACGCTCGTCGTCGAACAGGAAGTCCGCCAGCGACTTAGCCAGCTCCGTCTTACCCACACCGGTGGGTCCAAGGAACAGGAAAGAACCGGTCGGACGATCCGGATCAGCAACGCCCGCGCGCGAGCGCCGTACCGCGTCAGATACCGAGCGCACCGCCGGTTTCTGCCCGATAAGACGTTGTGCAATATGGTCTTCCATTTCGAGGAGCTTCTCGGTTTCGCCTTGCATCAGGCGTCCCACCGGAATACCAGTCCACGCCGCCACAACTTCAGCAATACCATCGGCGTCCACCCGTTCTGCGATCATCGGAGCTTCATCTGCTCCTGCATGCTCGGCGGCTTCAGCAGCCGCGATCTGCGCTTCAACCTGCGGAATATCACCGTTTTGGATTCGTCCCGCATCTTCGTAACGTCCCTCGCGAATTGCCTTGTCGAGTTCCGTACGTAGCTCATCGAGCCGCACACGCAAATCACCCACCTTGTTCCGGCCCGCCTTTTCGGCCTCCCACCGTGCATTAAGCGCCGTGAGCTCTTCGGTCTTATCGGCTAGTTCGGCGTTGAGCTTATCGAGCCGCTCGGCCGCACCGGCGTCCCGGTCCTTTTCATCGGTATCTTCCAAATAGGCCTTTTCCATGGTGAGCCGGTCGACCTGACGTTGCAAGGCATCGATCTCTTCCGGGGAAGAATCAAGCTCCATGCGCAGGCGCGAAGCCGCCTCATCAACCAAGTCAATAGCCTTATCCGGAAGTTGGCGTCCGGAAATATACCGGTCAGACAGCGTCGCCGCAGCCACCAGGGCACCGTCGGAAATCGTGATCTTATGGTGCGCTTCGTACTTCGGCGCAATACCACGCAGGATCGCCACGGTGTCCTCCACGGACGGTTCGCCAACGAAAATCTGCTGGAAACGACGCTCGAGCGCCGGATCCTTTTCAATGTGCTCCCGGTATTCGTCGAGCGTGGTGGCACCAACAAGGCGCAGTTCCCCGCGAGCCAACATGGGCTTGAGCATATTGCCCGCATCCATCGCACCCTCGGAGCCGCCGCCCGCACCTACCACGGTATGAAGCTCGTCGATAAAGGTGACGACCTCACCATCGGCGTCCTTAATCTCCTGCAACACGGCCTTGAGCCGCTCTTCGAATTCACCACGGTATTTCGCGCCGGCAACCATTGCAGCCATATCAAGGGAAATCAGCCGTTTGCCGCGCAGGGAATCAGGCACATCGCCGTCAACGATACGCTGCGCCAGCCCCTCAACGACCGCCGTTTTACCAACACCCGGTTCGCCAATCAGCACCGGATTGTTTTTGGTACGCCGAGAGAGCACTTGGACGACACGGCGGATTTCGGCATCACGGCCGATAACCGGGTCAAGTTTGCCGTCGCGTGCCATCTGAGTCAGGTCCGTACCGTATTGCTCAAGAGCCTGGAAGGTTCCTTCCGGATCAGCCGAGGTGACTTTGGAAGAGCCGCGCACATTCGGCAGGGCAGACATGAGCTGGTCGCGCCCAGCACCCGCATTGCGCAAAATATCACCGGCCGACGACGAATTCGCAGCCAATGCGATCAGCAAATGCTCGGTGGAAATATAGGAATCGCCAAGCGCAGTAGCTTCTTTTCCAGCGTCAGATAGTACTAGGGAAAGATTGCGCGAGGCCTGCGGCTGGGATGCACTCGCACCCTTCACACCGGGCAACGTCGAAAGTTGGGCGCCGGCACGTTGTGCAATGGCCGTGCGATCGGCACCCACTGCGTCCAATAGCGCGTTGGCAATCCCAGATTTTTGTTCAAGCAAGGCAACAAGCAGGTGCACGGGCTCCAATTGTGGATTACCCGCGCGGGTGGCGGACTCGATCGCCGCCGCAAGTGCCTCTTGCGATTTAGTTGTCAGTTTGTCCATCACATACCTCCTTGTAAAAGGAAAAAGTTGTATCTGATTAGTAGAACGCAGAAAAGGTTGAGTCTATTCCACTCAACTTTAACAAGTTTTAAATCACGATTTCGTAGACCCTGCGTTAATCTGAGCCCTGCGCTAATCTGGAGCCATGCCAGAAGGACATTCCATTCATCGACTCGCCGCCACACTCAACGAGCTTTTCACCGGCACCGCCCTGCGTACGAGCTCTCCGCAAGGGCGTTTCTCGGACGGCGCACGGTTGTTGGACGGACAGGTCATGCTCCCCGCCCAGGCGTGGGGCAAGCATTTATTCGTACCTTTTGTCCCACGCAATTTAGCGCATGAGTTAAGCGAGTACGACGCCGCTGAGGTCGGTGCGCTTGGTTCTCCGGTTCCTACATGGCTTCAGGTTCACCTCGGCTTGTATGGAGCGTGGACTTTTCAAGGGGATGAGACTTTTGCGAAAAGCACCTCGGTGGGTGCTCCGCGCCGGAAAATCGGGGAAGGCGACGACGTCGTCGGTGTTGATTATGTTCCGGGCGCTGGTTACGAGCCGGGCGCAGATACCGTGTGGGAGCCACCGGCGCCCCGCGATACTGTGCGGTTACGGATTGAAACCGAACACGGAGTCGGCGATTTAACCGGGCCAAATCAGTGCCGGATTATTGACGCGCTAGAATTGGAACGCGTGTTAAATCGGCTTGGTCCAGATCCAATTCGCAACGATCCGGGTGACCGTGCCGAGTTTATTGCGCGCGTGCGTGGGCGGCGAATGGCGGTTGGAGCGCTGGTTATGGACCAGTCGGTGGCAGCTGGGCCGGGAAATATTTATCGAGCTGAGTGTTTGTTCCGCACGGGGATTCACCCGTATCGGCCGGGTGCGAGAGTATCGGAGAAGCGGGTGGGCGAGCTTTGGGACGATCTGGTTCTGACCATGCGTGATGGGGTGAAGACTGGCAAGATTTGGACGCTTCCGGAAGAACTGGCTCCAGCGGAGGAGATCGCGGGTGATCCCGAGGCTAGCCGGTGGGCAGTATACCAGCGAACTGGGCGCACGTGTTTACGATGTGGGTCGACGGTGAAGGAAGCCGAGATGCAGGGCCGGCGGCTTTTTTGGTGCGGTGGATGTCAGCGCTGAAATTGAATCAGGGCGGCTGGAACCGATAATCGTTCTGGTTGAAATCGATAAATGGTTCTTCATGTCTGAACGCGTAGTTGCTTTCTGAGCTTTCCTGTTTCTGGGAGCTTCGGGTGGTGTCCGTAATCCCATCACGCAAACTGAACATCGGACCTTGTTTTGAGGAGGATTCGGGTGGTCGCGGTTTTAGTGTGTGGCCTAGTCTGGTCAGTTCGGTTAGTCTTTGCCAGCTCGGTTAGTCTATTGTCGAGCTTGATTAGTCCTTTGCCTTGGTGAACTGGTATGTGTTTTGCGAGCGGAAATGGGCCCAAGGTCCCCCCTTTCGGCTCCCTAAATCTTACTTCCAGCTCCCGAAATTAGGGAATATCGAACTATCCGCAGACTATCTTCGGATAGTTCGATATTCCCTAATTTCAAATAGCTTTAGCCCTGAAACAGCCAGAAAAACAGCAGATCAGACGCCTCCAGCCTCCATGGCAGGCACTGCGCTAGGCACTATGTAGCCCTGCAAGTCGTTTGCCGTTGAGTTGTGAACTTCAGCCGTTGAGTTGTGAACTTCAGGTGGTGCTAATAGCGGCTAAGTGGTACCGCTCTTGCGGGTAGTCGGTACCATCAGATTCCGCGTTATTGGTACTGCGTCCGTCCTTATGCATGCATGACAGTAAAAGTCAGCGTAGTGCAGACAGGAGGCGGACACGAGATCCCGATGCTTTCCCGCGGAGATTCCCCATTAATGAGGTTTGTCCAGACCGAACCTACCCGGATACAACAAAATGACATCTGTACTTGTCATGCTAGGTTGAAGACAAAGCGCGCATTCACTAGAACATGCGAAGATACAGCATAGAAGCGGCGCGTACACGGTGGTTCCTTGTCTTTCTTTACTGGCTCCCTTCGGTCTTGTAAGTCATCTTATGAAATCTAAGAACCGCGAGACTCAATCCGTCTAACGCGTCGACATCGCATACCGAGATATGTCGACCGCATTGGAGAGAAACTGCAGAGCAGTACCAAGTGTCCGCAAGCCCGGTACCAACAACGCGGACAACCGGTACCAACCATACAAAATTCGCAGGTGGTTCTTTTTTGTCAACTGCCAGTCGGACAAGCCCATTTAGCGGTGGTGGCGGTGTTAATGGGTGCGATATCAGCTACATCTGTGCATAAGTATCAACTTTTACCACATCCAGCGCCATATACGGCTTGGATGTGGTAAAAGTTGATACTTATGCACGGAATCCTTCTTATGCCTCAGAAAAACACAGAACAAAAACCGACATATGGGAGTTTTGCGGCGGGAAGTTGGGCACGGACTGGGAAATCGGGCGCGGACTGGACAGTAGTAGGAGATCCGCCGGCGGGAAATCGGGCGCGAACTGGGAAGTTGGGCGCGGACTGGACAGTAGTAGGAGATCCGCCGGCAGATCGTGGCCGCAGTGCGGCCCGTGCGGCCTTATTTCTGCTCGCGCGGGCCAAAAATCGCAGTTCCCACGCGCACAACCGTGGATCCTTCTTCAATAGCGATCCGCAGGTCCCCGCTCATCCCCATAGACAGCACATCTGCATGAGCAAGCCCATCAAGAGCGCGCATCTGCTCGGACAGTTCGCGTACCCGAGCAAAACTTGCCCGAATTTCTGCTTCTTCACCTTGAGCTCCGATAGTCATAAGCCCATCAATACGCACAAATTCCAGCTCGCTAATCTGACGAGCCAGCTCGAGAAGCTGATCTGGTGCACATCCAAACTGAGTGGTCGCTCCCGAAGAATTCACCTGTAATAAGATCGGGTAAGGGCCGCTCGCTTCGCCAGCCTCCACCCGGGTCTGTTGGCGACGGTTAATCCGCGTAGCAGTACGCAACTTGTCAACCGTGTCAATCCGAGCCGCCCACGCCATCGCCTGAGACAGCTTATTCGACTGCACATTACCGATCATCATATTCGTCGCCCGGCCGGAATAACCACGTTCAGCAAGACCCTCACTAGCAGCCACCAGCTGTTGAACCACATTGTGGCCCATTAACGTGCCACCGGCATCAATCGCCGCAATCAGATTATCCACACTTTGATGTTTCGCCGCTAACATGAGGTCGACCTGACGGCCACCTGCGTAGGAATCAATTTCTTCACGCAACGCGGCAATCCGCTGCGCAATAGTCGTCTGCTGAGCAACACTCATTTATCGTTCTCCTACTCGAATAATATGCAAGACCAGCTCATCGGCCGTATCACTTGCATCCAAATCCACTAGCGCCCAAATACCCCACGCAAAATCGTCCTCGCCGGAGTCCAGCACTTGCATAACGAGCCACAGTCGTCCGGCATCGTGGGTGGCTAACCATTTATCAGCCCGCTCTTCATCCACACCTGCTTGGACCAGATCCGCATACGAGGGATCTTCCAACACTGAGAAGAACCGTTCCGAGCGAGCATCGGTATCCGTGCCTAAGAAGTCGTATTCGTCCCAGTACGGGTCAATCGCATCCGCCCAGCGGTCCCCGTCCCAGCCACTTGCAGCATCCAACTGATCTAACCGGTCGTAATCATCGCGGTCAATCAATTCCACCCGGTAGAACATCGCGTTGCGAACCTTCGTACGTAGCGCATGTCGGTTACGAGTGAAAGCCACCTTACCGTCGGCGTCCGCACCAAAAGCAGCCTCTTCGCCACTAGTCGCATCCTCGTCGCCCAAAATATCGAGCTCGTCGAGGGTAATCCGGCCGTCTGCCAGGGCCTCCCACTCGTCGAGAAGCGATGAGTCGATCGAGCGAACGAGCCGTCCGAGCCACTCAATAATGTCCTCAACCTCATCCGTGCGCGCCTCAAGCGGAATCGACTGACGCATCGCCCGATACACGTCGGTGAGGTATCGCAACAGGATGCCCTCAGAGCGGGCCAGATCGTAGCGGGAAATGAACTCGGAGAAAGTCATAGCCTCTTCGATCATCTGCCGGACCACAGACTTGGGCATGAGTTCATGCTCGTAAACCCACGGGTTAGAGCGCGCATACATGTCTAGGGCAGGGGAGAGCAGGTCGACGAGCGGCTGCGGCCAGGCAACTTCGTCAGCCTCAGCCATACGCTCGTTGTAATCGACGCCCTCGCCTTTCAGCCGGTTGATTACCTTCCCGCGTTCCTCCCGCTGTTGGGCATACAGTGCCGGAGTGGGATTTTCGGTCACCGCTTCGATCACCGACACCACGTCGAGAGCATAGGTAGCAGCATCCGGATCCAACAGATCAAAAGCAGCCAGCGCGAAAGGCGACAGCGGAGAGTTTAATGCAAAATCGTCAGGCACATCTCGGGAGAAAACCAGTGCGTTCTTCCCCGGATTTTCCCGCCGCCAATCCCGATCCTTATGCGTAATCACCTCGGCTGTGCGTAGCGAACGGTAGATGTCAATCGCCCGCCGTAGCAACTGGTTCCGCTCGGTTTTTGGCTCGTGATTATCAGTGAGTAGGCCGCGCGCGGCGGCCACCGGATCAGGACGTTGCATAAGGTTCAACACCGCAGCATGGTCGATACGCAGTTGCGATTTCAACGTTTCCGGCTGGGCCGCAAGCAACGAATTAAAAGTTTTCTCTGACCAGTTCACCCGGCCTTCTTCCGGCTTCACCCGTTGCACCCGTTTGATTTTCACCGGATCATCACCGGCCCGCCGCAAACGCCGCTCATTTTCAATCTCATGTTCGGGAGCTTGAACCACAACATAGCCGACGGTGTCGAACCCGGCGCGCCCAGCCCGCCCAGCAATCTGATGAAACTCCCGAGCCGACAAATGCCGCTGCTTCGTACCATCAAATTTCACAAGCGAAGTGATCAGCACAGTTCGAATCGGCACGTTAATACCCACACCCAAGGTATCCGTTCCACAGATCACCGCAAGTAGCCCAGCTTGCGCCAACCGCTCCACAAGACGCCGGTAACGCGGAAGCAACCCGGCATGATGCACCCCGATACCACGACGCAACAGCCGCGATAGCGTCTGCCCAAAACCGGGGGAGAACTTAGTAGCCGATAACGCCCGAGCAATCTCCTCTTTACGTTCCTTAGAAATCAAGGACATAGACATGAGCCCCTGCGCCTGCGCCACCGCCTCCCGCTGCGAAAAATGCACCACATAAACCGGCGCCATATGGGTGGCCACCAGCTCCTGAATCTGCTCGCCCAGCGGCTCCAACGACCAGCTGAAATGCAACGGAACTGGCCGAACGGCGTCGTCCACAATAGCGACGTCCCGGCCCGTGCGTCGTCGTAAATCCTTCACGAAAAACTCCGTGTCACCCAGCGTGGCGGACAACAAAATCTGCTGGGCTTGCGCAAGCTCGAGCAGCGGCACCTGCCAAGCCCAGCCGCGCTGCGGATCGCCGTAGTAGTGGAACTCGTCCATGACCACCACGCCCACGTCCGCCTGCTCGCCCTCGCGCAGGGCAATATTTGCCAAGATTTCCGCAGTAGCGCACACGATCGGGGCGTCGGCGTTAATCGACGAATCGCCGGTCACCATGCCCACGTTATGCGCGCCGAAAAACCGGATCAGTTCGAAGAACTTTTCGGATACGAGCGCTTTTAAAGGTGCCGTGTAATAGGCGGTCCGGCCGGTGGCGAGCGCAGCGAACAAAGCCTGCATGGCGATTAACGACTTGCCAGAACCGGTCGGGGTGGACACGATTACGTGGTCGCCGGCCACGATATGCAACAACGACTCTTCCTGATGCGGATACATCGTCTTATCCGTGGACGCCACCCAGCCCTCAAAAGCCTCAAAAATCGCTTCCGGCGTGGGGTCGAGGCCGTGCGCATCCTCCAGATCATCAAGGGCCAAGTTCAGGCCGGGCTGGGGTGTACTCACAAATCTCTCCACGGTAAAATTAACGCTATGTGCCGATAATATGCCAAAAGCCCCTTCGGACTGAAGAGGCTTTGGAATCGTACACCGCCTGGGACTCGAACCCAGAACCCCCTGATTAAGAGTCAGGTGCTCTGACCAATTGAGCTAGCGGTGCGCAACGAATATTTACTTTAGTCCGGGATTCGGGTTCGATCAAGCCAGTTGGATTTGCCGCCTTGTGAACTCACGCACAAGACCCTTGCGGCGGCCATGTCCTGCGGCAAAACACGGCAATTTATAGGTGTTATGACTCAAAGTCGCATTATATGGGGCACTTATTCGTCGCAACCGCTAAACTTAAAGAGAGTTGCACGTTTATTCAGCGACGTTCAATGGACGAACGCAGTTACACAAAGAAGGTGAACACGTGGCTGATCCCATCGTAACGCTGGTAACCAGCGCACAGCTCCCGAACCTTGATGACGACGAGCAGGGCTTACCTGACGCATTACGTGAGCGTGGACTTGAACCGCGTGTTGCGGTGTGGAATGATCCTGCAGTGAACTGGGACGACGCCGGTTTGGTCGTCGTTCGTTCTGTGCGTGACTATGCAGTGGACCGGTCTGCGTTTATTAAGTGGGCGCGTTCGGTTCCGCGAATTTTGAATTCGGCTGAGACTATGGCATGGAATTCGGATAAGCATTACCTGCAGGAGCTGGAGAAGCGTGGTTTGCCGACTATTCCGACCACGTGGTTGGAGCCGGAGCAGAACCTGTCAAAGCAGCAGATTCATTCGCGGTTCCCGTCGTTTGGTGATTTCGTTGTCAAGCCTGCGGTGGCGTCTGGTGGTCGTGGTACCGGCCGGTATTCTGCGGTGGATGCGCGGCAGCGCTCGGATGCTATTCACCATGCGGTGTACGAGCTTGAGCGTGGGCGCACGGTGATGGTGCAGCGGTACCTTGAGGAAATTGACCGTCAGGGTGAGACTTCGATTATCTACCTGAACGGGTTGGCTTCCTATCAGGTGCATAAGGATCCGATGTTGCATCCGCGTTTCCGTAACCCGTCGTTCTCGGGCGTGGTTGAAGAAGTGGCGCATGCGTCGGAAGCTGATGAGAAGACGTGGCGTTGGGGCGAGCGGATTCGCCGGGTATTGCACGGGTACATTAAGGACACGACCGGGCGTGACGAACTGCTTTTGTTCAACCGTGTCGACATCGTGGAAGGCGACGAGAACTCGGACGAAGAGTTCTACGTGATGGAAATTTCGCTGATTGACGGTTCGCTGTACTTGGGCCAGAACGAGGAGCATTTGAATAAGTTCGCTGATGCGATCCAGATGCGGGCGTACTGGTAAGAAAGTTTTCAGAAACCTTTCGGGCAAGGGCTGGGAACCTGGGAGGGTTTGCGCTGGTCAGCGAGGTGATCTGGGTGCGGGTGACAGCTATCACCCGCAACTGGTTTATCAACTCGGGAAAACCTTGATATAGTTTTTCTTCGTTGCACTAATGCAACAATGGTGGCTGTAGCTCAGTGGTAGAGCACCTGGTTGTGGTCCAGGATGTCGCGGGTTCAATCCCCGTCAGCCACCCTCATCTCGCGGTAAGCATTTTGCTTAGCCGCGAGATTTTTGTTTATGGGGGTTGGTGGGGCGGTCTAGACCCGCTTTTGCGACTTGTGTCCAGAAATCTTGTTTACTGAGCCGGATTATATTAACCGGCTACGATAATAGGGTGAACGATAAGAGTTTAAAAGATAATCTCGGCCAAAATACAGAGAGCTTGGACGGGCAGGCCACTCAGGTCGTCGTTGAATCCGGTGCGGAGATTGCGGCTTTTCTGGTTTCCGAGGTGGCCGAGTCGATTATCCAGGCGGCACTGGCGACGCTTGGTTGGGAGCTCGTGAAATACTCGTGCGATAAACCGTATGTGCGGCCTGGGGCGGGTGTGTCCGTGGGATATTTTGTGACCGCGCGGGCATCCGATAAAGAATTTAGCACATACTTAACTGCCTCGACCGAAAAGGTCGACAACACCAGTGCAGTACTCACTTTTACCGATCCGGAAGGTATCGTGCAGGATCCCATTTATGTTTGGCAGTTCCCGCACGACCCGGCACTTCCTGCGCTCGCGCAAGCAACAAACACTGCGGCGATGCGGGAGGTGTGGCCGGAGCGGGAGAATATTGCTGCTCGGGTAGTGGTTTATCGGCCGACCCGGCGCGCGGTGGTGGAGTATTCCGAAAACGGAGTGCCCTTTGGTTTTGGTAAGGTGATGCATCCGCCGAAAGCCCGCGATCTGCTTCGTCGTACTCAGACGGTTGCGCAGGGATCTTCGCCGGTTCCGCCGATTATTTATTCGAATGACGACGGTCTGCTGGTTTCCGCGGTGGCTCAGGGTAGCCCGTTGTCGAATACCATTGCCTTCGACCCGGACCATGCGATCGGACTGATCGGAAAACTTGAAGATGCCCTCGATGCTTTGCCTGACGAGGTTGCCCAGTTGGATAAGCACCCGTCGTGGACGGACCGGATCGACAGTTACGGGGGTTCGGCCGCTGAACTCATGCCCGCGTATGCCGACGATATTCACCGGGTGATCGCGTGGGTGAAATCGGTGGTGTCGGCGCCCGGTAAACCTGCGGATGTCGCCACCCATGGCGATTTTTTCGAAGCCAATGTGCTGATCGATGTTGACGACACGCTTACCTTTATCGATCTTGACCATGTTGGTCCGGGTAAACGCAATGACGACTGGGGATGCATGCTCGCCCACGTCTCGGTACTGCCATTTCTCTTAGAATCGCAGTGGGTTGTGGCCGAATCAGACGAACCTTTCCGGGAGCGGCTTGAAAAGCTCAACCCGGGTGGTATGCGGTGTTCGTACTACCCGCGTTCGGAAGAAGTCCTCGAAGCGTGGTGCCAGTATTTGGAGCAACGTACCGATCCGGTGGATTTATATGCGCGTGCGGCTGCGGTGACGCTGTCGATGGCATCGAATGCGGATGTGAATCAGGCTCCGCGCGAGGCTGAAGCCCGGATGCGTCGCGTGCTGTGGTGGATGGAGCGTGCGCAGGGGCTGGAGAGTGCTCAGCGGCTAGAAGCAGGGCGTTAGAGCGGGTTGTTACCCGAAATTAGGGAAAATCGGGGTTAAAGGCCAAAAAGTGTGTCTGGGCCGGGCGTGTCGTGGCTTGTTTTAGGCTCGT
>JAAYWS010000151.1 GCA_012516575.1 Actinomycetaceae bacterium
ACTCTACCGAATGATCCAAGTTTTGATATTATCAGCCCCGGGCCGCAGTATCCCGTGCAGCAGAACGCATGGTATGAGTCAGTGTTATTTGCGAACTTGTTGTCGTTGGAAAACGGTTTCACGCAATGTTATTACAAAGATGCAGATTTCACAACGCCGTTGGATGCGACGAACCATGACATCGATGATCAAATTTACTGCGATTTTGATGCTGATGGATATCGGCTGCCCACCGAGGGAGAATGGGAATACTTTGCTCGAGCCGGAACAAATGCTCCGTTTTCGTGTGACGAACCCTATTACAATGACTCGACTTGTGATTCTCCTTCATCAGAGCGCCTTCAGACACTGGCGAAGTATTGTGTTCACTCTTCCAACCGGACAGCAGTTGTGGGAAGCAAGATGCCGAATCCCTGGAATCTGAAGGATGTGCATGGAAATGTGTGTGAATGGTGTTGGGACTGGTATGCAGATCCTTATCCAACGGGAACAGTGATCGACTACCTTGGCCCGGATTCCGGTTCCTACCGCGTCTACCGGGGCGGCAGTTGGTTCTATAGGCCCCGTGGATGCCGATCGGCGTTTCGCGATAGAACCCCTCCAGAGAAAAGGTTCTACTTCGTGGGACTACGCCTCGTGAGGACAATTCAAACTCAGAGCGCTCCGACCGCCACACCGACAATCGCAGGCACATCTACCCCAACAAACACACCCACTCCCCAACCGCCAACAAACACACCCACACCTAATCCAACTGACACAACAACTCCGACTCCCACGCATACTCCAGGAAATTTGTTTTACACGGATCCCATTGTGGGAAACATGCAGCTTATTCCTGCCGGAACGTTCACACAGGGATCACAAGCAAAGGAACCCTGTAGAGAGGTTGATGAGGAGCAGTTTACGCACATTTTGACAAGGGACATCGCAGTGATGCTAACAGAGGTTTCTAATGAGATGTGGACAAAACTTAAACACCTTCAGCAGACACTGCCGTCTAATTCGACTGATTCAAGATATAGCCCGACCAAGAATCACCCTGTGCAGCGAAGCACATGGTATAGGGCGGTGTTGTTTGCGAACCTGTTGTCGTTGCAGAATGGTTTTACGCAATGTTATTATAAAGATGAAGCTTTCACAGCGCCAATTGATGAGACGCACTATTACATCGATGAAGTTTATGTCGATTTTGATGCAGATGGGTATCGGCTACCCACTGAAGCGGAATGGGAATATGCATGCCGTGCAGGAACGACAGGCCCGTTTTTTTGTGGTGAACCGAATTACAATTCCGGCAATTGTCTATCCTGCTCATCTGGGACACATCAGACTCTGGAGCAGACTTGTGTTTTCTGTGCTAATGCGCCCAAAAAGACTGAAGTTGTCGGAAGCAAATTACCGAATCCATGGGGTTTGTATAACATGCATGGGAACGTCCGAGAGTGGTGTTGGGACTGGTATGCAGATTATCCTACCGGAACGGTGATCGACTATACCGGCCCAAGTTCCGGTTCGAAGCGGGTCGTCAGGGGCGGCGGTTGGCAGAGCACTGCCGAGGTTTGTCGGACTGCGAATCGCGACTATAA
>JAAYWS010000056.1 GCA_012516575.1 Actinomycetaceae bacterium
AAATTAGGGAAAATCGAACTATCCGAAGATAGTCTGCGGATAGTTCGATTTTCCCTAATTTCAAATAGTTCTAACCCTGAAACCGCCATAAAAACAGCAGATTAACTACACGCTCAAATATGAAGAGCCCCTTTGCCCTATAGGCCCGAAAATCCGTATACGGTGAGTATCGTGCGCTATAGCAGGCGATACTCGCCCCAGACGGAAATTCGGGAGCTCAGACGGGGCCCCAGACGGAAATTCGGGGCAGTCCTACGATTATTCGATACCTTTGAACCGGTCTACTTGGTCGACGGCTACCGAGGCTAGCACGCCAAGAGCAGCCATCTTAGCGGCCTGCTTAATATGGGCGTTTTTCACCCCAGCGGCTTTCTTCCGTTCAGTACGCCGGTAAATAAGGGTTTCACCGACGGCAACAACCGTGAGCCCAACCGTGCCTACCGCTCCGGCGAAAATTCCAATCGGCTTCTTGTACTCCGGTGGCAGTGCCATGAATTCCCGGATAAAGGTGGTCAGCGACTTGTCGGTGGACAGGTTTGCCGTGGACGCCTCATCCTCAGTTGGCCGCAGTTCGATGAAGTTCAAGGGATCCCCGGGAGCGGTTTCGGCGACTACTTCAAACGGATCGGGAGTTTCTACGTCTTCGGCGTCGGCAAAGTCGACGCCGGCAACATCTCTGAGGTGGACGCCTTCTTTGTGCAAGACCGAGACGTTCTGGTGGATCTGAGATGCGAGTGGAATCCCAAGGGCCAACGTCTTTGCGAAAAACCGACCGGGTTTGGACTTGATCAGATCTGGAATCGAATAAAAAGTAAGCGTTCCCAAGCCAATTTCTAGGGCATTCCACAGGCTGAGGTTGTTAACGACGAATTTATGCGCTGGATGGTCAACGATACTAGACATAGATCCTCCTCGATCAGAAACTCTTTTAATCGTATAGATCCCCCTTAGAAACTGTCCACAGGTCTTTTGTCACTACGCTCACAGCGTGGATAACAAAATATCACCACGTGGAATTTCCCGAAATCCCTCTATTCAATATAGGGTTGGATAGTAAAGCATGGCTTTACAATAGTGTGCGCAATGGATGCGCCCCGAACATAAAGGACGTGAAGCATATGCCAGCCGTCATCATCGTCGGAGCCCAGTGGGGAGACGAAGGTAAAGGTAAAGCCTCAGATCAGCTTGGCACGCAGGTTGATTATGTAGTCAAGTTTAACGGCGGTAATAACGCCGGCCACACCGTCATCGTTGACGGTGAGAAGTTTGCCCTCCACCTGCTCCCAGCAGGCATTCTTTCTCCGGGTTGCACCCCGGTTATCGGCAACGGTGTGGTTGTCGATTTGGAAGTGTTATTCTCGGAAATCGCCGAATTGGAGTCGCGCGGTGTAGATACCTCGCGTCTGAAGATTTCACAGAACGCTCATATTATTGCCCCGTATAACAAGAAGATGGATGCGATGGGTGAGCGCCGCCTTGGTAAGCGCAAAATCGGTACAACAGGGCGCGGTATTGGCCCGACCTATGCGGACAAGATGAACCGCGTGGGTTTGCGTATCCAAGATCTTTTTGACGAGTCGATTTTGCGTCAGAAGTTGGAAAGCGTGCTCGATCAGAAGAATTTCATGCTGGAGCACATGTATGAAGAAGATACTTTCAGTGTCGACGAGGTCGCGAACGAGCTACTCAGCTACGCCGACCGGGTCCGCCCAATGCTCTTCAATTCTGCGCTTGAACTGAACCGGGCCTTGGACCGTGGGGAAACCGTGGTGTTCGAAGCCGGTCAGGCTGTCATGCTTGACATTGACCACGGAACCTACCCGTACGTGACGTCCTCTTCGTGTACCGCTGCGGGTGCGTGCACCGGCTCGGGTGTAGGCCCGCGCCGCATCGATCGCGTGGTTGGTGTGGCAAAGGCTTATATCACTCGCGTGGGTGAAGGCCCGTTCCCAACCGAGCTGTTTGACGACGACGGCGAACAGCTGCGTCAGGTCGGAGGCGAGTTTGGTACGACGACGGGTCGCCCGCGGCGCACCGGTTGGTACGACGCCGTTATCGCTCGTTACGCCACGATGGTTAATTCGTTGACGGATATAGTCATCACCAAGCTTGATGTGCTTTCGGGCTGGGAGAAGATTCCGGTGTGCGTCGCCTACGATATCGACGGTAAGCGCGTGGAAGATATGCCCGAGAATCAGTCGGATATGCATCATGCGAAGCCGATTTACGAGTATTTTGATGGCTGGACCGAAGATATTACGCACTGCCGCTCGTTTGAGGAGCTACCGCAGAATGCGCAGGACTATATCTTGAAGCTCGAAGAGCTTTCAGGCTGTCGGATCTCCTCGATCGGTGTAGGCCCAGATCGAGAGCAGACGATTATTCGCCACGAGTTGCTCGACTAGAAAGTTATTCACGAGGAGTTTTGCCGAGCTATAGCGCTTTGCTGAGTAGCAACTTCAATGCAAATGTAAGTGCGGGTTCCCAGATCGGGAACCCGCACTTAATAGTTTCAGCTAGTGGTTTAATAGTTTCAGCTAGTGATTGAGTAGCTAGCTATTACCATTTTACTGCTGGCCGTAGGGTGGCTGACCTTGGCCCGGCTGGCCATAAGGTGGCTGGCCTTGGCCCGGCTGGCCATAAGGTGGCTGACCCTGACCCGGCTGACCGTAAGGAGGTTGACCGTAAGGTGGCTGACCCTGACCCGGCTGACCGTAAGGCGGCTGACCTGGACGTGGCTGGCCGTAGGGTGGCTGGCCTTGACCCGGTCCGCCGAAGCCCATAGGCGGCTGATTCTTCGGGCTCTTCTTCTTCATAACCACCACGACAACACCTGCGATGACTGCGAGCGCGACAACGCCGACGATAATCCAGATCATTGCGGAGCCACCGCCGCCGATGCCTCCGCCTCCGCCGGATTTCTCTCCTTCAACGGTGATACCTTGTGCTAGCACGGTCAGATCCGAGTAGGTTGCGCGGTTACCATCGATTTGAGGATCTCCGGTTGCACTGACGATCTTGCCTGGCATTTCGACAGTGAAAGTAAAGGTCATGCCGAGTGCTTCCATCATTTCGAGATCGTCAGCGGAGAACTCGCTACCGCCCTCATCTCCCGGAATTGTGAGAATGAAAGTGTCCTCGGTTTCGGTTAGTGTTTCTCCGTCAACGAAATCTCCGGTTCCGGACGCAGTAATACGGCAACCAAGAACGCCGCCTTCCGAAATGTCTTCGACAACTACTTCTTCTTCGGAACCCATTTCATCCTTGAAGTCGTCACACGAGGTGACGCCGCCCATGGCTAAGAGGCCTTGGGTGTCATGGATTTCCATGATCATGGACATATTGTTCGCATCCTCAATCTTGAGGGTAGCGGATCCTTCGCAGGCGGCGAGGCTGAGCGCAGCGACCAGTGCGACACCTGCAAGTTTTGCGCGTGATTTTGTAATGCTCATGAATAATTCTTTCGTTTGTGGAGCAAGATTGATGTTGAAACGATCTGTTGGTTGAAAACGGGTTTCACTCAACTGACCGAACGTTAGGGAACACCTTATTGTAATCATAAACATTGATTTGCGTCACAATTTTGCAGTTCCGGCGATCTCTTATCGGTAGCGCTCGCATTAACTTCGAGGTATGGGCGATAATGAAGATATGCCATTTTGCCTGATCGTCAGGCCAATATGTGCGTGCCCCTAAGTCCCAAGAAAAAGGGATGGATCGCACTAAGATTAACCATGGTTAAAGAAACATCGCCACAATCTCTAGGAGGACATGCGATGACAGAACAGAAGTACACTGTTGAGAGTGTAAAAGCAGGTGCACCTGAAATTGCGCCGGCTGACCTCGTCGAATGGGTCACCACGGTAGCGAATATTACGCTTCCGGACCGCATCGAATGGGCTGATGGATCCGACGAAGAATGGGATCGCCTCACCACTGAATTGGTTGATGCAGGCGTTTACATTCGCCTGAACGAAGAAAAGCGTCCGAATTCCTTCCTTGCTCGCTCGGAGCCGTCGGACGTTGCGCGTGTTGAGTCGCGCACCTACATCTGCTCGGAGAAGGAAGAAGACGCAGGCCCAACCAACAACTGGTACGACCCGAAGGAAATGAAGGAAATCCTCATTGGCGAAAAGGGCGTTTTCCAGGGCTCGATGCGCGGCCGCACGATGTACGTTATTCCATTCTCGATGGGTCCAGTTGGCGGCGCTATCTCCCAGCTTGGCGTAGAGCTGACCGACTCGGCTTACGTTGTTACCAATATGCGCATTATGACCCGCATGGGCACCCCGGCCATGGAGCAGATTGCTGCTGGTAAGCCATGGGTTCCAGCCGTTCACACCGTTGGTTACCCGCTGGTTGACGCTGACGGCAACGAGCGTCCAGACACCACGTGGCCATGCAATGATGAGAAGTACATTACCCACTTCCCAGAGACCAATGAGATTTGGTCCTACGGTTCGGGCTACGGCGGTAACGCTCTGCTAGGTAAGAAGTGCTACGCACTGCGTATTGCTTCGACCATGGCTAAGCGTGATGACTGGATGGCAGAGCACATGCTCATCCTCCGCCTCACGGATGAAGCAACTGGCAAGCAGTACCACGTAACCGCTGCTTTCCCATCCGCATGTGGTAAGACCAACCTCGCTATGCTTCAGCCGACCATCCCGGGTTACAAGGTCGAAACCATTGGTGACGACATTGCTTGGATGCGTCAGGGCCCAGATGGCCGTCTCTACGCCATCAACCCAGAAGCTGGCTTCTTCGGCGTGGCACCGGGCACGGCATACAACACCAACCCGGTTGCAATGGACACCATCAAGGAAAACATCATCTTCACCAATGTTGCGCTCACCGATGACGGCGACGTCTGGTGGGAAGGCATTGACGGTGACACCCCAGAGCATCTGATTGACTGGCGTGGCAATGATTGGACGCCAGAGTCCGATACTCCGGCAGCACATCCGAACTCGCGTTTCACCGCTCCGGCTGCGCAGTGCCCGATTATCTGCCCGGATTGGGAAGCACCTGAAGGTGTTCCGGTTGACGCCATCCTCTTCGGCGGACGTCGTGCAACCAACGTTCCACTCGTTGCTGAAACCTACAGCGCAAACCATGGCATCTTCGTTGGTGCAACGGTCTCTTCCGAGCAGACCGCGGCTGCTGAAGGTGCTGTTGGCTCGCTACGTCACGATCCGTTCGCAATGCTCCCATTTGCCGGCTACAACATGGCTCACTACTGGGGCCACTGGGTAGAGATGGCGGAGAAGATTGGCGACAAGTTCCCGAAGATCTATCAGGTCAACTGGTTCCGCAAGTCCGACGACGGCAAGTGGCTTTGGCCAGGCTTCGGCGATAACTCGCGTGTTCTGGACTGGATCGTTCGTCGTGCAGCTGGCGAAGTCGATGCAATCGACGGCATCACCGGCCGTTACCCGAAGATGGAGGACTTCAACCTCGAGGGTACCGACGTCACTGCAGAAGACTGGGCAGAACTGTACAACGTAGACCCAGACGCATGGGCAACCGAAGTTGACCTTGCTGAAGAGTACTTCGAGCAGTTTGGCGATGATGTTCCAGCTGAAATCCGTGCAGAACTCGATAAGTTCCGCGAGCGCATTGCAGCTGCTAAGGCCTAATCGCTGAGCAATTTAATCAGCCCCGAGATGGCGTTTAATACGCATCTCGGGGCTGATTACTATCTGGGATGGCGCAATAGTCCCAGTGTTTTCGCAGACTGGATGAGTAAGATGAAGGAGTGATCGTCCTAGTTTTAGGTTCCGGCGGGCGCGAACATGTTATGGCGCAAGCGCTGGCGCGTGATTCGCAGGTGCAACATACCTATGTTGCACCGGGTGACCAGCACATTGCTCAAGACCCGCAGCTCACCCGCCATGTGACCTGTGTTGATATTGATATGTTCGACGCCGAGGCGGTTGTTGGCTTAGCGCGCCAAATTGACGCGGCGATTGTCTGGATTGGTTCGGCGACCGCTATGGCTAACGGAGTATCGGATGCGCTCCGGCGGGCAGGATTTAATGTTTTTGGCGCGTCAAGCGGGGCTGCTTATATTGAAGTCGTTAAATCTTATGCACGTGAGCTTATGGCCGCTTTAGACATTCCGGCTCCAATGGGATTTTGGTGTACGACGCCGGAACAGATTGATCACGCGCTCGATATTTTTGGTCCGCCTTATGTTCTTACCGATAATGTTTTACGTCCCGATACTAGCCCGACGCGTACGGGACTAGTGACGGATAACCGTAGCGAAGCCGAACAGTATGCGCATACCTGTTTGGCTCAACCGGGGCGTTTCACTGCTGAGCCGGCTGTGCTCGTTGACGAGTACATCCTTGGCGAACATATTACTTTTTCCTATATGTGCGATGGCCGTTCGGTAGCTCCGCTGATCCCGGTTAACACGCATTACGATCCCGCTACGCCATATCCCGCGGTTCTGCCCGAGGTGTCGGGGGATATGTACGACGCCGTCACCGAACGAGTGGTGCGCCCGTTAATGCAAGAGCTGTACCGGCGTCATACCCCGTTAATTGGCCCGCTGTCTGTGAAAACGATTATTGGGCCGCGAGGTTTACGAGTGGTCGGATTCGATGTGCATATCGAACAAGCCGAAGGGCAACTGGTGCTAGCACTCCTACGTAATCAGATCAGTGATGTCCTGCGTAACTGTTTGCATGGAAGCGCTCGGAACTTGCGAATGAATTGGGCGAAACCGCAGGCCACTGGGATAACGGGATCCAACCAGAGTATTAATGCGGTAATGCCTCGATCTGAATTAAAGTATTAACCGAAGGGTATGAAGCGAGGGTGGGAGGTTGTATGAGTGAGCAAATAGTGAACGAAGAGGCATACATTGGACGTAAACCGATTCCGGGGTGGAATCTGATTTATTCGGGAAAAGTGCATGATCTTTACGTTCCAGCCAGCCAAAGGTGGCATGCAGGCGCTCAGACGCTACTTATCGTGGCAACGGATCGAATCTCGATTGCGGATCGAGTGGTTCCTTCGCTTATTCCCGGTAAAGGGAAAATTCTGACTGAACTGGCCGAATGGTGGTTCAAACGGTTGGAAAACATCGTCCAAACACATGTTGTGTCTACCGACGTGCCACCTGAGGTTGCTGGCCGGGCATTTATCGTACGCCAACTACAAATGTATCCGGTGGAGTGTACTGTCGCCGGGTATATGACAGCATCAATGATGGAGCAGTACAAGAAAACTGCTGCTGTTAACGGTATTAGTTTGCCCGGCGGTTTACGCGAAGGCGATAAGTTACCTTTTCCTATTTTCTTGCCGGCTCGTAAAGGCGCGGTAGGGCAGAATGACGAAGATATTACTTTTGCCCAAATGGAAAAGATCGTCGGGCCGGGTAGAGCTAGGTTGCTTCGACAGTGTGCCATTGATATCTACAATTATGGGCACAAAGTGTATTACGACGCCGGGATCATGTTAGCTGCGGCAAAAATGGAATTTGGCGCTCCGGTAGACGCCGGAGATGAAGTTGTGGTTTTAGCTGATGAAGTATTAACTCCGGACTGTGCCGTACTGTGGTTAGCAGAAGACTTCCGACGCGGGCGTAAACAAACTCAAATGGGCAAAGAATATATGCGTCAATGGGTTGAGAATTCCGGATGGGACCGAGATCAAGGGACCCCGCCTCCCACGTTGCCTCAAGAGATCATAAACACTACTTACTCGCGTTATCGTAAAGTTGCTGATCGGGTTATAAATACGCTGAATTAATAACCAGCGGTTTGGGATAAAACGCACTAAACTGTCACTGTTACGATTTCTTTAACAAAAAGTTGTTTGTTGGAGAAGGCGAGGCTGTCGAAAGGGAAAACAATATGGCAACGGATGGCAAACCTGCGCCGAAAAAAATTGATCGGAGATCTTCACGTTGGAATGAACATCGTGCACAGCGCCGTGAAGAACTTTTGAATTTAACCCATGAGGCAGTTCGACGATACGGCGCAAGCGTTTCGATGGATCAGATTGCCGAGGTTGCGCAGACGTCCAAGTCTATTATTTATCGATATTTCGCGGATAAAACCGGGTTGCAAAATGCGCTCGGAGAGCGCATGCTTGGCGAAATATTGGCGCGTTTTGACACGGTTGTGATGAAAGACGTGCCGGTTGAAACGGTTTTGACCCAGATTATTCATCTACTGGTTGAATACGCGGATTCTGAGCCGGGCCTGTATATTTTCGCACGAGTTCCCGAACTTCACGGCGAATTTGGGGGCGCTCCGATGATTAACTACGACTTCCTCGTCGAACAGTACATCGTAGGACTGGGCAAGTATGACGACGTACAACGGCTTCGTGGATTTAGAGCCTACACTCGAGGATTCTCTATGGGTGTTGCGACGTTTATCTCTGGCACTATCGATTCTTGGCTAGCTGCCCGCGAAGCAATTGCAAGAGCGGAAAGTGGCGAGGACATATCGATTAGTGAGGCTAAGTATGAGCTGGGGCTACAAACGGCGGAACAATTAGCAAACTCGCTGACAGCAACTATAATTCCGGCTATTGGTGTGATGCTGGAAACTTCGTTGTCGCACCTTTTGAAGGCTCAAGATTGCATGTCAGAATACGATCAAGATAAGCTACCTCCCTACGTGCAACGCGCTTAGTAAAACCTGTGATTAATATCCTGTAAAATCCTCCGACCACAATATGGTCGGAGGTTTTTCTGAAGAGTATTAAGCCGTAGTCTTTTCTCGAAAGTAAGAAAAGATGAGTAACGTAAGCGGACAACACATTATTGTGGGGCGACGCGCCCCGAACCTTTCTTAAGGAGAACCTCGTGCATTCAGAGCTTGAAGCCGTATATGAGGAGTCGTTGCTTCGTAACCCGACGCAACCCGAATTCCAACAGGCCGTACGTGAAGTAATTGAGAGCGTTGAACCGCTCCTGCTGTCGCGTCCGGACTACCGCGATGGCAATATCTTGGCTCGAATTATTGAGCCAGAGCGCCAGATTATGTTCCGCGTGGCGTGGGAAGACGATCAAAATAAAGTACGGGTGAACCGTGGTTACCGTATCCAGTTCAATTCTGCGCTCGGCCAGTACAAGGGTGGCCTGCGTTTCCACAAGTCGGTCACGCTGTCGGTGGTGAAATTCCTTGGCTTTGAACAGATCTTCAAGAACGCGTTAACCGGTCAAGGTATTGGCGGCGGCAAGGGCGGTTCGGATTTTGATCCACATGGTAAGTCCGATCATGAAGTCATGCGTTTCAGCCAGGCATTTATGACCGAACTTTCCCGCCATATTGGTGCGGACGTGGACGTTCCGGCAGGCGATATCGGCGTAGGCGCGCGTGAAATCGGGTATTTGTTTGGCCAGTACAAGCGGCTTGCCAACCGTAACGAGGCCGGTGTGCTTACCGGTAAGTCCCTGAACTGGGGTGGTTCGCTTGTCCGCACTCAAGCTACCGGTTATGGGCTAATTACGTTCGCACAGGCGATGCTGGCGCAAAAGAACGATTCTTTTGACGGTAAGTCGGTGCTGGTTTCCGGTTCGGGTAATGTAGCAACCTACGCGATTGAAAAGGCACAGTCGGTGGGAGCGAAGGTCATTTCAATTTCTGACTCTTCGGGTGCGGTGTACGATCCGGACGGTATCGATGTTGATTTGCTCAAGCAGGTCAAGGAAGTCGAGCGTGGCCGCGTATCGGATTACGCCGCGCGTCGTCCCAATGCCCAATTCCTCGCCGGACAAAACGTGTGGGGAATTAAGGCAGATATCGCCCTTCCGTGTGCTACGCAGAATGAAATGGACGTCGACGACGTTGCCACGTTGGCAAAGAACGGTTGCCAGTTGATCGCAGAAGGTGCCAATATGCCATTGACCCCGGAAGCTATTCACGCAGTCTACGAACTGGGTATTGACTACGCTCCAGGTAAGGCTGCAAACGCTGGTGGTGTAGCAACCTCGGCTCTTGAAATGCAGCAGAACGCGGGAATGACGCAGTGGCCGTTTGAAGTTGTTGAACGGCGTCTCGATCAGATTATGCTCGATATTCATCACGAGTGCCTAGTAACTGCAGATGAATTTGGTCAGCCCGGTAATTACATGGTCGGAGCTAATATTGCAGGTTTCCGCAAGGTAGCCGATGCGATGCTTGATCAGGGCGTGATCTAAACAACCACAGGAATCTGAGCGCATGGCACTGGCTGAGCGCATGCCACTGGCTGAGCGCATGCCACTGTTTATGTAGACAAGAATTTACACGCTGGTTACCGCCGGGCCTCCTAAAGTTTAGGAGGCCCGGCTTGCTTTTGGGTAGCGTCGGATTCGGGCATACACTGACAGTGTGAAACGTCGTATTAGTGAACGTGATGGCATGGAAGCAATCCGGGCTTATGTGCGCGGGAACGAGCTCAGCGCCGCTACACGTACTCTTGCGACTCGGTTTGCCTTAGAAGAGTTTGCTAGCCGTCATCCGGGCAAGTCGGTGGAGATCCGAATTCCGTGGGTGGGGGCGGTACAGGCGGTGGCTGGTCCGGTCCATACCCGGGGTACTCCGGCTAACGTCGTCGAAATGGATGCGGAAACCTGGTTGGCGCTGGTCACTGGAAAACCCACTGACGGTCAAATAACTATGAGTGGTACGCGTGCAGACCTCAGCGGGTATTTGCCGCTTTTCGGTCCAGTTTCGGAGCTACCGAGCGAGGAATAAGACGTGCGCAGTAGTAGATTTAATGCCAATGTTGTCGCCGAAGATATTTTAGAGAGCGCAATTTGGGCGCTACGCCGTGAATTAGGAATTACTTCGCGTTTTCCGGATCAGGCATGGGAAGAAGCAAAAGATGCTGCCCGTGCGATTGATATTTCACAGTTGCCGGATCGACGTGACATTCGTTTTGTTACCATCGACCCCGAAGGCGCTCGCGATCTTGACCAAGCTCTACATATTGAACGCGAGGGCAGCGGCTATTTAGTGCGCTATGCGATAGCAGCAGTAAGCCTATTTGTTAAGCCGGGTGGTGTTTTAGATCGGGAAGTACATCGACGCGGCGTAACGGTTTATCTGCCAGATCGGGCAATACCGCTCCACCCAGTTACCCTTTCCGCAAACGCCGCCTCACTACTTCCGAATGTAGATCGTCCGGCGTACTTGTGGTACTTACATGTTGGCGCCCGTGGGGAATTAGTGGACGCGCGCGTTGAACTGGCTCAGATACGCTCGCGGGCCCAGTTAACGTATTCCCAAGTCCAAGCTGCCTATGACGACGGTGGATGGCTACCGCGCAGTGTTCCAGCCGATATGCCCCAGCTTTTACAGGAAGTAGGAGATTTGCGTGAACAGTGCGAAATTGAGCGTGGAGGTGTGTCGTTAGCGTTGCCGGAACAGCGAATTGTGCGTGATAATGGCGGCTATCGGCTGGCTTTTCGTGAACTGACCGCTGTGGAACGTTGGAATGCGCAGATTTCCTTACTTACTGGAATGGCAGCTGCTCAAATAATGTTGGACGCAAATATCGGAATAGTGCGCACGTTACCGCGGGCCTTAGAACGCGATGTAGACCGGTTGCGACGAGTTGCTCAAACACTTGGGTTGGATTGGCCTCCCGAGACGGAGTACGCAGATTTTATTCGATCGTTAGGGGCTACTTCGGCTACGGAGCTTGCATTTTTGCACGAAGCGACGATGCTGTTTCGAGGCGCCGGTTACCTGGCGTTGCCGATTCCCGACAACGATCAAAATAACGGTGAGTCCAGCAAACCTTTAGACGTGGGACATGCGGCTATTGGGGCGCCCTACGCTCATGTAACGGCACCTTTACGGCGCTTGGTCGACCGCTATGCTCTTGAAGTATGCCGCTGCTTATGTAGCGGGCAGGAGATACCGCAATGGGTACGCCAAGCGCTACCGAAACTGCCCGCAGAAATGGCTACTGCTACGCAGAAAGCAGGACGCTTACAAAAACGGGCGGTTGGTGCGGCGGAAGCGTTGACATTGGTCGGCAGAGAAGGGGAACGTTTTCGGGGCACGATTATCGATGTTATTTCCGCAAATGGTGGACGAAACGGTAACGGTGGAGAAGATCAGGAAGCGAGACTACAGCGTGGAGTTGTGCTGTTGCGCGAGCCCGCTGTTTCTGCGAAAGTCACTGGTCTGGAGCTTGTCGCTGGGCAGGAGGTTACCGTGGAATTAGTAGCGGTAGATACTGAGGCGGGACGGGTTACTTTTCAGCTTGTGAATTCTCAGTAGGTATCTCCTCGGACTGGAAAAGAGGCGCGATCAGAAACTCGCAACCTCCCAGAACGCCACAGTCTCAACGGTACGTGCTGAAGTCTATTTGGTTCGTATTTTGGAAACACAAATCGCCAGCCGGCAGGCTGGCGAAAAGTGAGGATGAAATAGGTTGCGAACTAGCGGCGTGAACTGCCCCAGTCGTCGTCCCATTCATCAGTTGCTGGTGGAATGTCATAACGATCCGGATCGAACTCGTCCCAATCATCTACGTCGTCATCATCTGAATCGTCCGCTGATGCTGACTGGGCTGCTAACTCACGTTCAAGAGCGGCATAGTCCGTTTCCGGGCTGAAATACTTTAGATCTCGTGCAACTTTACGCTGTTTGGCTCTTTGACGGCCGCGTCCCATTAGGATCCGACCCCCTCAACTCGTCTTGGGGCGACTGGTAGTGGCCCCGGCATGTTCTAAATATGTTCGTGCCACTACTTTACAACGAATTACCGTCTAATCTCCACGTGGTATATATATCCGACTAGATTTTCTTGTCACATTCGAGGAAAATCCTCCATATTTGGGAAATATCGCCCGCAAATATGGCGGTGTACGAAGAGGGGGCTAAATGTAATACCGGAGGATTGTCCGATTTGCGAAAAATCAGACTAGGGAACTACAGGGGCTACGAAGGGGCTTAAATATAATAAAAGGGAGGAAATTGATCCGGTTACCGATGTAAGAACGACTGTCACGAGGAGTTAATATGCCAATTAAGGAATCAGAACTGATGACCCCAGCAGAAGTCGCGGCGCTTTTCCGTGTCGATCCAAAGACGGTTGCACGTTGGTCGGATTCGGGCAAGATCCCGTCGATTCGTACTCTTGGCGGTCATCGTCGTTTCCGTCGCAATGATGTTCTAGCAGCACTTGAACTTTCAGTCGCCTAATTTTTAGCGGATGACTATTTGAATTGCGGGGGAGAGCGCACGAATAGTCTTTTGAGCTAGAGCTTTTCAATTTAAATATGCAAGGCCCGGTCAGCAGACCGGGCCTTGCGTATTTGATTTGTTAGTTTCTGCTACGGCGTATATGCGGAGCAAGGTCACACACGGAGTATGGTGTCTGTGCACGCCAACTTATAGCTCCTGCGCGCACTAAATCACGCCAAACCGCCGTACTAGAACTCGGCCGAGTAGCCGATTTAGCGGAAAAGCTTCCGAGCGATGAGTGCTACCACGCCGAGCACCGCACCTGCGACCAGCACAACCGCTCGCATATCGCCGGCAGCCGCATTTTGTGCAAGAGATTGTGCACGCGCGCGAGCTGCTTCGACCTTGTCGAATGCGGCAGCTTTGGCGTTATCTGCGAACACCGTCGGATCAAGCCGGTTGGCCAGCTCGTTTACACTGGCAGCCATTTCTTCACGCACACGCTCAATATCCTTGCGCACCTCGGCAGCAGAACGGCGATCTTTTACGCCTTCGGGAGCTTCATAATCAGCAGCCGTTTTCTCAGCGGCGGCTTTGCGGGCTTCTTCGCTAATATTGCTCACTTTTCGAGTCCCTTCTTCAGCGCATCAATATTCTTTTCCATGCCAATCTTCGGATCAATATTACCCTTGCGTGCCTTGAGCAAGGCGATCGCACCAACCAGCCCTAAAAGTGCACAGATCGCCAACAAACCACCGGCGACAGCGAGAAAAGCTAGCCATGTAGGCATAAAGTTAGACAGGCCCCAAGCGGCGGATGCAAGCAGGAAACCCAGCGCATACAGCGAAAGCACGCCTGCAATTGCAAGCATAACGCCACCAATACCAAGGCTTATCGCCTTCGCCTTAGCTTGCATTCCGGCCAGTCGAATTTCGTCACGCACCAACGCCGAGAACTGGCTGGTGATTTTTGCTACGAGATCACCGATACTGCCCGATGACTTCGGTTGTTGAGGGTCTTGAGTGGTCACAAACAACTCCTTTGCCGATAACATCCGTCCTTGGATGTTTGCCTAGGACTATACTCGCACGAATCAGCCGATGTTTGCGAGCGAAGCCCAACTTCAGAGCAGGGGTAGCACCTGATCAAGCGAGTCAATCACCCACGTCGCCTGCGAAACAACCGGAATATCCGGCGTCGTCAACAAAATACTGCGCATTCCAGCGCCACTGGCCGCTTGCGTATCAATTTCGCGATCGCCTATCCCGATCGCGTCCTCGGGAGCAATATTATGACGCTGCAATATCAGTTCGTACATAGTGGAATCTGGTTTGCGCGGGTAACCATCAGGCGCGCACAACATATCGTCAATCTCAATACCAAGCAGGGAGATCAGGCTACTCGCCGAATCACGATCGCGGTGCGTGACCACCAAGTTCATCCCGCCGCTGTCGCGCACAGCAGCCAAAACCTCATGGGCATGAGGCATCAGCGGGGCAGGACGACTTTTCCATGATCGTCGTAATTCCTGTTCGGCGTCGTCAAGCTCGGCGTAGGGAACCCCGTATTGTTCCGCGATCGTAGTTTTGGCATGGCGGATGGAGGTACGCGTCAAACGAGAAACGTCAAGCAGCCTCAGCGGAACGCCGTATGTGCGTGCGACATCGTAAAGTACCGCGTCAACCTGCGGATATGTGTTGACTAGGGTGCCACCCATATCCCAAATAATGCTTGTCATCGAGGCTCCTCCTAAGAACCAGAGCTACCTCCATGGTAATAGTTCGGTTCGGCAAAACGCGAAATATTCGGGGCACGGGCGAGGAAATATGAGAATCTTAAATAATGAAGGATGGAGATTTAACGACGCCGTTAACTCGGGAAGAGATGACGCATCTTCCGAATAATGTTTTCGATACGGCGCTGATTTTTGAAGGCGGCGGGATGCGCGCCTCGTATGCGGCGGCAATTGTTGCTGGCTTATTGCGTGAAGGAATATTTTTTGACTATACGGCTGGGATTTCCGCCGGTTCGTCGTGCGTGGTGAACTATGTGGCCCGGGAGCCGGTGCGGGCACGGAAATCTTTTGTTGAGATCGCAGCTGATCCAAATCTGGGAAATGCGAAAACGTTTTTGCAGGGCAAAGGACTGTTTTATTCAGAATACATATATGAAGAAATACCGTTGCCCGGCGGGGCCTTGCCGTTGGATTTTAACCGGTTAAGTTCGTTTGGCACCAAGATGCGGATTGGCTCGTTTAATGTCACTACGGGGAAAACCGAGTATTGGACTGAAGAGGACTTAACGGATTTGCCTTCGCTGATGTTGGCGGTGCGGGCGTCTTCGTCACTGCCGATACTGATGCCGCCAGCGAAGATCCATGGGGACTGGCATGTGGACGGGGCGATTGGTGAGAATGCGGGCATCGCCCTAGACGTAGCCGAACGCGATGGCTTTGAGAAGTTCGTTTTTGTGCTCACCCAACCGCGCGACTACGTCAAAGAACCGATGAAACATCAGGCGCTTATTCGTGCGTTACTCAATCGTCTGCCAGGGGTAGCGGATGCGATGCTGAGCCGGCCGGATCGGTATAACGCGTTACGCGAACGTATTTTCGAGCTGGAGAAAGCTGGCAAGGCCTACGTTTTTTGGGCTGACGATATGCAGGTGGATACCGGGGAGCGTGACGAAGCACGACTGGCGTTTAATTATTCGCTGGGGGAGGCCCAGTTCAAACGGGATTTGCCAGGGTTAAAGAAGTTCCTCGGAATAGATTAGCACTGTAGTGGCGGGCTAATACGGTACTGATGCGGGAAAGGGTGCTAGTTGATAGGGCGCCAGTTTAACGGCGGCGTAACTTACCGAAGATCTTACGTACTGGTGCCATTAATATTTCGGCTTCGGGTAGTCGGAAAAGCTTGAGCAGCACGATATAAACAACCACCATCAGCACGCCGACCACTAACGAAGACGTCACCGCTACGGTAACTGACGCGGCCGCGGCGTCGTACCCGAATACTTGCATCGCACCCCAGCCAACGACGCCGGTGAGGACGCCAACTCCAATAATCGCCAGGTGAGTTTTGAGCAGTTTCACCGAATTCAGCCCGCCGATACGTTTGCGGATCAGCGCGTACTGGATGACCGCAATAAGCATATTGGTCAGTGAATTTACTAGTGCGAGGCCAACTACCGTCCAGCGTGGATCAGTGGTGTTTAACGCGAGGTAGCCTACGATTTGGAGAGCGAAAACCGGTGCTGAGGTCAGGAAAGCGCTACGCGTGTCTTCGAGCGCGTAAAAAACTTTAGTCGTTGCTGAATGAATGGCAATGAAAATAATGCCCAGCGATAGTGCGATGAGCACCTTGGCCAGTGCCCATGTTTCTGCTGGCTGGGACGCCGGAGCCATAATGCGTGCAAATGGTACCGATAACACAATAAGACCGCTGGTAGCGATCGCGTTGAAGGTAATAATTGTGCGTAAGGCGAGTGAGGTGTCGGAACGAAGTGCGTCGTAATTATTGCGGGTAGCGGCGCGGGCCATCCGCGGGAATATAGCGGTCAGGATCGACACTGTGATCAGCGAATTTGGCAAGGTTGCCAGTGCGTACGCCACGTTATAAGTGAAGTTGCCGGCGACTTCCGTGGTGGGGATCCCCGTGGCAAGCGCCCGTTCGGTGGCGCCGACTGCCACATTAAGCAATACTGCCACCGGAATCATTCCAGCAAGGACGAGGGCTAACACCCACGAACCAGTTTTTCCAACGTCGGCCAGCCCAGAACCACGCCAGCGAAAATCGGGCTTGTAGCGAATCCCGAGGCGGTACATCGGAATCAGCAATATCAGAGCCTGCATCGCAATGCCGAGTGTTGAGAACCCGGCAAGGATCACCGTGCGCATACCTGCCCAATCCGCGGCAGCCGAGGGGTGCAGGGAGTCTTCTGGGCCGTAGATGAACAACAGGATGACAAGCCCGATAATTGCTATCACGTTATTAAGAGCAGGCGACCACATGTAGGGTCCGAATTTTTCGTAGGCATTCAGGATCTGGCCGAGGATCGCGTACATCGAATAGAAGAAAATCTGCGGCAAACACCAGTATGCGAAAACGACGGTGAGGTGGTACCACTCGGGTGACATTTGGGCGGCGTAGGCTTTGACGACGAGCGGTGCCGCGAGCGTGATTACTGCGGTGATTGCACCGAGGACGACGATCGAGAAGGTTAGGAGTTTATTAATAAAGACTTCGCCTTCTCGGCGGCCTTTTTCGGTGGCTTTGACGATAGCAGGAACGAGGACGGCGTTCACGAGGCCGCCGGCAAGAATGCCATACAACAGGTTAGGGAGATTATTTGCGATGTCGAAGGAGTTTGCAACCGGGGTGGAAAGGCCGACGACGGCGCCGAGCATAATCGGGGATCGCACCATTCCCAAAATCCGGGAGACGAGGGTGCCCAGGAACATGATGAACGACGAGCGGGCCATCGAAGCATTTTGGGACTTGGGTGTTGCAGAAGAAGTATCCTCGGGTGCAGGGTTGTCGGGTGCGGGTGTTATGGGTCGTTGAGCGCGCCGCGGGAATATTGGAGCGGAGTCCTTACCGTGGCGCGGAGAATACCGAGGCGTTCGACGCGAAGACATGGGGTCAGTTTACCTGTAAAGCTCGGCGACTATTAAAAACATAGAGGTTGCCCGCTGAAAACAAATGTTGTCGGCTAAAGCAGGCTGTTGCCAAAACAGATTTCCTGCCAATAAGCAGTAGTGAAAGGTGACAACGCAGATCAAATGTGAAGGGAAACTGCAAAACCGGAAAAGTATGTACTTTTATTCCAGTAGGGTTGTCTAAAAATGAGTTTAAAACCTAATGTAATATGATTTAATAAACTAGGGCCCATGAATAATGGGCTGTCTGTGACGACGTAGTCACAGGTGCACAAAGGTGTGTGACAGAAGGGAGAACCACATGCTTCTTAAGTTTAATAATCGCGTTGCTATCGTTACGGGTGCTGCTTCGGGTATCGGCAAGCTCACTGCGACCGCTTTCGCTGAAGAAGGTGCGCGTGTTGTGCTGGCTGACATTAATGAAGAGGCCGGTGAAGCCGCTGCGAACCTGATCCGTCGTGCCGGTGGTGAAGCGATCTTCATCAAGCTTGATGTGACCTCGGAAGAGGACTGGGCAAATATTGTTGAGAAGACCGTTGAGAAGTACGGCCAGATTGACATTCTGGTGAATAATGCTGGTATCGGTGATACCGAGCGTATTGAAGTTGTTCCGTACGACTTCTACAAGAAGGTTATTGCCATTTCGCAGGATTCGGTTTTCCTCGGTATGAAGGCTTGTGCTGAAGAGCTGAAGAAGACTGGCAACGGCGCGGTTGTTAACGTCTCCTCAATGTTTGGTATCGCGGGCGGTTTCGGAACTGCTCCCGCTTACCATGCAGCAAAGGGTGCGGTACGTATTCTGACCAAGTCCACGGCTTTGGCATGGGCAAAGGAAGGCGTACGTGTGAACTCGGTACACCCGGGCTTCGTCGAGACCCCAATTCTGGGCGAGATCGACCGCCAGGCACTGATCGCGGCAACTCCAATGGGTCGCCTCGGCCAGCCGGAAGACATTGCAACCGTTATTCGCTTCCTCGCATCTGATGAAGCTAACTTCATGACCGGTGCTGAGATTGTTGTTGACGGTGGTTACACCGCACAGTAATCGAACGTAACGAGTTTGTTAACGTGCTGCGGGCCCGCGAAATTCGCGGGCCCGCAGGCTATTGTTCTTGTGAATGATCCTAGAACTCAGGGTTTGCGAGCAGAAATAAGCCCGGCAGCCTATTTCCAGCTCTCTAGAACTCACTTTCAGCTCCCCAAGTCCGTTTCCAGTTCCACAAACCCCACTTTCAGTTCCACAAACCCCACTTTCAGTTCCCCAAAGCTCACTTCCGGCTCCCCAATGTCCGTTTTTGGCTCCCGAAATTAGGGAAAATCGAACTATCCGCAGATAGTCTTCGGATAGTTCGATTTTCCCTAATTTCAAATTGCTCTAACACC
>JAAYWS010000057.1 GCA_012516575.1 Actinomycetaceae bacterium
AAAAAACAGCTACACGCTTATCTGCGAAGAGCGGCCAAGGTCCCCGAGTGAACTGAATTTCCGTATAAGCGCAGTATCGTTCCCCATACGACTCGATACTGTGCTTATACGGAAATTCGACATATTATGAGCACTTGCGAGACATGAAGGCCGACTTTTATTCGCTTATACAGTGACACGGGTAATGCGGTTTTAGTCAGGCCGGGTGGCAAGCGTGACATCGATTTCGATAAGTTCACCGCCACGCTCCAAAACGAGCGTAACAACATCACCTGACCGATGTTGCCGAACAAAACCGGTAAGCGAGGTAGAAGTGGGCGTGTTTTTCCCATCAATACTCAAAACAACGTCATCAACCTGAATTCCAGCATTTGCTGCGGGAGTCCCCGGTTGCACGGATGTTACGTACGCTCCGGTTTGAGTTGTGCCATCATATTCCGCTAACCCATTGGTAATGATCACGCCTAGGTATGCGTGTTCAGCTACCCCGTTTTCGATGAGTTGTGCCGAAATTGTTTTTGCTTGATTAACCGGGATAGCAAAGCCTAAACCGATCGATCCGGCAGTCATATTTGGCCCGGTAGTCACCGAAATAATCGAAGAAGCAATCCCAATAACATAACCATTTTCGTCAAATACTGGACCACCCGAATTACCCGGATTAATCGCAGCGTCGATCTGAATGGCGTTAGTGATAGCCGCATCTGCACTATCGGGCTGGGTGGGCCGGTCGAGAGCGGAAATCACGCCGGTGGTAAGCGTGGTAGCCAGTCCCATCGGGTTCCCGATTGCCGCAACCTCTTGTCCTACGGCAAGAGTGGAAGAATCACCGAGCTGTGCCACGGTGAGATTATCGGGCGCATCAATAAGGCGAATAACTGCCAGGTCAGTGGCCTGATCCTCCCCCACGATTTCAGCTTCAAAAACACGGAAATCAGAAAGGGTAACGAATATTTTGGTTGCTCCATCAACCACGTGCTCATTAGTGAGGATCAATCCTTCGGCGTCAATAATCACGCCCGAGCCCTGCCCAGTCCCACCCGTACTCGCCACATCAATAGCGACGACGGTAGGTGCGACTTCGGCTGCTACTGCCTGCCAGTCTGCCCCCGTGCCGGTGGTTTCAATAACCTCTGTGGTGCCGCCAGTCGCTTCAACAGTGTGTGCCGGACGCGGACTGCGGTCAAAGTACTGATACCCGGCAATGCCAATAGCTCCACCGCCTAACATTGCGATTAGCATGGCCACAATCAGCGCGATCCATCCCGGTCGACGACGCTCTTTGACTTCTTCCGGTTCGGAAAACGGCTGTTCTTCCGACAGTTCCCGCGGCATGGGCGGCACGAATGTTCGTGCTGGAGGAAGCGAGCTTTTCGGACCCGGTGGCTCAGCTAGAAATGGAGGGACCGACGCCGGATTTATTGGCTCCCTGCCGGCCGGTTCGTGACGCGCTGGGCCCGGTTCGTGACGCGCTGGGCCCGGTTCGTGACGCGCTGGGCCCGGTTCGTGACGCGCTGGGCGTTGCCCGGCCGATTCATGCCCCGGTGGTTGAAAACGTTCGTCTCCGCTCATCGCCTCCTCCTTTCTGCTGGGTACTACTTTCTGCTGGGTGCTACTTTCGGCTGGATACTACTTTCCGCCGACTACTAGTTCTCTTGTGATTCTCAACCGCTGCTCACACAATGTGCAATATTAACTACCCGCTTCAAGCGCTTGGCGAACAGCTGCCACCACACGCCCAGCTCGCTCTGCGCGCGCCGCCCGCTCGTCACCAGCAGTTTGTGGCGGCAATTTCACATGGATCAGGCGCACACCATGGCCGCGATTCTCTACGACCTCCACCAGTTCTCCAACGGTTTTCGGTGCCAGATATTGCACACCGACCGCACGCGCATAGGCTTCCACATCAAAGTCTTTCGCGGTACGAAATACCCGCTCAAAAGCGTCCTCGTCCCCATCACCATATTCTAAAGTGGCAAAAAGCGCCCCGCCGGCGTCGTCAAAAACGATAACGTCGAGGTCGATCGACGCTTGCAAAACCGTGGGGATAAGCGCGGTGGCGTCGTGGATAAAGGCCAGGTCGCCAAGTAGTACGCGCACGGGCGTTCCGGTTGCCAGTGCGAGACCGATACCGGTGGAGATCGTGCCGTCAATACCTGCTAATCCGCGGTTGGCATGAACCGGCGATGCGGGGACGACGCCGTAAGTATTCAGGTCGCGGATAATCGAAGACGCGCCCACCACGGTTTTGCCCGGAAGTTGTGATAACGCACGTGCGGCAACGGACATACATATGACGTCGTCCTGTTCAGCCGTCCATGCCGCGAGCACCGAATTGACCGCGTCGGTGGCGGCATGCCAGCGTTTGAGCCAAACGTCGGCCGCTAAACTGCCTGCTCCCGGCAAGTACGCGGCCAGTTCCTCCACCGCAATCACCTGCGCGTTACCCGAAACATCAGTGTACGTAGGTGCTTCGTCAACGAAGAAAACTTCCACATCCGAATCAGAAAGCAGCCCAGTGATATCGCGCGTAAGAGTGGGATGGCCCACCACGATTACCCGGTCTATGTCGGCCCGGATTTCAGTGCGCAGTAGCAGCGGATGAGCCGGAACCGCATTGGGGTGCGCACGCAGAATACCGGAAGGTTCCGCTAAGACCGGTACGTAGTTAAAAAGTTCGGAATCGAGCTCAGCTGGGAGCAGACTCGGCCCATTGACGACGACGGTACGCGGGAAAGCATTATTCGCTACCGTTGCTACCCCGGTCGCCTTCGTTTCGGGCACGCGTCGGCAATCTTCCACCGCGGTTTCCCACGGCCCGCTGGGCATTAACGGCTCGCGCAGAGCAACATTCAGGTGCACCGGACCAGACACCGTGCCAATACCAGTGCCGCGAGCGCTCCGTAATGCTCGGCGAATAATCCCATCCCGATTGCGTTTTGGCATGTCCATGGGCAGTTCCGCAAAATAGCGGACCGACCCGGCAAGCACTGCGCGGTGATCGGTTGTTTGATTAGCTCGAACTCCACGTAGCTCTTGCGGACGATCTGCACTAATCACGATCAGCGGCACGCCCGCATAATAGGCTTCTTCTACCGCCGGATGCAGATTCGCTACCGCTGAGCCGGAAGTGGTGACCACTGCGGCCAACTCCCCTGCTACCCCACATCCGAGGGCCACAAAGCCGGCAACTCGCTCGTCAGTTTCGACGTGCAGATTTAACACCCCGGCGGCTTCGGCGTCGTAGAGCGCGTAGGCGAATGGAGCCGACCGGGAACCGGGGCATAATATGACGTGACGTACCCCGTCGCGCACCAGCTGGGCGATGATCTCACGCGCGATAGTAGTGGAATTGCTCGGCGCTGGGTTAGTCATGGGTGTCCTCAAGGTCCTTTGCTGGCTGGTAGCTGTCTCGATGCAAAGTGTAGCTGGCATCAACGTCTACATATTCCCACATTGCGGCAAGACGTTGTTCCCACTGGTCGACAAGTTGTGGATCAGGCGCCGGCAGATAATCCGGCTCTACGTCACGCACAGTGATCTTACCGTTGTCGGGCAAAAGCGGCTGCGCAACAGTATCGCGGCTAAAAAGCTGGACGGTTGCCAAGCCACACGCGTACGGTAATTCTGGCAAGGCCGCTGCAAACGCCAACCCAGCTCGGATCCCGATCGAGCTTTCGAGTGCCGACGACACCACCACTGGCATGCCGATCTGCCCGGCAATATCAAGCGCCCGTCGCACGCCGCCAAGCGGCTGGTTTTTTACAACCACTAGGTCGGCCGCATCAAGTTCCTTGACCCGAAAGGGGTCACTAGCCCGGCGAATCGATTCATCGGCGGCAATCGGAACACTCACCCGGCGTCGTACCCTAGCTAAATCCTCCACGTCCATTACGGGTTGCTCGGCGTATTCGAGCCCACCGGCAGCGCGGTTAATTGCGCTCAGCGCGGTGACGGCGTCGTCAATACTCCAACCACCATTCGCATCAACCCGGATTTTCGCATCGGGTCCAAGAGCCTGGCGTACTGCGGCGACCCGGTTGACGTCGTCGGCCAGCGACTGGCCCGGCTCAGCCACTTTCACTTTCGCAGTGCGTGCGTTACCCCGGCGGGCAATTTCAAACGCCTGCTCCGGCCCAACCGCAGGAACCGTGACGTTTACCGGGATCGAATTACGCACCGGAGTCGGGAAACCTTCGGTGGCCGCTTCGATACCGGCACGCAACCAGGCGCTGGAGTATTCGGCGTCGTAATCCCAAAACGGGCTCGTCTCTCCCCAGCCGCCCGGGCCGCGCAACAATAATCCGTTACGCGAATTCAGCCCGCGAAAGCGTGATGTGAGCGGCGTGGAGTAGATAAAAATGTCAAAATGCATACCTGCAACTTTAGCGTGGCACAATAGGGGTATGAGTGTTTCCCCGTTACCGGTTCAGGTGTCCGAGATTTTTGATCCGCGTCGTTGGCGGTCGGTGGAGGGCTTTCCCGACTCCGATATTACGTATCATCGCGGTGTTGAGCGCGAATTTGCCGCCGATGGCACGGTGGTGTCCGAGCGTGATTTGCCCGTGGTGCGCATCGCGTTTAACCGTCCGGAAGTGCGTAATGCTTTCCGCCCGGAAACCGTTGATCAACTGTATCGGGCGATCGATCATGCTCGGCTGACCGGTCAGATTGGTTCGGTGATTTTGACCGGGAATGGCCCGTCTGCGAAAGACGGCGGCTGGGCTTTCTGTTCGGGCGGTGACCAGCGGATTCGTGGTCGGGATGGATACCGGTACGACGGCGGTGGAGATAACGCTGAGCTGAACAAACGCACGCGTGACGAGGTGGACCCGGAACGCGCTGGGCGGTTACACATTCTGGAAGTGCAACGTTTGATGCGTAATTCTGGGATGGTGTTCGTGGGTGCGATTTCGGGTTGGGCAACCGGCGGCGGACATTCGCTGAACGTGCTGTGTGACCTGTCGATTGCTTCGCGCGAACATGCCCGCTTCATGCAGGTTGATGCGAATGTAGGTTCTTTCGACGCCGGGTATGGTTCGGCTTTGCTCGCACGGCAAATCGGCGATAAGCGCGCCCGCGAGATTTTCTTTTTGGCCCGCGAATATTCGGCGCAAGACGCGGAGCGTTGGGGCGTAGTGAACGAAGTGGCTGACCATGCTGACCTTGAAAATAAAGCGTTGGAATACTGTCAGATCTTGGCCACAAAATCCCCGCAAGCTATCCGCATGCTCAAATTTGCGTTTAATCTTGCAGATGATGGGATTGCTGGTCAGCAAGTCTTTGCCGGGGAAACCACTAGACTTGCTTATATGACCGCCGAGGCCCAAGAGGGCCGCGATGCTTTCCTCGAAAAGCGCCCACCCAACTGGTCCGACTACCCCTACTATGCGTGATTGATATGGCTGATTTCGGTTTTCTTAGAGTTCAAGTTCTTCCCTGTACCCCGGTAACCCTTGATGCGCTTATTTGTGCGGTTAAAGAGTCACTCGACCAGCATTATGAGGGAGATCTGCCGCCTGCTTTGTTTGTTGTTGGCGCGCATGTTAATCCGGAAGAGGCTGCCCGCGAGGTTACCGAGCTGGATGTTCCGAAACGTACCGGTCTGCTTATGCGTACGTCCGGGTCGACCACGGGCGGCGGAAAAATCGTGGCGCACTCATGGGACGCACTTATCGCTTCAGCAAACGCTACGCACGATGCGCTGAACGGCCCCGGGGTGTGGATGAGCGACCTGCCTTTGCATCATATTGCCGGTTTCCAAACTGTGCTTCGTTCGGTATTGGCCGGTGCGGAACCCGTACTTTTGCGTCTATATAACCCGGCGCAAGTCAAGGAAAAAGTCGCCGAGGCGCGCGAACGCTACGGAGAAGATTTCCCACTGTACTTCTCGGTGGTTCCGCCGCAGCTGAAGCAGATTATGGAAACACCCGAACTATTGGACGCCTTGCGGGGCACTATTTTCCTTGTCGGTGGCGCAGCGGTTCATCCAGAACTATTGGATGCCGCTCGCGAGGCCGGGATTGATATTCGGGTCTCTTACGGTATGACCGAAGCGTGCGGTGGCTGTGTTTATGATGGCGTGCCGATTGGCGATACCGAGGTGTCGATCGCTGAAAACGGTCGTATTTCAGTTACTGGTTCGGTGGTTTCACTGGGCTACGCGGGCAATGTGGAACCGGAGGCCTTCACGATTGTTAAGGGCGAACCGCGCACGCATCATTCGAATGACGCCGGTCGTATGGTTGACGGCAAGCTCGAGGTCCTTGGACGGCTTGACGATGCGATTCTTAGTGGCGGGCTGACCATTATGCCGCGCGAAATTGAAAACGCGATTATTTCCGAGTTTGCAGTGCCCACCGTCGTCGTTGCTATGCCGCATCCGAAATGGGATAAAGCCGCTGTTGCCGTAACTGAATCGCCATTGGATGAGACGCAAGTCCGCGCCCGAATTAAGGAAAAGTTGGGCCCGGGGTGGCAACCTTATCGGGTAGTGTCACTTGCCAATTTAGGTTTTGAAGATTGGCCGCGTACGCATTCGACCAAGTTGGACCGGCGCACGCTTCGCGAACGAGCCCACGTATACTTCGATAGTGGCAACGATTAATGATTGGTTAGAAGGCGCCCGAGTACGTACGCTTCCGGCTTCGCTGGCTCCGGTGATTATTGGAGCAGGCGTGGCAGTAGACGAGGGCGGTTTTTCGCTCCCGCGTACCTTGCTAGCGGCTGTGGTAGCGCTGGCTTTTCAGATTGGCGTTAATTTTTCGAATGATTATTCGGATGGGGTGCGTGGTACGGATGATTTTCGGACCGGTCCGCCGCGCTTAACCGGGGGTGGTAAAGCCTCCCCGAAACTGGTGCTTAAGCTAGCTTTGGCGTTTTTCGCACTGGGCGCGCTGGCCGGGTTTGTGCTTGTTGCGCTATCCGGCAAGTGGTGGATTTTGGCTGTGGGTGCGGCCAGTATTTTAGCGGCCTGGTTTTATACCGGCGGGAAGAACCCCTACGGATATATGGGGTTGGGCGAAGTTTTCGTCATGGTGTTTTTCGGTTGGGTGGCAACCGTGGGTACGGTGTATTTACAAACCGGGACCGCTCCTGCAACCGCGTGGATTTCGGGAACTGGCGTCGGGTTTATTGCCTGTGCACTATTGATGGTGAATAATATTCGCGATATTCCTACTGATAAGCTCACCGGAAAACGCACGTTAGCGGTTCGCATGGGTGATCGGGCGGCACGCTATTCCTTCGTAGTGTTGTTGGTTTTGCCGTTAGTGTTGTTATTTGCTTTGGTAGTGCTTGGGCGGCCGTGGACGCTGCTGCCGCTAGTGTTAGCACTGTTAGTGGGGCCGATTTCGCGTAGCGTCTTGGGCGGAGCTAAGGGCAGGGAGCTGATTCCGGCGTTGAAATATACCGGACTGTACGAACTGTCTTATGGTGTATTGCTGTGCGCCGGTTTTGTAATCGGAACACTGTAGTTGGGGAGCTTTAGCCATTGGCGCAACACCGGATGTGCCCTATTGCGCCTTGTGAACTAAACTTGAACCGTGCCTAGAGTACTTCTTGTTCTGTTTATTGTCGCGCTGACCGTTTATTCGTTTATTGACGTTTTGCGGCGCGACTCTTCGAACATGCCCGCACGCATTCCGAAACCTTATTGGGCGATTTTGACTTTGATTGTTCCGGTTATCGGTCCGTTGTTGTGGATTTTCTTTAAAAATCAGCATTTATTTACGTCGACGACGCCGATGACGGGCGACGCTTTAAAAGACGCTTTCGGTCCGCGCCGGAAAGCCAAGGGTCCGGTTGCACCCGATGATGATCCGGAGTTTTTGGCCCGTTTAGAGGCTCAGAACCGGCGTCGTGCCTACGAGCAGAAAAAACGCGAAGAGATGGGCGACACTGCAGCAAGTGCGCCCAGCGCGGACACCCCCGAAGAGCCCGATGATCTGGGACGCGGCGGCCTCTACGGGAGCTTCTAGCCGCTTATTTCTTGGTAGCCGCTTCTGAAGTGCCCGGGACCATGTCAGCAGCTTTATGAAGCAGGTGCCCAACTGGCTCCCAGTATTTGAGGGAGATCAGCTGACGATCTGCAAAAGTTAGTGAAGTGACTGAGCATAGGGAGCATTCGCGTTTGCGGGGATCGTGCGCGAGCGGTTTGCCTTCAATGAATCGACGCATCGTCCAAATCGGGAGCTGATGCGAGACGATGACTGCTTCTCCGCCCTGCGCTTCGGTCAACGCTTGAGAAATAGCAGCGCTCATCCGCTTAATAATGTCTGTATAAGGTTCTCCCCATGACGGGGTGAGTGGATTGGAATACCACCGCCAGAACTTCGGATGGGCGAGGATTAAGCGGTTCTTGTTAACATCGAGGCCCTCAAAGTTGTTATCCGCTTCGATAACTCGTTCATCGGTGCGAATAGTTAGGCCAAAAACTTCAGCTGTGGGGGCTCCGGTTTCTTGGGCGCGCTCTAAAGGAGAAGTAATAACGGTCCGAATATCGTGCGTGGCGAATGTTTCAGCTAAGCCTTGGGCCATTGTGTGGCCGAGTTCGGTCAGGTGGAAACCGGGACGCTGCCCGTACAAGATACCCTCCGGATTATCGACTTCGCCGTGTCGTACAAGATGAACCGTTGTTAATTCCATGGGATAAACGTCCTTTGCGGATCACAATTTATGTAGCGGGGCTTTCTTCACTGGCTACCAGCTTAGCGAAAATACGCCCCAACTCGAGGAACTCTTCACGTTCAAGTCGATCTATCATACGGGCACGCACGGATTCCACGTGATCGGGAGCCGCATTAGCGAGCCGTTCAAAACCGGCGTCGGTGAGCCCGCAAATAATTCCCCGCCGATCGTCTGGGCAGGGAAAACGTTCCACATAACCAGCTTTTTCAAGACGGGAAACCGTGTGGGTAAGGCGGGAACGGGAGTGGACAAGGTCTTTAGCGAGGTTCGACATGCGAGTACGCCGATCTTCACATTCGGAAAGACGTACCAATACTTCGTATTCGTTTAACGTGAGCGCAGAGTTTTCTACAACGTCAGAGTTAATTCCTTCGAGGACCAAAGCCTGGCCGCGTAGAAAACTACGCCATGCGTGTTGTTCAGCATCGTCAAGCCAGCGCACTTCGGTCATCTATTATCTCCGCTCTATAGATCTCGATTTGTAACGCGTGAATCCTGCGCACATAGCCGAGAAAGTTGAATTTTTGACCAATATTAGCATAGTGGTCAATATACGAGAGCTTATTTTAGCCTACCGCTGGGCTCAGTTCCCAGGGCTGTAAGCATAGCCGGTCCAAGCTCCGTTCGCATCGAACCGGTAGTAGATGCCGTCAACCTCGTAGTCAGTGTTCACAACTAGGCGCGGGATCAATTCGAACAAAGTGAAGTAATACCACTTACCGTTATACAGCACCCATCCTAATGGTTGCTTGCCAGAGGCGTCGTAATATTGCCAGCCGTCTGACCATAACCCTTCGTTTTGGTAATACCACTCATTGGAGAGCATCGCGCCGTTTTCGTCGAAGCGGTAGCGACTATCACCGATATAAAACGCGTCGTCGCGCATCATCCGGTTTCCGACAAAGTTACCAAAATAGTGTGTGCCATGGAAAAAATACCATTTGCCGCCGTAGTAAAGCCACTGCCGTGAGTATCTCGCCCCATCGGCGCCACTGTAGTACCACTCAGAGCCGCTCTGATACCAGCCAGTTATCATCGCACCAGAAGCCGCGAACTGATAAAGTTTTCCATCAATAAAAGCGGTCATCCTATCGTACATTCTTCCCGCAAAGTCAAAATAATACCATTGACCACCGGAATACAACCACCGGCTCCAGTACATCGCACCATCAGAGCCGTAGTAATACCACGTGGAACCGCTCTGATACCAGCCCGTATACGCCTTACCCGAGGACGTCAACCGATACTCTTCTCCGTCCTCTGTCACATACGTATCGTCCGCGACCATAAAGCCGTACCCATCGAACACGTACCATGCGCCATTAATGTAGGAAGCTGCATCATAAACACTACGGCCATCCGGACCGTAATACGTCCAATAATACTTCCCGTCGACATTATATTTCGTTTGCACCCAGCCGGTCACCATCGCACCAGAACTATCGAACCGATAGTAGCTACCGTCGATATACTCGTCGCCACCGTATATATACTCGCCAACCGTGCGATACATCCAGCCGTCGTCGCCTAAGTAATACCATTTGTTGTTCCATAAAACCCACGCACTGAGATATGGGTCGCCATCCGGATTGAGGAATTTGCAATCTGCGCCGGTACACGACCACGTACCTGGCAGAGCCGGGCCTGGATCACCCGGAGCAGCGGAAGCCTGTGGCAACGCCGTCATCCCTACTCCAGCAACCAACAACAGCGCCGCGAACAGTGCCGCAATCTTGTTCCGAATCAATAAAGCGGTACCAGCCATGTCAATCACCTAAAGAAAACCGAAAACAACACAAATGAGTGCAATGCCCATCAGCGGGCACGTCGAGAAAAGGTGCCTTTACCAAAGGATAACAAAAATCTAACTGAATTGTGACCCAGTCCATTAGAAATGGGGTTTTCTGAGGCTATTATTGTGGGACTATCAGAAGAAAACTAAGAAGTCGAGGGCACTGGCCCTCGACTTCTTAGTGCTCAGGATCAATTAGAAAGCATAACCAGTCCAAGCACCGTTCTCATCGAGCCGATAGTAAACGCCGTCAACATTAATATCCATGTTAAGCGGCAAGAAAGGAATCCCATCTATGTGAGTAAAGTAGTACCACTTGCCGTTATATAGGAGCCACCCTACGAATTGCTTACCCGAGGCATCGTAATACTGCCAGCCGTCCGACCATACCCCTTCGTCTTGGTAATACCACGTGCTGGAGAGCATTGCTCCGCTTTGGTCGAAGCGGTACCAGTTGCCGTCAACCGAAGTTTCTTCATTGCGCATCATCCGGTTTCCAACGTAGTTACCATAATAGTGTGTGCCATGGAAGTAGTACCATTTCCCACCGGAGTAGAGCCACTGCCGTGAGTACCTCGCACCGTCAGCACCGTAGTAATACCATTCAGAGCCGTCCTGTTCCCAACGGGCTCCCGTAATTAAAGCACCTGAGGCATCGAACCTATAGGTCTTACCAGCCACTTCCGCCGTACCGCCTGCAACCATAACTCCATTTTTGCCAAAGTAGTACCACTTGCCTTTTGACGCCAACCACTGGTATTTGTACATCACGCCATCAGACCCGTAGTAATACCAGTCTGACCCATCCTGATACCAGCCGATATGTGCCTTACCCGACGCCGTCAACCGATACTTTTTGCCATCTATCGTATAAGTTCTGTCCGCCATCATAAAACCAAGGCCGTTGAACGCATACCATGCCCCACCGATATAGCGTGCAGAATCATCAACGCCGCGCCCATCCGGATCGTAGTACATCCAATGCTTGTCACCGTTGTAGGTCACTTGAACCCAACCAGTAACCATCGCCCCGGAACTATCAAAGCGATACGACGAACCATCGATTCTGTTTCCGTTAGCAAGCGTATACTCACCGGGCGTGCGATACATCCACCCACCAGCATCTAGGTAATACCACTTGTTATTCCACAACAGCCACGTACTTTTATAAGGATAATTATTCGGATCCAGATACCTGCAATCGCCATCTGTTTCACATAACCACGAACCCTGCAACGAAGGCTCCGGATCAGGCGGAGCCGCCTGCGCCGGCAACACCGTCATCCCAATCCCAGCAACCAACATGAGCGCCGCAAACAGCGCAACCAAACGAGAAGAAACTACCTTAACCATCACTAAACTCCAACCCAGCTCCAAACACACAATATCCAAACCACACAGGGCTCACAGAAACCTCTGCGAGCCCTGCAGCTACTACTTAGGTGGCGGAAGACCTTCACCGGCAGCATAGGACCTTCCAGTCCAGGCCCCGGATGCATCAAATTCGTAATAAGCATTTCCGATTCGCGGCACGGCCAAATTCACCATTCGGTTCTCATCGGCCGGGTCAAGGTAATACCACTTGCCTTTGTCTAGTAGCCAGCCGGAGTGTACAGCTCCAGATGCCCCGAAATAACGCCACTCGTCAGCACTATTGCCCAGTTGGTGCCAGCGATTGGAAAGCATTGCCCCACTTTGGTCGAAGTAATACCACTTACCATCAATCTCAACTAGTTCATTACGAGCCATCCGATGGTGAGTGTAGCCTCTATCTTCGTCATAATTACTAAAGAAGTAATACCATTTACCACCGTAGTAGAGCCACTGCCGTGAGTAGCTTGCACCGTCAGCGCCGTAGTAGCGCCACTCAGAACCGTCTTGTTCCCAACGAGCCCCCGTAATTAAGGCACCCGTGGCATCAAACTGATATCTCTTCGCGTTACGTACAATCCAGTTGTTCGCCACCATGCGCCCTTCGTGCTGAAAGTAGTACCACTTGCCGTTCTGCGATAACCACTTGACTTTATACATGGCCCCGTCACTACCGTGGTAATACCAGTAGGAGCCGTCATAATACCAGCCGATATGAGCCTTACCCGACGCCGTCAACCGATACTCTTTATCGTCTATCGAATACGTTCGATCAGCGATCATAAAACCCTGATCATCAAACACGTACCACGCGCCGTTAATATAACGAGCTTCTGATTCAACATGCGGACCATGCGGATCGTAATACATCCAACGCTTATCGCCACCGTAGTCCGTCTCTACCCAGCCGGTTACCATTGCGCCGCTACTACTAAACCGATACCACTTCTCGTCAATACCCGTTTCGTTATACCAGGTGTATTCCCCCGACGTGCGAGCCATCAACCCATCATCGCCTAGGTAATACCACTTACCTTTATCTAAAACCCACGCATTCGTATACGCTATGCCGTCCGGGTTGAGGAACTTGCAATCTGCACCATCACACGCCCACGTGCCTGGCGTAGATGGCCCCGGATCGCCCGGAGTAGCCTGCGCCGACGTCGGCAACGCCGTCATCCAAATCCCGACAACCAACATGAGTGCCGCGAACAGTACCGCAATCTTTTTCCAAACCAACCGGACTCCGCCAGCCATAACAACAACCTTTACCGATCACAGAACAACACAAAACGTCAACACCGCCAGCTAGGACACTGAATGTTCGACAGCACCCTTACTGTGCAGGTATTTCACGAAAGCGCAACCTTATCCCCGACGATAACAGCTAAAACCCACCTTGTGAGTCAGCTAACACAATCTGCTAGCCCTATTCACCCGCCCAGCAACCCCTACT